>JADZDP010000024.1 GCA_020850995.1 Deltaproteobacteria bacterium
CGAGCGAGGCGCGTCGATGGCAAGGAGCCCCGCAGGGCCGTGGCTGTCGCCACGGACCGAGGACGCGACGCCGCCAGCGACGATGGATCGCTCGCGAGGACGACTGAGTTGTCCATTCGCGGGCCCTTGGTGGCACTGGCGCATCCGCACACGTGATCCACGCTCCCACCCCGGGAGCGCGTCTCAGGGGTGCCACTTCCTCGTGGGGGGGCGCGTGCCGTTGGTAGGATGGCTGCGATGGTGCGATCACGCTCTGGGCCGGGGCCCCTGGAGCACTCGAGATCCGACGACTCCGACGACCCAACGGCCGCCGTCGATGGTCTGTTCGTCGATGGCGCCACCGAGGCCGCCGACGAGCCGGAGGACTCCGCCGCCGCCCCGTCCGCCATGCGTCCGTCGTCGGAGCCGCTGCCCGAGAACGAGCGACACTTCGGCCGCTACACCTTGCTGCGTCGGCTGGCCTACGGCGGCATGGGCGAGGTGTTCCTGGCGCGCCAAGGCGGCGCCGGCTCCTTGGCCGGCGTGGCCAAGCTGGTCGTCATCAAGCGCATCCTCGGCCACATGCGCAGAGACGAGCGGCACCGGCGCATGTTCCTCGACGAGGCGCGTCTGCAGGCGCTGCTCAGCAACCCCCACGTCGTGCAGGTGCACGACATGGGCGAGGAGCAAGGGCACGTCTACCTCGCCATGGAGCACGTGCTCGGGCCCTCGTGGCGCATGATCATCGACCGCATGCGAGCTCGGCGCACCTGGGTGCCGTTGGCCCACGTCTGCGCCATGGTGGCGCAGGCGGCGCGTGGCTTGTCGTACGCCCACAACCTCGTCGACGTGGCGGGCTCGCCGCTGCGCATCGTGCACCGCGACATCAACCCGCACAACGTGCTCGTCAGCTACGACGGCGAGGTCAAGATCATCGACTTCGGCATCGCCAAGAGCGAGCTGCAAGAGGGCAACACCGAGACCGGCACCATCAAGGGCAAGTTCAATTACATGTCGCCCGAGCAGAGCGCGGCGCTGAAGCTCGACAACCGCTCCGACATCTTCACGCTCGGCATCTGCCTGCAGGAGCTGCTCACCAACGAGAACCCGTTCCGTCGCTCGAACGTGGTGCTCTCGCTCGAGGCCATCCAAAAGGAGGCGCCGGTGCGCGTGGCGCGCCGGCGGCCCGACGCGGGCTTGTTGCAGCCCATCGTCGACCGCTGCATGGCCAAGGATCCGGAGCAGCGCTACGGCGATGCCCTCTTCTTGTCCGAGGATCTCGACGAGCTCTTGGCCTCTGGGGCGGTGCCGGCGCCGCCCGAGCCCTTGTCGTCGTGGCTGCGCAACCTGTTCACCGACGAGCTCGCGGAGCACATGCACATCCTCGAGGCCACCGGCTCCGCGGGCGCCATGGTGCGCCGCGACGGCGTGGGCTCCTCGCGCATGCGCGCCGCGCCGCGCGCGGTCTCGGGGGTGCGCGCGGCCAACGACATCGCCGACCTCGACACCAAGGTGTCGGGCTCGCCGCTCCTCGACGACCCGTCGTTCGACGTCGACTCCGTGTCGGGCGAGGGCATGGCGCTGCCCGCGCACGACGACGCCGACAGCTCGCAGGAGAGCACGGCCGCCACGCCGAGCAGGATGGCGTTGCCGGGCTTGTCGTCGTCGGTGCCGCGGCCGGTGTTCGAACCCTTGTCCGACGTGCCCTCCACCGAAGCCAGCGCCGACGACGTCGTCGAGATCGCCTCGGTCACCGGCCCGGTGAAGCCTGCGCCGCCTGCCCCGGAGCTGATCGCGCTCGAGAGCGCCCCGGCGCACGGCGGGCGCACCATGCTCGTCGCCGCCGGCGTCGTGCTGGCCGTCGCGCTGGTGGCGGGCGTGGGCTACGCGGTGACGCGAGCGCCCGCGGCGCCCTCCCTGACCCCGCCCGTGGCGCCGCCCCCGACCGCGCCGCCAGCGGACACGCCGACGCCCGACCACGACCCGCCGAACGTGGTGACCCCGCCGGGGACGGCCGCCCCTGTCGACCCGCCGCCCGATCCCGTACCGGCGCCAGCGGTGCCGACGCCGACGCCGGACCCGCAGCCCCCGGCGCCGCCAGAGCTCGTCGTCAGGGCGCCGATCGAGCGAGCGCCGAGGAAGAACCCCAGGCGCGACGATCGCGCGCAGGCCACCGTGCTCGGCACCGTCAGCGTCGCCGCCGACGGCCTCAGCGTCAAAGGCCGCCGCAAGGTGGTGCAGGGCGAGGTGTCGGTGATCGGCGTGACCGGCGGCCCCTTCGAGGTGCGCCTCGCGGTGCGCGCCGCGGACTCCGGCGGCGCCACCATGGTGGTCGAGAGCGAGCCCTGGGCCATCGTGCAGGTCGACTCCATGGGGCGCGGGCGCACGCCGGTACGCGATCTGGCGCTGGCGGCGGGCAAGCGGGTCACGCTCACCTTCAAGTCGCCCAAGGTGCCGCAGAGCATGAGCGTCTCGGTGACGTGGACTCCCGCCGGGGGCTGAGTTACATCACAGCTCGATGTCGCACCCGCTGAAGCCCCGCTTCGATGCGATCCGCCGCGAGCTCGAGCAACGCTTCCTCGCCAAGGAAGAGATCATCCGCCTGATGATGATCTCGGCCATCGCCGGCGAGCACATGGTGCTGATCGGACCGCCCGGCACCGCCAAGTCGGCGCTCATCCGCGCCTTCGCCCGCCTCATCGACGCGCGCTACTTCGAGTACCTGCTGACCCGCTTCTCGGAGCCCAACGAGCTGTTCGGGCCCGTCGACATCCAGTCGTTTCGGAGTGGCTCGTATCGGCGCGTGCTCACCAACATGCTGCCCGAGGCGGAGATCGTCTTCCTCGACGAGGCCTTCAAGGCCAACAGCGCCATCCTCAACTCGTTGCTGACGGTGCTGAACGAGCGGCGCTTCAACAACGGCGCGCAGCTCGTCAAGGTGCCGCTCATCTCGCTGTTCGCGGCCTCGAACGAGGTGCCGTCGAGCGACAACCTCGACGCCATCTTCGATCGCTTCTTGCTGCGCGTGCACAGCGACAACCTCGACAGCTACCACTTCCACGAGCTGATGACGAAGGGCCTGGCCCTCGAGCGCTTGGCTGCGAAGGACGAAGACCGGCCCCCCGCGCCTGCGCCAGCCATGCCCAAGCTGCCAGAGCTGGCCGGCGAGCATGCGCGCGCCAACATCCCCGCGCCCCCGCCCCTGGCGCAGCGGGCCGCCGCGCTCCTGTCCGCCGCCGACCTGCACGGCTGCCGGCGCGCGCTGCTCGAGCGGGTCGAGCTGCCCGAGGATTTCCTGGCCACCTACAAGGGGCTGTGCTTTCAGCTGCGCGGCGAGGGCATCTCGCTGTCGGACCGGCGCATCGTGCGCCTCCTCAAGCTGTTCGCGGCCAGCGCCTTCCTCGACGGGCGCACCCGCGTGCACGAGGGCGACCTGTTCATCCTGCGCCACGCCTGGAACAACCTCGATCAGCGCGAGATCTTGGACGCCGTGGTGGAGCCCGTGGTGGCCCAATACTACGCCGAGCACCCCGACGACCGCCCCCACGCCGTGGCCGCCGACATCGATCGCCTGGTCACCGAGCTCAACCTGGTGCACAAGACGCTCACGCAGGGCGCCGAGCTGTCCGACATCCAGCTCTTCACGCAGCTGCGCAACCTCAATGACTTGCGCTCGGCGTTCGCTGCCCACGGCGGCGACACCGCGCAGCGCATGGTCAAGCAGATCGACCAGCTCCTCGAGCAGATCTTCGAGGGCGGACGCTTCGCCGCGGCGCCGCGCGCGTAGACGCGGGCCTGCGATCGGCCCCGCCCAGCGAAAAAAAAACACCGCCCAGGGGAATCCTGGGCGGTGCCAACTCACCTAATCACTTACAATTCAGGCGGACGTGTTGTTGCCGTCGGTGAGCACGTCCTCTGAGTCGCCGCAAGCCTCTCCGGCCGCGGTAACACTTTCGATGGCTGAGGCGAGCGCCTCTTGGTCGACCTCTCCGGGCACCTCGGTGCAGACGCCGCACACACACTCGGTGGTGGGCTCGCCGGGAACAAGCATGGCGCTCACGTCTTGCGCCGCGTCGGCAGCGCACATAGCCGCGGCCACCGCATCATTGATGTCATCGTCGGTCACGCCAGAGCCCGAGGAGGGTGCGGACGAGCCGGGACCGCAGTCGTTGCTGCTGTCCTCCTCGAGCACCTTGACCACCTCGCCGGCGCGCTGGCGCACCAGCTCGGCGACCTCGAGGGCGTGCTCGGCCGCCGCGGTGGCCGCCACCTGATCGCGGCCCATCCCCGCGTCGGCCGCGTCGAAGGCGACGTTGGAGGCCTCACCCATGGCGAGCGCGATGTCCTCGATCATCGCGCGGCGCACCTGCTCCGCGGCGCTCGGCCCCGTGGCCGCTGGCGTGCCCTGGCTGTCGAGCGGCTCACCGGGAGCGCCGAAGCACGCGGTCAGGGCCAGAGCAGCGAGGGGAGCGACGAGGATGCGCATGAGGCCTCCGAGGTTGCCCTGTCCATTTCACGGTCCATGCCTATCTCCGAACCGCGTCAGGACGCGGCGATGCCCTGTCCTCCCCCCTGGGGAGCGAGACCCCAGGGAGGGGAGCCCTCCCCCACCCCGTGGGTGCGGGCGATAGCCGTGGCGAACGCTCTGTGATGTGTGTTTGACGTATCAAAGATATGTCTTTTATGCTTACCATAGGAGGCCCCATGAAGGAGATGCTCGCCCTGGTCTTGCTGCTCTCGTGCGTGCCGGCGCTCGGTGCTGAGCCCCCTCGCGATCCCTTCGCCGCCTACGAGAGTGCGCCGATCGCGGCCGGCGATGGACCGCTGCAGCGTTGGCCGCTGGAGGCGCTGCGGCTGCGCGGCGTGATCAGCGGCACCGCTTCGCCGCGGGCCCTGATCGAGACCCCCGATGGCCAGACCCACACGGCGCGCGTGGGCGATCACGTGGGCACGGCCTGGGGCCGCATCGCCGCGATCAGGGGCGGCGCGATCGCGGTGCAGGAGCAGTTCCGCGACGCCATTGGTGCGCTGCACGAGCGCCGCACCGAGCTCGCGCTGCCGCGAGCGCGAGCCACAGGAGCAACGCGGCCGACGCCAACGGCAGCGCCGATCGGCCGCTGACGGCGCAGGCGCAAGCCGCGGGCGGCGCGGGCAGCAGCCACACGTAGCTCGTGATGGTGCGCGGCACGAGCTCGCCAGCGTCGTCGACCTGCACCTCGGCACGGACCCGTTCGGCGCCGCCCTCGCTGGGCGTGACAAGCAGCGTGAAGGTCTGCGGATCGTCGGTGACCTCTACCGGCGGCGCCACGCCGAGGCCGCTCTGCACGAAGCGAAACTGCGAGCCGACGCCGCCGCTGACCGTGGCGGTCAAGGTCACCTCGGCGGCCGCCACGGTGTCGCCCACCCGCGCCGGCGTCGTGTCGAGCGCGATCATGGGGTCGTCGGGCCCCTGCATCTTCACCACCGTGCGCGAGTCGAGGATGCCCTGGCGGAGCGCTGACACCGACAGGCCGCTCGCGAACACCAGCGTGGTGGGGTCGGCGATGGGCGAGCTGTTGCCCTGCCCGGCCTGGTGGTCGTCGGAGCCGCCGAGCGCCGCTAGGTGGTGGCCTTGGTCGAGCAGCTGCTCCCAGAGCGCGATGGCGTCCCACGCGAACAAGCGCCCCGCCTGGCGCCAGCCACCGGTCTCGATCTCCACGCCGTGCAGGGTGCCGAGCGCGGGCGCCTCGTGCGCCCACGCGCAGCCGATGCACGCATCGCCGAGGTCGAGCGCGGGGTGGTTGATGGAGAGGAGCCCGCCCTGTGCCACGATGTCGTCGACGGCGGCCTGCAGGGTCTGGCCGCCGAAGCCGACGCGGTGATCGACCCAGGCGGTGGCGCCGAAGGCCGTGGCGTGACCCGCGTAGGTGGTGAGCTCGATGCCGGGCACGAACAGCAGCTCCGGGTGGGCCGGCTGCGCGGCGGCGATGCGCTCGTCTTGCGCCACGGTGTTGTGGTCGGTGATGACGACGAAGTCGAGGCCGCGCCCGCGCGCGAAGGCGGCGATCTCGGCGAGCGGCGGGCGCGCATCGCCCGAGTCCTCGGAGTGAACATGGAAGTCACCGGCGTAGAAGCGCGCCTCCGACGAGAGCGGCGCCGCCTCCGCGTAGGGCGCTCGGTCCGTGGCCGGCGGCAGCGTGGCGGTGGTGCGAAAGGTGATCGCCGCCGCATAGCCAGGCGCGGCGCTCCTCACCTTGGCCTTGCCGACGTAGAGCGTCCAGGTGCCCGGCGCGATGGGCCCCGGCAGATAGCTGCGCGACGAGGCCTCGACGCCGATGACGGCGTCCTCCGTGTTGCCGCCGCCGTAGCCGCGGAAGCCCTCGGGAGAGAGCACGCCGAAGTCGAGGATGTCGTCGGCGTCGGTGGCGGCGTGCGCGATCTGGATCTCCACGGTACCCGCGGGCACCTCGAAGGGCAGCTCGAAGAACTCGCCGCTGGCGGGCACGGCGCCCTCGAGCACCAGGTCGGGGGCCGGCTGCGCCCACGAGGTGCGTGCGGCCAACGCGAGGACCAGGAGCGTGAACGTGCGCGCCATGGGCGCACGGTAGCGCGATCAGATCCCGGCTGTGTCCTCGGGCTGCAGGAAGCGCGCGTAGCGTTGCTCGGCCGCGCGAGTGAGCGGCGCCAGATCGCGGGTGAGCCAATCGACGACGTCGTCGGTGACGCCGAGGTACAGGTCGCTGGCGGCCAAGAGCACGCCGGCGTTCTCGGTCAGCGTGTGCGCGCGCAGCGAGGGCTTGAGCGGCGCCGGTCGACCGTCGTCGCCGACGCAGAAGAGCCCGAAGGCGCGCGACGAGAACAGCATGCGCTCGCGGAAGCGCGCCACCGCGTGGATCTCGAAGGGCGCCTGGGCCACCACGCAGACGCCGCTCGCGTCGCCGGCCAGCAGCGTGTGGCCCGCGGCGGCAACGATGCGCTGCTCGGCGTCGAGCGCGAGGGCAGTGATGGGCGCGCCGCCCTCCACCGTGACCGGGCGGAGATCGGTGAGCGGCCCGCACAGCAGGTCGCCGTTGTCGGCCACCGCCGCCACCGTATCGCCCGCGCATGCCAGCAGGCGCGCCGAGCGCCGCGGCCCGCGCTCGGGGGACGCGCCGCCGGGCGGGAACACCCACAGGCGATCGGCGGCGGCCAAGAGCGCGCCGCCGCGGTAGGGCACCATGGTGCGCGGCGACGCCAGCTTGTGCTTGCGGCCATCCACGTGCACCACCTGGCGACCGTCGAGCACCAAGAGCTTGCCGTCGGCGCCCATGACGAGCGCGGGGGCCTCGCCCAGGAGCTGGTCGATGACCTCGAGCTTGCCGGGCAAGAGCTGCACCACGAAGGTCTCGGCGATGTGCTCGGCCTCCTCGTCGAAGCGCACGCCCAGCGCGCGCAGCTCGGTGAGCGAGAGCGGCACGGCAGGCCCCCATCGCAACGCGAGGGAGCGCGGGCGGGATCGGGCAGGCGACGCCACCGGGGCCATGATCGAGCAGTCTCCGACGGCGTCGCAAGAAGGGAAGGGCCCCCACCCGCGACCACCGTCACGTGGAGCGCAGCTATCGAGCTTGACGGCGGTGGGTGTCAAGTCGCCGATCAGTCGAGCTCGGCGGAGTCGCCAGTCAAGCTCAGCTTCCCGGCCGCGCCACAGCCGTCCTCGACGATCAGCTCCAGGCGGTACCTGCCCGCGTCGCGCTCGAGGAAGCACGCGAGGAAGCGGTCGCCGTCCCATGAGAACGAGAAGCCCGGGGCCGCGTCGCCATAGCCCTCGTGCTCGGCGGTGCGCAGCGCCAGGTAGCGCACCTCACAGCCGCGGGCTGGCGGCGGCAAGGGCGCGCAGCGCCGCCGCCAGGTCACGGGGCCCACGCTGGCCCCGTGCACCGCCCCCAGGCGCGACTCGAGCAGGTCGTTCTCGTCGGCGCAGCCGTCGATGCGCACGGGGCGCGCGGCGCCCTCGACCTTGGCCGAGAAGCGCGCCGCACGGCAACAGATGCGGCGCGCATCGGCGGCGCGACAACCCTGGTCGCCGGCCAGCACCACCAGGCGCGCCAGGCCCTCCTTGGCCCACACCAGCCGGCTGCCCTGGTCGGCCACCTGCAGCTCGCCCAGGCCCGGCAGCGCCACCACCCGCGCCGGCGGCCGCAGCACGAAGGTGGCCGGCCCCCGCCACAGCTCGGCGCCGCTCTGCTCGTCGGTGACCACCATGACGTCGCCAGCGGCCTCGGTGCGCGCGCTGGCGCAGGCGCAGGTGACGAGCGCGTGGGCACCCACCACGACGCAAAGGACCTTGTTCGGCACCACAGCCGTCAGTATGCACGAGGCGCGACGCTCGTGGCGTCGGGAGGTTCCTCGTGCGCACACCCGTTCTCGCCGTTGCCCTCATCGCCGCCCTCAGCGCCTGCAGCGACGCGAGCTCGCAGGGCAAGGGCAACCTGCCAGCGCCCGCCACCACCGTCGTCGACGCGCCGCCACCTCCCGTGGCCGGGCCGCTCGGCGAGGTGCTCGGCACCTACGACGAGATGCAGCGGCGCTTCGCCAAGGACGACAACGGCACCGGCACACTGGCGGCCAAGCTCGCCACGGCGGCGCAAGCGGCGGCCGGCGCAGCCGCGGGCGCGACCAAGCAGCCCCTCACCGATCTGGCGGCCGCGGCCACTAAGCTCGCGGAGCAGGTGAAAGCCGCGCCGCCCCCGTCCCTCGAGGTGCAGCGCAAGGCCTTTGCCGAGCTCTCGAAGCTCGTGATCACCGTGCTGGTCGCCGACCCTTCGCTGCAGCAGGGCCGCTTCATCTTCACCTGCCCCATGGCGCCGGCCTACCAGAAGTGGGTGCAGACCCACGGCAAGCTGCAGAACCCGTACTATGGCTCGCAGATGCTCGAGTGCGGCGAGAAGACCGACTGGAGCGTCTAGCGGATCGGCTGGGGGGAGGAGCAATGCTGCCCGTGCCAACGCACCTCCACACCTGCGCCGCCGACGCATCGCTCGACGATGAGCTGAGCGCTGCGTTCCGCGGCGCCGCCGGCGCTGGGGCCGACGCCTTGGTGGTGGTGCTGCCCGCCGAGGCGCGCCCCTCGCGCGAGCTGGTGCCCGTGATCGCGGCGTTGGCGCGGGCCACCCCGGCGGTGTCGGCGCTGGCGCTGGTGCACGGCAGCCCCACCCTCAGCTTCCTCACCTCGTCGCTGGCGTTGCAGTTGCCCGGCGTGCGCGTGCGCTCGGCGGCCACCGTCGAGACCGCGGGGCTGTGACGACGTCGACTACAGCCGCGGCGGCACCACGCCGGTCTGGCGCTGGTACTTGCCCTTGCGGTCGGCGTAGCTGACCTCGCACGCTCGATCGCCCTTGAGGAACAGGAACTGACACGCCCCCTCGTTGGCGTAGATCTTCGCGGGCAGCGGCGTGGTGTTCGAGAACTCGAGCGTCACGTGGCCCTCCCACTCGGGCTCGAGCGGCGTGACGTTGACGATGATGCCGCAGCGCGCGTAGGTGCTCTTGCCCAGACAAATCACCATGAGGTCGCGCGGGATGCGGAAGTACTCCACCGTGCGCGCCAGCGCGAAGCTGTTGGGCGGGATGATGCACACGTCGGTCTCGCGCTTGACGAAGGCCTTGTCGGAGAACTGCTTGGGGTCCACCACCGCGCTATCGACGTTGGTGAAGATGAGGAACTCGTTCGACACGCGCGCGTCGTAGCCGTAGCTCGACAGCCCGTACGAAATGATGCCGCCCTGCGTGGTCTCGCGCTGTTGGCGCTCGACGAAGGGCTCGATCATCTTGTGCTCGAGGGCCAGCGCGCGGATGGACGCGTCCGACAAGATCGACATTTGGCTCCTCAGTAGCGGGACGGCGGCGGCGAGAACGGCACCGGGCAGGCCGCGGGGTCGTCGCTGGCGCACCACGGGAAGGGATCCTCGGCGGGCTCGCAGCGACCATCGCCGTCGAGGTCGGTGCCGCGGCCCGGGCCCAGGCAGTGCGGCGGCTCGGTGACGTCGGGTTGGCCGTCGCCGTCGTCGTCGCAATCAATGGCGCCGCCGCCCACGGAGCAGGAGGCGCCATCGCCGTCGGGCCCAAACGTGGTCGCGCAGGCGGCGGCGCATGCGGCCCAATCGGCCACGGCGCCCGGCTCGTCGGGCGCGGCCAGCGTGGGCCGCCCGTCGTGGTCGCAGTCGCGGGCGCCGGCAGCGTCGAGGCAGGGGTCGGCGGTGGCGAGCACGATGGGCCCCTGCACACCGCTGGAGGCGCCGAGCGGCAGCACCAGCGCGCCGCGCAGCACCCCCTCGGTGAGATCGGCGGTGTCGGCGGTGGGGAACACGCCCAGGTCGTAGAGCCCAACGGGGGCGTCGACGACGAGGTAGCCGGCGAAGCCGTCGTTCTCGGCGCGCTGCAGCGTGCCATCGGGCGTCGCCACGTCGCCGCCCGCGGGGCGCTCGAACGACACCGTGCCCACCTCGACGTCGGTGAAGGGCCCTGCCAGGGCCAGCTGCACGCCGGTGGCCGCAGGCGCGGCGCTGTCGGCGAGCAGGGGCACGTCTTCTTCGTCGCCTGCGGCGCGGTGCGCGATGCCATAGAAGGTGGGCGCGCTTGGCCCCTCGGCGGCGTCGAACACCAGCACCGCCAGGTCGATGGCATCGCCGTCGCGCAGGCCGCGCAGCGTGAAGCGGCCGTCGGCGGCAACCCCCGCCGCGGCCTCGACGGCGCCCTGCAAGGTGAGGGCATCGGCGTCGTCGGTGGGCGTGCTGGCGCTGGTGCGCACCACCAGCGCGCGCTCGCTGCCCGCCAAGTCGCGCGCGCCTGCGCCGTCGTCGATCTGCACGCTGCCCGTCAGCGAGCGGGTCGGTGCCAAGACGATGTCGCCCAGGAGCACGCTGGTGGGCACCTCGGGCGGCGTGCCGGTGCAGCCATCGGTGGCGTTCTTGGGGATGGCCGCGTTCTCCAGCACGGCGACCACGCGGGCCGCCAGGTCTGCCGTACCGTCGCCGTTCTCGTCGGCGGCGAAGAGCAACACCCACGGGCCCGCCGTCAGGCCCCGCACGGCGAAGCTGCCGTCGTCGGTGGCCTCGGCGGCGCGCGGCGCCCCCACCACGGTGATGCGCGCGCTGGGCACCGCTGTGCCGTCCGTGCGCACGGCGCGGCCGCGGAGCTCACCGTCGCCCAGGCCCTCGGTGCGCGGCAGCTCGTAGAAGCAGCCAAACACGAGCGGCCACACGAGGATGCCGGACCACAGGAGGCGCGCCAGTCGCATGGACCGCTTGTGGTGTGACCTCCGATCCGCGTCAAGCGGTGCCAGGCCGAAGCCTGGAATGCGCGCTTGACGCCGGGCGTCCAAGTGCCAGCCTGGCCCCGGAGAGTCACATGCAGCGTTCGGGCATCGCCGTGTCCTTCCTCGTCCCCTTGGTCGCGCTCGCGCTCGCGGCCGGCGCGCAGGCCGCCGGCAAGGAGCCTTCGGCCGAGGAGATCGTCGACAAAGCCCTCAACCGCGGCGCCGTGGGCTTCCAGCAGGGCACGGCCACGCTCAAGATGACCATCGTGACCACCAAGGGTGACGCCAAGGAGCGCACGCTGCACATCAGCGCCATGAAGGACGGCGACGGCATGCTGAAGAGCATGGTCAAGTTCTCCAAGCCCGCCGACGTCAGCGGCACCGCGTTCCTGGTGCTGCAGAAGAAAGACGCGCTTCCCGATCAGTACGTGTACGTGCCCAAGGCCAAGGTGGTGCGCCGCATCGCCGCCGGCAACGCCACCTCCACCTTCTTCGGCTCCGACTTCACCTACGCCGATTTGATGCCACTGCCCGTCTCCGAGAAGGACAAGGTCGCCGTCGAGAAGCTCGCTGACGGCAGCGTGGGCAGCCAGGCCGTGTACGTGTTGCAGGTGACCCCCAAGGTCGAGGGCTCGCCCTACGGCAAGGTGGTGGCGCACGTGCACAAGGAGCTCATGGTGCCCCTCAAGATCGAGTTCTTCGATCCCCAGGGCCAGCCGCTCAAGTCGCTGGTGGTGCGCAAGCTGCAGAAGGTGAACATCTGCCCCGAGAACGCCAAGAAGAAGGACGGCTGCGAGCAGCACGTGCCCATGGAGGTCGAGATGAAGGCCGCCGTCGGTTCGCGCACCGAGTTGGTCCTCGAGAAGGTCGACCCCAACGCCAAGCTGACCGAGGCAGACTTCACCGAAGAGGCCATGCAGCGGTAGCGCCCGCGCGAGGGCAGCTCCATGGATGATCGCGGCCGAGGCGCCCGAGCCGCAGCGTGCCGTTCAGGGCCGCAGCGAAATCCTCGACGGAGGTGACGCGGGGACCGGAGACGGCAATGCCGCGGACCGGGGTGAATCGGCCGCGAGGACGACCCAGTGCCCATTCGCGCGCAGTCCACATTGGCGGGGTCGTGCGGCATTCTGGCCCGCCCGACCGCTCGGGGCGTGCCGGGGGCTTGACGACGCTGTTGACCTGCGAGATTGACGCTGTAGGACTGGTCCCATGAACGAACAGATTCGTCGCCAATTGCAATCTCGTATCGAGTCCTTCGCCGCCGACGTCACGTCGATCCTCCAGCACGCCATGGCCGACGCGGTCAGCGGCGCCGTGCGCACTGGTGGCGCGTCGAAGGGCGCTGCGACCAGCGCGTCGCTGCGCGCCTCTGTCAGCAACGACGCGCTGCTGCGCGAGATCGGCAAGAAGCCCGGTCAGCGCATCGAGGAGATCGCCAAGATCCTCGGCGTCAACTCGAAGTCGCTCAAGGCGCCGGTGGCGCGCCTGGTGAAGGCGAAGAAGCTCAAGAAGACCGGGCAGGCGCGCGGCACCAAGTATCGCCTGGCGTAGCGGCAGCTGCGTCGTTGTCGTCGACGCGGGCGCGCAGCGCACCGTAGGTGCCCGCGAGCAGCGTGAGCATGCGCCACGCGCGTGGGCCCTCGACGACGAGGTCGACCCCCAGGGCGCGCGCCGCGCCATGTACGCCGCCGGCGCAGCCACCGAGCGCGCGCGCCGCCAACGCGCGCACGTCGACGAAGCCGCGCTTGGGCTCGCCCTCCTGCACCAACAGGTCGCGCGCGTAGCCGCCCCACGACACCTGCGTGAACGCAGGACCGAGGAACTGGCGGAAGCGCGCCATCGCGGCCGCGGGCTCCTCGCCGCCCATGAGCGCCGCCGGTGTGAGCCCGAGGCGTGCGGGCACGTCGTCGGGCAGGTGGCGGCGCGGGCGCAGCAGCGCCTCGAAGCGCGCGCCCGTGGCCGGGCGGAGCGCCACCAGGTGCAGGAGCTCGGGCGCCCCCGGCGCGCGCGCGCCCTTTGGGTGGGTGTTGGCCTCGCCGTAGACGAGCACGGCGCGCGCGGGATCGAGCGCCCGGAGCTCGTCGAGCCCGCGGGCGGCGGGCGCGCGCGGTGGCGTGGGCCCGCGCGAGCCACGGCGCGGCCGCGCGTAGCGCGCGCGTTGCTGGTCGCGCGTGGCCTCGAGCTGGCGCTCGACCATCCACGAGAAGGGCCGGAGCAGCTCGGCGAAGCGCGCGGGGTCGCCCTCGAGGGCGCCGAGCACGGCTGCCACGGCCTCGATGGTGGCGAGGTGTTGATCCGAGGGCTCGCGCCGAATGCGGTAGTTGCCCGGCGCCGCGGGCACGAAGCCGAGGCGTGGCAACGCCCCCAGCCGCGGGTTGAGCTTGAGCACCTTCTTGGCCTGCGCCCAAGTGCCGTCGACGACGACGAGCGTCGTTGGTGGGCGCGGTAGCCACGCCTCCAGCGGGCGCGCGCCATCGGGGTAGAGCACGGCGACGTGCGCGTCGGGCGCGAACAGGTGCGCCAACGCGGCGTGCTCGTCGAGGCGCAGGCCCTCCACGAGCGCTGAGCCCTCGAGCGCCAGGTGCGCCATGCGCGCGGTGCCGATGGCCACGGTGCGCTCGCGCGGGTGCTGCACGAACACCACGCGGGTGCGCGAGGAGAGGCGCGGCAGCTGCGCGCACCAGCAGTGCGTGGTGGGTCGTCGGCAGCGCAGGCAGGTGTCGCGCCCCCGCACCTCGAGCGCACCGCTGCTACGCGACGCTGAGCGCGCGCCCTCAGTCACCGCGGCACGTCTTCGCCAGCGTCTTGACCGACTCCGCGTCGACGCCGACCAGCACCCACTTGGTGGGCCACCCGATGCTTGGTCCCAAGAGGCCGCTGTCGCGCTCCTCGAACACCAGGCCCAGACGCGCGGGCGCGCCGTGGCAGCTGCCCTCGAGGTCGACCACGGCGCGCGCGCCCTGTCGCGTCATGCCGCCCAGGGCGCGCCAGCCGCGATTGACGGTGAAGGGGCCGAGGGCGCGGCTGACGCGCCCCTCGCGCACGGCGCGCCGCAGCTCCACGGCACCGGGCACCGCCGCGGCGTCACCCACCTGTTGCGCCACCGCGCCCACGAGCGCGCCGAGCAGTGCCGAGCCGAGATCGGTGCCGCCCACGCCCACCTGCTCGGCGGCCAGCGCGCCGCTCACCTGCACGCTGGCCTTCACCAGCGCCTCGAGATCGGCGTAGCGCTCCACGCGGGTGAGGTCTTTGTCGTCGAGGCCTCGGTCGATGTGCCAGAGCGCCAGGTAGGGCGTCTGCCACGCCCACAGCGCGCCCAGCGCGACGAGCACCAGCACCACCAGGAGCGCGAGCTTCTTCATCATGCGCATGAGGCCCTCAGCTCGCTGACAACACGCCGAGCGACGCGACGACTCCCTCGAAGAAGGCGCGGCCCTGCTGGAGCACAGCGGCGGCCGATTGCCGGCGGAGCGCGCGCACCGCCACCTCGGCCGACAGCGCCACGATGAGCAGCTCGGCGAGGTGCTCGGCGGCGAGGCGCGGTGTGACGCCCGTGCGCTCGAGGAGGATCACCAGCAGGTCGCGGCGCCACGCATACGGAGCGCTCGCCAGGCGCGCCGACGGGCGCGCGCTGGCCTCGGCCGCGGCCACCAGGTCCGCATGCTCGAGCACGAAGCGGTGCAGCTTCTCGAGCAGCTCGCAGAGCTGCCGGCGCGCCTGTGCGCCACGCGCGCTGCCCTGGAAGCTCGCGTGCACGTCCTCTTGCAGGAGGCGCTCGTCCTCGTCGAGCAAGGCGTGCAACAGCGCCGCCTTGTCGACGAAGCGGCGATAGAGCGTGCCCTTGCCCACGCGGGCCTCGGCGCACAACGCGTCCATGCACAGCGCGTCTGCCGGCATGCGCCGCAGCATGGTACGCGCAGCGGCGAGGATGCGCGCGCGGTTGCGAACGGCGTCGGCGCGTTCACGCGGCGCTTCAGGTTGCCCCACGACGGGCAGCGCTCGGGTCGACATGGTGCTCGAGGTTGAGGGTTAGCGCGTCCGAGCGAGAAAGTCGCGCGATCCGGTCAGGAATTGTTAGAAGGGAGCGGCATGCGAGTAGCGGTGGTCGGCGCCACCGGGGGCATCGGCCGACACGTGGTGGACCTGGCGCTTGCCGCCGGCCACGACGTGCGCGCGCTTGCGCGCGACCCGAAGAAGCTGCACCGCGTCCATGAGCGCCTCGCACCCTTCGCCAGCGACGCGCGCACCGGCGCGGGGCTCCTCGAGGCAATCGACCGCTGTGCGCTGGTGCTCTCCTGCCTCGGCACCCGTCGGGGCGAGGCGCCGGTGGTGGCCGAGGGCACGCGCCACCTCGTGGAGGCCTGCACGGCCGCGGGCGTGGGCCGCCTCGCCATCATCAGCTCCCTCGGCGTGGGCGACAGCCGCCCGCAGGCGCTGCGCACCGGCGTTGGCGGCACGGTGTTCTTCCGCGTCGTCGTGCCGCTCTTCTTGCGCCGGGCCTTCGCCGACCTCGAGGAGGCCGAGCGCGTGGCACGCGGCGCGCCCTTCCCCGTGGTGTGCGTGCGGCCCGGCGGGCTCACCGACGAGCCCGCCGTGGGCAGCGTGGTGGCGGTGGGCCCCGAGCTCGACCTGCCGCTGCGCATCCCGCGCGCCGACGTCGCCGCGTTCCTGCTCTCGCTCCTGCACGACACGCGCTGGGACGGCAAGGCCGTCAGCCTGGGCGCGCGCTGACATCCGCCAGCGCTACAAGAGCTCGGCCAGCGGCGTGCACTTGAGGTTGTGCGCGTCGGCCACGGCCTTGTACGTGCAGTGCCCACGGTGCGTGTTGACGCCCATGGCGAGGGGCGCGTCGCCGCGCACGGCGTCGACGAAGCCGCGCTCGGCCAGCTTCTTCAAGTAGGGGAAGGTGGCGTGGTTGAGCGCGAAGGTGGAGGTGCGCGGCACCGCGCCGGGCATGTTGGCCACGCCGTAGTGGACGATGCCGTCCACCTCGAAGGTGGGGGCCTCGTGGGTGGTGACCTTCATGGTCTCCACACAGCCGCCCTGATCCACGGCGACGTCGATGATGACGCTGCCGGGCTGCATCTTCTTGAGCACCTCGCGCGTCACCAGGCGCGGCGCGCGCGCGCCCGCCACCAGCACGGCGCCGATGACGAGGTCGGAGTCGATGCACTGCTCCTCGATCTCGTGGGGCGTGGAGTAGAGGGTCTGCGCGCGACCGAGGAACACGTCCTCGAGGTAGTCGAGGCGCTCCAGGCTGTTGTCAACGATGGTGACCTCGGCGCCCATGCCCACCGCCACCTTGGCGGCGTTGGTGCCGACCACGCCGCCGCCGATGATGAGCACCTTGGCGCGCGGCACGCCGGGCACGCCGCCAAGCAAGATGCCCTTGCCGCCGTGCGCCTTCTCCAGGCACCACGCGCCCACCTGCACTGCCATCTTGCCGGCCACCTCGCTCATGGGCTTCAAGAGCGGCAGGGTGTTGCCCACCTGAATGGTCTCGTAGGCAACACCGCTCACCTTGCGCTTCAAGAGCTCTTGCGTGAGCTGCGGCTCGGGGGCGAGGTGCAGATAGGTGTAGAGGATCTGCCCCTCGCGCATGAGCGGGAATTCTGGCGACAGCGGCTCCTTCACCTTGCACACGATGTCGGCGCGCCCCCACACGTCCTCGGCCCTGTCGACAATGTCGGCGCCGGCCGCCTTGAACTCCTCGTCGGGGATGCCCGAGCCCACGCCCGCGCCCTTCTGCACGAGCACCTTGTGGCCGCCCTTGGCGAGCGCGGCGACGGAAGCGGGGATGATGCCGACGCGGTTCTCGCGCGTCTTGATCTCGGTGGGGCAGCCAACGATCACGGTGGGTCTCCTGGTTCGAACGACGCGCGCAAACAGGACACAAGCGAGCGAGCGCGGCAAGTGCGTCCCCGTCGAGGGGCGCCCCGCGACGCGACGCGACGCGGCGCGACCGGGCCCGCGCGCCTTTTCTTGACCGCGACGCAGCCGCCGCCGACGCTGGCGACGTGCTCTGTGCCCGCGTGCTTGGCTCGACGGTGGCGCTGGCGATGGCGAGCGCCTGTGTCACCGACGGCGCGCCCCCGCGCGGCGCCGACGCGCCACCAGAGCGCGCGCTCCCCGCCTGGCTCGGCGCCCCGGGCGACGTCGTGCGCGATCCGGCCCTCGAAGAGACCGCCGCGCTCTTGTGCGCCCGCGACACCGACGCCGTCATCGACGACGACGCGCGACACGCGGTGCGCCTGGCCGACGGGCAGGTGAGCGGCGTGGTGCAGCGCGCCGCCAACGCCGCGGCCGCGCGCACCGCCCTGGTGACGGCCGCGGGGCCCTTGCTGGCCACGCTGCGCGCCACCCACGCGGGCGTCGCCGAGGGCAGCACGCCCGAGGGCACGCCGTGCGCCGCCCTGGTATCGGTGCGCCGTCTGGTCGACGTGGGCGCGCTCGCCGCCGCGCTGCCGCCGGGGGGCGCCTTGACCTTGTCGCTGGCGGTCCCGGCGGACCGGCAGGCGACCCTCTACCTGCTGCGCCCCGATGGCTTCGTGGATCGCCGCGCGCTGCCCGCAGGCGCGGGCAGCACCTCCGTGACGCTCCCGTCGGTCGCTGGCGAGGGGCGCTACGTGGCCGAGCTCATCGTCGATCGCGCGGCAGGGCCCTCCGACCCCGAGGTGGCGCTCGTGTGGCCCTACGTGGTGGGCACGGTGCGCGAGGCGCCCTTCCCCGAGGTGTTGTTCCCCGACGAGGGCCACGACGACGTGGCGCTCACCCACCGCGCCGAGGCCTTGGTGCAGCGGCTGCGCAACGAGCAGCTCATCGGCTCGCTCAAGGTGTCGCCGCCGCTCGTCGAGGTGGCTGCCACGCGCGCGCAGGCGCTGGCGAGCCGTGGCCGGCTCGGGCACCGCTTGCCCGGCGGCGCCGACGCCGCGCAAGACCTGCGTGCCCGCTTCGCCGACGAGCCGCGCGCGCAGTTCTTGCGCCTGGCCGAGGTGCAGGCGCAGGCCTCTACGCTTGCCGACGCCTGGCACGCGCTGCTCGACAGCCCGGCGCACCGGCGCGAGCTCGTCGACACCGCGTTCACCCACTGTGGCGTGGCCGTGGCCCGTGGGGCCGACGCCGCCGGGCGCTCCACCATCACGGTGGTGGCGCTGCTGGCGCGCCGGCCGCCGGTGCGCGCCCCCGACGACGTGCGCGCGTCCATCCTCGAGGCCGCCAACGAGGCGCGCGGCAAGCGCGGCCTCGACGCGCTGGTCGAGAGCGCGCACTTGCACCGCGTGGCCACGCGGCTCGCGACGGCCATGAGCGATGCCGGGCGCGTCGACGAGAGCCTGCTCGGCGGCCCCGTGGGCCAGCTGGCGCTCGAGGCCGACGCCTCGCTCACGCGCGTGCGCCCGCTGCTGGCGCGCCTCGACGATCCGCTCTTGCTCGTGGACGGTGCGGTGCCCCCGCTCTTGCTCGAGCTCGACGTGGCGCAGCTCGGCGTGGGCCTGGCGCTGCACCCGCGCCAGGGCGTGTTCTACGTGGCGCTGCTGGCGGGGGAGTGAGGGCCCTCGAGGCGCGCGCCCGTGAGCCGCCTGGCCTCGTCGAGGGTGACGCCCTCGGCCAGCTCCACCACGCGGAAGCAGCCGGCGGCCCGGTCGACGTCGAACACGCCGCGATCGGTGATGATCACGTCGACGCAGCCGAGGCCCGTCAGCGGCAGCGTGCAGTGGTCCACGAGCTTGGGTGCGCCGCTCTTGTCGCTGTGGGTCATCAAGCAGACGACGCGCCGCGCGCCGCTCACCAGGTCCATGGCGCCGCCCATGCCCGTGACCTTCTCGCCCGGCACCTGCCAGTTGGCCAGGTCACCGTTCTTGGCCACCTCCATGGCGCCGAGCATGGCGACGTCGACGTGGCCACCACGGATCATGGCGAACGATAAGGCCGAGTCGAAGGTGCTGCCGCCGGGCACCACCGTCACGGTCTGCTTGCCCGCGTTGATGAGCTGCGGGTCCTCGTCGCCCTCGAAGGGGAAGGGGCCCATGCCCAAGAGACCGTTCTCCGAGTGGAGCATGACCGCTTTTTCGCCCAGGTAGTTCGCCACCAGCGTGGGGATGCCGATGCCGAGGTTGACGATGTCACCGTCGTGGACGAGGGCTGCGGCCTTCTGGGCGATTCGATCCCGGTCCCACACCATGGGGCCGAGCGATAGCACTACGGCCCAACGCGCACCACGACCACCGCCGCGGGGTCGTCGTCCATGGTGACGGGCTCGAGCACGTGCGCCGCGGGCTCGCGCTCGCCCACGTACACGTCGAGCACCAGGCCCGCACCGCCCTCGATGGGCCCGAGCGCGTGGCGCCCGCAGGCGTCGCAGCGGACCACGCCCCGGCGCGACGCCACGGCCACCAGGATCCACGCGGCGGGCATGCTCTGCCCCGCGGCCGCCATCGCGAGCCGCGGGCCCTCGGCAACCACCGGCGCCATCGCCAGCTCGACGCCGGCATGGCCGCCCGCGGTGCCGCCAGGGAACGCCACCGTGCCGATAACGGCCTGCTCCGGCGCCTGGCCCTCGTGCGTCACGGACAGGGCAGCGCCGTCGAGCGCGCCCTCCCAGGAGAGCGCGGTCAAGGACAGGTCCGAGCCCACCGCCGACGGGGCCAAGCGCGCCATGGTGACGTCGTCGAAGCCGGCGCCGGACGCGGGCGCGCCGCGGGCGGCAACAAACGCGATCAGCACGCCGCGCGCCATGGCCGGCACCACGGGAAGCGGTGGCAGGGGCTCACCCTGCGAGCTCACTACCTCGCTGTCGACGACCAGGTCGGGTCGCAGGCCCTGCACGAAGGGCCGCCCGCTGCTGGTGGTGAGGTCGGCGACGGACGCGTGCTCGACCATGAACCAGGTGGTGGGCAGCGCGCTTTTCGCCATGCGCACCTCGTCGATGGCGCCCACCCATGGGAAATCACCATCGATCGCGCTGCCGATGGACAGCACCTCGAGCCCGAACGACGACGGTGCCGGCCCGGTCGCGTCGAAGCCCACGCCGTCGACGATGAGCTCGCGCTCGGCGCCCTGCCAGCGCCACGCCACGTGGTGCCAAGCACCATCGCTCATGGCCGCCGGCGACACCGTCGAACAGCGCTGCGTGCTGTCCTCGCCGTCGCCGGTACCGAGGTGGCCGCAGGCCTGCTCCCCGTAGTCCGCGTACAGCGCCACCGCCTCGGGGTCGAAGGCGCCCTCGGCCAGGTCGCTGCCCACGCTCACGGCTGCCTGGTAGTCGTCCTCGGTGTTGCCGTCGAGCAACATCCAGGCGGAGATGGCGCCACTCGTGGGCGCGTGCGCGAGCTCGGCGAACAGGCCCTCACCGCCGTCGAAGTGGGCAGCGCCGCCCACGGCGCCGGCGGTGGGCGTTGCCTGCCCTGCCAGATCGTTGGCGCCGTCATCGAGGGCGGCGTCGGCCACGGCGCCGGCATCGTTGTCGAGGTGCCAGACCCCGGTGAAGGCCGACCAGGGCGTCGCGGTCTCGGTGAGGGGCGCGGCGCCGGTGGTGGGCGCGTAGTAGAGCCACACCCGCGCGCTGGCCGGCAGCGCGAACCACATCCCCTCGCCATCGGCCTCGAAGGGCACGTCGGTGGCGACCCCGCCTTGCTCGGCGAGCACGCGGGGCGACGCGGCCAGCGCGCCGGACGGCAGCCGATCGCCGGGGACGAACACGGGCGCCCCAGCGGGCACGGGCGCCCCGTACAAGGCGCCGGCGGCGTCGACGGTGATGAGCTCGCGCATGGTGCGCTGCAGATCGATCCAATCGGAGGGCACGAAGCGCACCCGCAGCGACACCGCCAGCTCCTCGTCGTCGAGGGAGAGCGAGAGCGGCAGCGTCAGCTCGCCGAGGTGCAGGCGCGCGCACTGCAGCCAGAGGGTCACGGGCCAGCTCGCGTCGAGGGCGATCTCCTCCACCTCGACGTCGCAGTCGTGAACGCCCACGGGATCGAGCGCGATGTTGGCGGCATCGAGCTCGAGCGGTAGCGCCACGCGCACGCCCTCGCCGGCGTCGACGCCGCGCACCACCACCTGGACGTCGACGCTGGGGCCGCCGTCGCCCTCGCCCTCGCCTTCCCCGGCTGCCTGGTCGTCGCTCAGGCACGAGCCCCCAATGCACTGGGCAGACCCGGCGCAGTCAGCGTGGCTGTGGCACACGGGCAGCGGGCGGCAGGCCTCGCCCGCGAGCGCGGCGGCCAGGACGAGCAAGGGCAAGACAGGGCGATTCACCGGTTTCGGCTCTCACAGGGTTATCGCGGGCCAAGGCTCGATCTCCCATACGACGGATATCCTGTAGGTTGAGGTGGCCATGGCTTTCCAGCTCTCCCATCCCCCCATCGAGGTCGTCATCGTCGGCGCGGGCCCCATCGGCGCCGGCGCCGCCGCCGCGGTGGCGCGCCGCCCGGGGCTCACCCTGGTGGCCGTCGTCGACACCGACCCCCAGAAGGTGGGCACCGAGCTGGCCGGCATGACCGTGCGCCGCGAGCTGCCCCCGCCATCGGACGAAGCGCGGGTGGCCGTCTTGACCACATCCTCGTCGTTGGCGCGGCTCGAGCCCCTGGTGCTCGAGTGCCTGGCCCGCGGCATGGCCGTGGTGTCGACCTGCGAGGAGCTGGCCTGGCCATGGAGCAACCCCGCGGTTGCCCGCCGCATCGACGACGCCGCGCGCAACGCGGGCCGTGGCGTTCTGGGCACCGGCGTCAACCCCGGCTTCGTCATGGACGCGCTGCCGCTCTCGCTCACCGCGCCCTGCCTGCGCGTCGACGCGGTGCGGGTCGAGCGCGTGCAAGACGCGTCGACGCGGCGGCGGCCCTTCCAAGACAAGATCGGGGTGGGGCAGGACCCGGCCGCGGTGGGCGAGGCGCTGGCCGCGCGGCGCATCGGCCACGTGGGGCTTGCCGAGAGCGCGGCCATGGTGAGCGCACGCCTCGGCGTGGCCACCGAGGCCTTCGTCGAGGAGCGCCGCGTGGTGGTCGCCGAGCACGTGGTCGAGCGCGCCGGCCGCCGCGTCGAGGTGGGGCAAGCGCTCGGCGTGGAGCAGATCGGGCGCGCCACGCGCGGCGACCATGTCGTCGTCGAGCTTTTGTTCCGCGCCACCTTCGGTGCCGAGCGCTCGTGGGACCGCGTGCTCATCGAGGGCGAGCCGCGCCTCGACGTGCGCATCGAGGGTGGCATCCCTGGTGACGTCGCCACCTGCGCCATCGTGGCCAACGCCGTGCCGGTGGTGGCGCGCGCGCCGGGCGGGCTGCACACGATGGCCGACCTGCCGCTCGTCGTGGCGTCGGGCTGAGCTCAGGCCCGCGCCACGCTCCAGCTCCAAGCGCCGTCGTTGACGACGTCACCCTCGAGCAACAACGTGGCGCGCCGCACGCTCTCGCCACCCACGCGCGCGGGGGGCTCGACCACGGCGCGACCGCGCGCGTCGAAGCCCACCACCGCGCCCCCGTCGGTGGTGCCCGGCGGCGCGATGCGCGTGCGCTCACCCAGGAGCGCGATGGTGCGGAGCTGGGGCGAGAGCGCGGCCCACAGCATGATGCCGCCCTCCGCGGGCGCGGACTCCACCACCACGCCCCCCATGTCGATGACGGCCGTGGGCGGCAGCGCGGCCACGCCCGTGAGCGGCGCGCCGTTGACGCGCGTGCCCCCGCGGCTGTCGAGGTCGCGCACCCACAGGGCGCCGTCTTTGCGCTCGATCTGCAGGTGCGCGCGCGACAGCGTGGGGCTCTGCAAGACCAGCGCGGCCTCCTCGCCGCGACCCACCACCAGGGGCCAGCTGCCCACGATCAGGCGCTCGTGGTCGCGAGCGCGCAGGCGCAGGCGACGCGCCTTGCCGAGGCGCTCGACGAAGCGCGCGTGCATCTCGGTGTAGATGGGGTTCTCGGGCCAGAGCGTGTGCGCCTTCGCGAGCGCGTCGAAGGCCTGATCGCGCGCGCCCACCAGCCACAGGGCCTCGAAGCGCTCGAGCTCGAGGCGGGCCTGGTGGCGCGCGCCGCCCTCCTCCCAGTGGATCTGCGCGTGCGTCTCCTCGAGCTCGTCGACGGCGCCGGCCTTGAGGAACAGGTCGGCGGCCTGGTGACGACGACCGACGCGCAAGAACAGGTTGCCGGCGCGCTCCTCCTCGCCGGCGCCGATGAGGGCCTGAGCGCAGCGCTCGACGCGCGCCTCGAGCAGCGACAGGTCGATGCCCGCGCCCTCGGCCAGCGCCGACAGCTCGCGGTGATAGGCCAAGGCGAGCGCGCGCTGCTGCGGCGTACCCGGCGGGCACTCGACCAGCGCGCGCTCGAAGGCGTCGAGGCGCGCGGCGCCGCGCGGCACCGAGAGCACGTCGCGCGTGGGGTCGAACACCAGGTAGCTCGGCTCCGGCGTGGCCCTGCTCGGCTTGCTCTGGGCCGGCGCGCGGCGCCGCGTGAACAGCGCGCGCACCGCGGCAAACACGCCACCGCCGCTGCGCGGCGGCGGGTCCGGGGCGGGCTCGTCGAAGGGCACCTCGTCGTCGTCGCCCTCGAGATCGCGCTCGAGCTCGCCCGCCTCGGCGGCGGCCGTGCCCATGGGCGTCGACGGGCCGCGCCGCTTGCGCCGGCGCCAGATGCGCCGCCCAACGCTGCCGCGATCCTTCACGAGCCGACTCATGGCGCAAGGCTACGCCGTCCACGGGTACCGTGCTAAGCGCAGCGCGGGAGGTCTCATGCGCACCACCATGTTCGCCGTGCTCGCCGCGGCGCTCGGCTCGCCCGCCTGCGTCTCGCTCGGCACCCACGAGGAGCTGATCCGCATCCAGAGCGACACCAAGGAGCGCCTCGCCAACGCCCAGCTCGACATCGCCATGCGCGACAAGGCGCTCGACGCCGCCAAGGGGCGCGAGACCGACCTGCAGAGCGCGCTGGCGGCCGAGCAGAAGAAGAGCGCCGAGCTCGACGCGCGCCGCCAGGTGCTCGAGGGTCAGCTCAAGAACGCCGAGGCCGCCCACCGCACCACCCAAGGCGAGCTCGCGCAGGTGCTCAAAGACAAGTCCGCGCTCAAGGGCTCCATCGACGAGATGAAGCAGGCGCTCGACGATCTCGCGCGCCGGAAGGCCGAAGCCGATCGACGCATCGCAGAGTTCCGCTCGCTGTTGTCGCGCTTCCAGAAGCTCATCGATGCCGGCAAGCTCAAGGTCAAGATCGTCGACGGCCGCATGGTGGTGCAGCTCGCCAGCGACATCCTGTTCGCGTCGGGCTCGGCGGCGCTCTCCAAAGACGGCAAGGTGGCCATCGTGGAGGTCGCGGCCGTGCTCTCGTCCATCCCCGAGCGCGGCTTTCAGGTGGAGGGGCACACCGACAACGTGCCCATCAAGACCGAGCAGTACCCGTCGAACTGGGAGCTGGCGAGCGCGCGCGCGCTCACCGTGGTGCGCGCCATGACCGACGGCGGCCTGGCCGCGACGCGCGTCAGCGCCGCCTCCTTCGCCGACACCAAGCCCGCCGCTGGCAACGACACGCCCGAGGGCAAGGCGCAGAACCGGCGCATCGAGATCGTGGTGGTGCCCGACTTGTCGTCGCTGCCCGGCTTCGAGGAGCTGCAGAAGGCGGGCGGGTAGGCGCCGCGGTGGAGCGCACCGTCGATCCCTCGGGCATCACCGTGGTGCGCGGGCGCAGCGTGCGCCTCGACGCATTTCCCGCGGCGGGCGCGGACAAGAAGGTCAAGCTCACGGACGTCGTCACGGGCGCCGACCGCTCGCCCATGAGCGCGGGCTTCATGGCGTGGCGCCGCGAAGATTCGTTCTCGTGGACGCTCGACTACGACGAGGTGGACCTGGTGCTCGAGGGCACCCTCGAGATCGGCGTGGGCGATCGCAAGCTGCGCGCCGCAGAGGGCGACGTGGTCTATCTCCCCAAAGGGAGCAGCATCGTGTTCGGCACGCCGCACCGCGTGCGATTGTTCTACGTGACCTACCCGGCCGCGTGGGCCAAGTAGCGCGAGGTCCTGCGCCGTCAGCGCAAGCTCCTGCCGCAAATGTGGGGTCTCGCGTCATCGACAGGCGGCCCCTTCGCACCGGCAGAAGTTGAAGAAGCTGGGGCTCGTTGTTTCGCCGCCTCGGTGGGATCGCTGCTCTCGCGAGAGCAGCGATCGTTGTCGAGGGAGCGACGACAAGCCCCAGATGCTGAAGATCCGAAGCTCGCGTTCTCGGCCGACACCCAGCTCAAGCCGCCTTCGGTTCCTTCTTCTTGGTGGCCGCCACCGTGACCTCGCCGCCGAGGCCCGTGCCGATGCGCATGCCGTAGAACGAGCGGTACACGAACACCGCCGAGATGACGAAGAACACCGCCGCCAGGCCGGCGCGCATCCCGGTGGAGGTGCCCACCGCCAGCTCCACCGCGAGGATGCCGAACAGCGAGGTGAACTTGATGACCGGGTTCATCGCCACCGAGGAGGTGTCCTTGTAGGGGTCGCCGACGGTGTCGCCCACCACCGTGGCCTCGTGCAGCGGCGTGCCCTTGGCCTTGAGCTCGACCTCGACCAGCTTCTTCGCGTTGTCCCAGGCGCCGCCCGCGTTGGCCATGTAGTTGGCTTGGAACAAGCCAAAGAGCGCGATGGCTACCAGGTAGCCGATGAACAGCCATTCGTTCAGGAAGGCGAACGAGAGCGCGGAGAAGAACACGGCGAGGAAGATGTTGAAGGTGCCCTTCTGCGCGGCCTCCGTGCAGATCTGCACGACCTTCTGACTGTCGCTGATGCTGGCCTTCTCGACCGAGCCATCGAGCTTGATGTTGTCGCGGATGAACTCGACGGCGCGGAAGGCGCCGGTGGCCACGGCCTGGGTGGCGGCGCCCGAGAACCAGAAGATCACCGAGCCGCCCAGGACGAGCCCGAGCAGGAAGGGCGGATAGAGGAGCGAGAGCTTGTCGACGTTGACCGTGAGGCCGGAGGTCAGTGTGACCACCAGCGAGAAGATCAGCGTGGTGGCGCCCACCACGGCGGTGCCGATGAGCACGGGCTTGGCGGTGGCCTTGAAGGTGTTGCCCGCGGCGTCGTTGTCCTCGAGGTACTGCTTGGCCTTGTCGAAGTCCACGTCGAAGCCGAAGCTCTTCTTCACCTCGTCCTTGAAGTTGGGCAGGGACTCGCAGAGCGAGAGCTCGTAGACCGACTGGGCGTTGTCCGACACCGGGCCGTAGCTATCGACCGCGATGGTGACCGGACCCATCGACAAGAAGCCGAAGGCGAGCAGGCCGAAGGCGAACACGCCCGGCGCCTGCATCACCGTCGAGGGGATGTCGACGGCGAAGAGGTACGCCACGCCCATCAGCGCCATGATGCAGAGGCCGAGCCAGTAGGCCGCGAAATTGCCGGCGATGATGCCCGAGAGCACGTTGAGCGAGGCGCCCTGCCGCGAGGCGTCGACGATCTCCCGCACGTGACCCGACTTCATCGAGGTGAAGACCTTGACCACCTCGGGGATGAGCGCGCCCGCCAGCGTGCCGCAGCTCATGATGGCGGCCATGCGCCACCACAGGCCGGCCTCGACCTCCACGTCGCCGAGCAGCCAGTTGGTGACGCCGAAGGTGGCCGCGATGGACACGATGGCCGTGATCCAGATGAGGCGCGTCAGGCCCGCCTCGAAGTCCATCTTGTCGGCGTTCTTCTTGGACGAGTCGAGCAGCCACGAGACGCCGTAGGAGAGCAGCGAGGTCAGGATCATGATCGCGGCGACGACGAAGATCCAGGTGATCAGCTCGCCGCGCAGGCGCTCGGCCACGGCCAGCATGATGAAGGTGATGAGCGCGACCGCCGTGACGCCGTAGGTCTCGAAGCCGTCTGCCGTAGGACCCACCGAGTCGCCGGCGTTGTCGCCCGCGCAGTCGGCGATGACGCCGGGGTTGCGCGCGTCGTCTTCCTTGATCTTGAAGACGATCTTCATCAGGTCGCTGCCGACGTCGGCGATCTTGGTGAAGATGCCGCCCGCAATGCGCAGCGCGGAGGCGCCGAGCGAGGTGCCGATGGCGAAGCCGATGAAGCACGCGCCCGCGATGCCGCTCGGGACCACCAGCAGCGTGACCAGCATGATCAAGAGCACCAGCGAGACCAACACCATGCCGATCGACATGCCGGCCTTGAGCGGGATCGAGTACGCCGGGTAGGGCTTGCCCATCAGCGAGGCGAAGGCCGACGCCGAGTTGGCGTAGTTGTTCATGCGCATGCCAAACCAGGCGATGGCCGAGGAGCCGGCGATGCCGAGCAGCGAGTAGGCGAGGATGATGACGACGGCGCCACGACCAGCATCGAGGGGACGCAGCCAGCCGAAGTACGCGACCACGACGACAGCGACCAGGCCCCAGAGGATGCCGATGAACTTGATCTGCGTGATCACATAGGTCTTGCACGTGGCGTAGATGAGCTCCGAGATGTCCTTCATTGCCTGGTGCACGGGCAGCTTCTGCACGCCCAAGAACATCACCAGGCCGACGACCAGGCCGAGCACCGCGATGGCCACGCCAGCGCCGAGCAGGGTGGTGGCGGGCATGCCGGCCACGGTGACCGCGGAGAACTGCGGCAGCGGGATGTCCCCTTCGCTCGCCAAGGCTCCGGGGGCGCCCACGAAGAAGGCTGCGAACGCCGAGAGCCACAGCCACACAGACCGCATGAAATCCTCCAGGGGGGGAAAAGGTCGGACGCGGCCTGCTAGCGGAACCGGCCAGGGCCGTCGAGGGCCGAGCGCCAGCCGCCGCGGCAAGGCTGCACGGGCCGCCTGATGGCATGCTGGGCTGGTGCCCCTGCTGCTCGCCGCCCTCCTCTCTGCCGCTGCACCCGCGCTCGGGCCCATCGAGGCGGAGCCGCTAGCGGGGCCCGCCGTGCGCGTCCCTGGGGAGCTGCCGGGGAAGCCCGCGATCCTGTTGGTGGCTTTCGAGCGCGCCCGCGCCGACCAGCTCGACCGTGCGTGGCAGGGGCTCCTGCCCCTCGAGCGTGAGCAGGCAGGGCTCGTGGCGTACCAGGCGCCCGTCATCGGCGAGGTCAACGCGGTCTTACGCGCCGTGATCCTGACCAGCCAACGACTGGGCGTGCCGAAAGACCGCCACGCGCGTTACCTGCCGCTCTTCGCGGATCGCAAGAAGATCATGGGATCTCTAGGGGTTAGCGACCCGCACGCCTGCCTGGCGCTGGTCGCGCGCGACGCCGCGATCGTGGCGGTGCTGACGGACGCCTGCGCCCCCGACCTGCCTGCACGGGTGCGCACGCTGCTGGCGCCCACGGGGGCTGCTCCCGTGGCGCCTGCGGGCGCGCCGGGACCGGCGGCGGCCCCGTTGCCCTCATTGCCGTGAGCGCTATGGGGCCCCGCGTGTCTGCCCAAACGCGCCTGGTGGCAGCGGTGAGCACCAGTGGCCTGGTGCTTGGTGCCCTGGCCGGCGCCCGCCTCGAGCACCCCTGGTGGGCGGCGGCGCTGGCCCCCGTGCCCTTGCTGGTGGCCGCGCGCTGCCTGCCGCTCCCGCTGGCGTTGCCGCTGGTGATGGTGGTGGGCCTGGCGGCGCGCCTGGTGGGCGCCCTGAGCGTCGCCGAAAGCACCCTCGCTACCAGCGCCATTGGCGCGGCGGCCCTCGCGCTCGCGCTCCTCGCCGACCGCGCGGGCAGTACCCGCTGGCCGCGCCTGGGCGCCCTGGCCTTCCCGCTCTCGGTCGTGGCCCTCGACGCGGGGCTCGGCGCCCTCGAGCAGCCGGCGCGCGCGCTGCCGGTGGCGAGCGCGGGGCTGGCCGCGACGCTCCACGCTGGGCTCGGCGTTGCGGCGCCGCCCCTCGCGTGCGCGGCGCTCGCCGTGGCGCTCGCCGGCCTCGCGTGCATTGGCAACTGGCATCGCCAAGACCCGCTGCCGCGCGAGCTGCGCGAGGCGAGCGCGCGCCAGGTCGCCGTGGGCGCCGTGCTCACCGTGGGCGCGCTCTTCGCCGCCGCAAAGGTGCTGACGTCGGCCGGCGGGTAGCTTGGCTTTGGCGGCGCTCCGTGCGATGGCGTGCCCATGGCCGCGCACAAGCACAGCTCCGGGCAGCCCATGTTCTTCGGGCGCAAGCTCGCCGTCGTGGTGGTGGTGGCGTTGGTGCCGGTGCTCGCCTACCTCTTGTGGGCCGGCATGCGCGAAGGCCCGGCGCCGCAGGTCGAGCTCACGAGCGACCTGCCGGCGGTGGGGCAAGCGACCACGCTCACCATCACCGTCAAAGAGCCGTCGCGCGGCCTCTCGTCGCTGAAGGTGCTGGCGGGCGGGCCGGCGCTGAAGACGCCCGTCACGCTGCTCGAGCAGAGCTTCGAGCCCGCGCCCGCGCACAAGCCTTGGGTGACGCCGGCGACCACCGAGACCACCGTCACCGTGGTGGTCGGCAAGCGCTCCATGCCCGAGCTGGTGCCCGGGCAGCTGGTGGTGCGCGTGGTGGCTGGGCGCGCCGGCACCTGGATGCGCCAGCCCGCGCCCGCCGAGGTGGAGCGGAGCTTCGAGGTGCGCTTGCAGCCGCCGGCGCTCACCGCGACCTCGTCGTTCGTGCACCCGTCCCAAGGGGGCGCCGAGGCCCTGGTGTACGAGGTGGGCCCCTCGTCGGTGAAGGACGGCGTCGCCGTGGGCGACTGGTTCTTCCCGGGGGCCCCGCTGCCGGGCGGCGCGCCCTCGCAGCGCGTGGTGTTGTTTGCGGTGCCCTACGACCTCGAGGTGAGCGAGGCCGAGGCCAAGGAGCGCATCAAGCTCGTGGCCGTCGACGACGTGGGCAACGGCGCCGAGCAGCGCTTCGTGCACAAGTTCTTCCCACGCCCCATGGGCAAGGACACCATCGGGCTCAAGGACACCTTCATGAAGAAGGTGGCCGGGGAGATCTATGCGCGCACCCCCGAGCTCACGCAGAAGGGCTCCCTGGTCGACGACTACCTGCAACTGAACGGGGATCTGCGCCGCGCCAACAACGCCACGCTCAAGGAGCTGGCCGCCAAGAGCGTGCCGAAGTTCCTGTGGAGCCAGACCTTCCAGCCCATGCAGAACGCGGCCGTGAAGGGCAGCTTCGCCGACCGCCGCGCCTATATGTTCGAGGGCAAGCAGGTCGACACCCAAGACCACCTGGGCTTCGACCTGGCCAGCCTCGAGCGGGCGCCGGTGCAGGCCGCCAACGCGGGGACCGTGGTGCTGGCGCGTTACTTCGGCATCTTCGGTAACGCAGTGGTCATCGACCACGGCTTCGGCCTGCAGACCCTCTACGCCCACCTGTCGAGCATCGGGGCCAAGGAAGGCGACGCCGTGGCGCGGGGCCAAGAAATCGGCCGAACGGGCGCCACGGGCCTGGCCGGAGGCGACCACCTGCACTTCACCACGGTGCTGCACGGCTTGCCCGTGAACCCCATCGAGTGGTGGGACGCCCATTGGATCCGCGATCGCCTGAAGCTGAAGCTGGGCGATGCCCTGCCCTGGGCAGAGCAGGCTCCGGTGCCTCCTGCCGGTGCTCCTTGATTTTCCGGTCGGATCCGCGCTTACATGCGCGCGTCGAAGCGAGGGAACGCATGGCCGCCAAGAAGACGAAGAAGCCCGCCAAGAAACCCGCCACGAAGGCCGCGCCCAAGAAGGCCGCCAAGAAGGCCGCACCAAAGAAGGCCGCCAAGAAGGCCGCACCGAAGAAGGCCGCGCCCAAGAAGGCCGCGCCCAAGAAGGTCGCTGCCAAGCCCGCGCCCAAGAAGGCCGCGCCCAAAAAGGCCGCTGCCAAGCCCGCGCCCGCGAAGGCCGCGCCCGCGAAGGCCGCGCCGTCGACGTCGTCGCGCTGGGACAAGCCGATCATCAAGGAGAAGGCGGTCTCCAAGGGGGACACGTCGGTGAGCAAGAGCGCCACGCCGTCGGCCAAGGGGCCCGGCGGCGCGCGCGTGTGCTGGCACGACCTGATGACCACCGACCCGAACCGCGCGCGCGAGTTCTACGCCGCGCTCATGCCGTGGAAGACGCGGCCGCAGATGCTGCAGCCCCTCGGCGAGACCCAGCGCATCGAGGCCGGCGGCACCGAGGTGGGCGGCATCGTGTCGCTGCCCGAGAGCGAGGGCATCGCCTCGCACTGGATGCCGTACGTGCGCGTGCGCAACCTCGACGAGGTCATCGGGCGCGCCAAGAAGCTCGGCGGCTTCGTGCCGGTGCCCGCCACCAAGCTCGATGGCGTGGGCCGCTTCGCCGTCATCGCCGACCCGCGCGGCGCGCACATCTCGCCCATCGAGATGAGCGCCAGCATGCCCACGACCACCGGCACGCAGCCCGGCTGGTCGACGTGGAACGAGGTGCTGAGCGACGATCCCGCGGCGTCGGCGCGCTTCTTTGCCGGCGTGTTCGGCTGGAAGACGGAAGAGTCGGAGATGGGCGGGCTCGGCAAATACATCATCTTCACCGACGGCAAGGAGCAGGTGGCGGGTGCCATGAAGGCGCCCGAGGGCGTGGCGCCCCACTGGCTCTCGTACTGGGCCACCAACGACCTCGATCGATCGCTCGCCAAGGTGAAGGAGCGCGGTGGTCAGGTGCCCATGCCGCCGATGACGGTCCCGAACATCGGCCGCTTCGCGGTGGCCGTCGACCCCACCGGCGCGTCCTTCGCCCTCCATCAGCCCGCGTGACCCGTCGCGCCGCGTGAGGATCGCGCTCGCATCGGTGATCCTGGCGGCGGCGCTGTTCGCGGCAGGGGCGCGCGCGCAGGTGGCGGTGGTCACCGCGCACGACGCCAACGACGCGCAGCAGAACTGGCTGGCGGGGGCGGTGGCGGCAGGAGCCATGGCGCACTGGCAGGCGCTGTCGCCGCAGCTCCTGCCCCAGGACTATCAGCGCTGCGCCGCCACCGACTTCGCCTGCTTCTGCGCGATCGCCAAGGCGCGTGGCGCCTCGCACGTGCTGGTGATCGGCGTGGCGCCGCTCGGCGCCCGCGAGGCCGTGGTCTCCGCGCAGCTGCTCGCGGCCAGCGACGCGCGCATGCTCTTCGAGGAGGCGGTGGTGCAGCCCGGCGAGCGCGGCGGTGACGACGTCGGACGCGCGGTGGTGCTCGAGATGGTCGCGCGCTTGGTGAGCAAGGAGGGACCTCCTGCGGTGGCGCCGCGTCCGGCCCCGCCACCGACCGACGACGCAGCGGCGCCGCTCATCAGCCCTCTCGGTATGACTGGGCTTGGTGCCCTCGGCGTGGGCGCCCTCGCCGGCGGGGTGGGCGCCACGGTGGCCACGCTGCAGGTCACCTTGGCCGCCGACTACGAAGGGGCGAGCACCTCGGCCATCGTCGCTACCACCGTGGCGGGGGTCGCCTTGCTCGCGGGCGCCGTGATCCTGGCGGTGGACGGGCTGTAGGGCGCTATTTGCAGTTCGCGCGGTTGATGCATGTCCCCAGCGCCGTCTTGGTGGCCAGCGTACCGTTCCTAGACCACTCCCTGTACTCCCTGTCGCAGCGCGCACAGGAGGCCGCCACGTCTGCGAGCGTGCGTAGCTTCGGGGGCTCCGCAGCCTTCTGCTCTGTAGCAGCCGCGACCTTCGGCTTTGGCTCCTCGGCCTTGGTAGACTCCGCCGCAGGCTTGGACGGCTGCACGCGCGCGTGCTCGGGTGCGCGCGCGCGCGTGGCACCTCGGTCGCTGCCTTTCCTCGCTGATGGCGCAGCCTGCGATGCGGGCTCGAACGCTTCGCCGACGGCTGCCGCCGCCGTCCCCTCCGGAGCAGCCGGCTCGGACGTGGCCGGCTCGGACGTGGCCGGCTCGGACGTGGCCGGCGCGGCGGCAGGGGCGACGCCTGCGTCGAGCGCGCTCGGAGAAGGCGCGCTCGCCTCGACCGGCGTGGGCGCCAGCGCCAGCGCCGCGGGCGCAGGCGGCGCCGGCTGGGTGAGGGCCGCCTCGTGCGCGTCCGCTGCGCCATCGACGACGTCGTCGGGGGCGCTGGCCTGGCGATCGAGCGACATCACCAGCACCACGGCGGCGATGACCACCGCACCGATCCCCGCCGCCACCAGCGCCGGCGCGCGACGACGCGGCAAGGCCAGCGCCTCCACGTCGTCGAGCTCGAGCGCCTTCACCGCCGGCCGCGACTTGCTCTTGCCCGAGGCGTGCGGCCGCGCCACGCGCTCGGTGTGCTCCACCGGTGCGCGCGCTGCCCTCACCGCATCGACCTCGCCGGTGGTGGCGGTGACCGGCCCCGACCTCGACGCGCGCGCCGACGCCGACTGCTCGTCGGTGGAGCGCTCGGCGCGCGCCGCCGCGGCGGTGCGCTCGGGGGCCATGAGCTTCTTCGAGTCGGTGGTCAGCCGGGTGGGGTCTTGGTGCAGGTCGCGGGACCCGGGCGGCGGCATGGCACCACCGGGGGTCGAGCTCGACTGCTCGTCGCGCATGAGGCGCGTGCTCTGGTGCGCCGTGGAGGCCTCGTCGGTGGCGCGGGCCAACGACACGCTCTGGCTCTGCGTGCTCTCGAAGTTGGTGCGGAAGCTCGCCACCGTGACGCGGCCGTAGCGCGCCAACAGCTCGCGCTCTTTGCGGATCTCGTCGCCGAACAGCTCGTTGACCACGTCGCGCACGCCGCGCACGCCGGTGCCCGGGAAGCGCCAGTGCAGGTGCGAGGCCAGCGCCTCGCGGAAGTCGCCGCAGGTGGCGAAGCGCTTCTTCGGCTCGGGGTGCAGGGCCTTCGCGATGATCTTGGCGACGTCGTGATCGAGGCCCTGCCACTTGGGCGGCACGAAGCTGCCGCGCCCCGCCACCTGCCAGATGTCGTTGGCGCTCATGCCCTCGTAGAAGCGCTCGCCGGCCAAGAGCTCGTACGCGAGCACGCCGCAGGCGAACAGGTCGGCGCGCGCGTCGATGGGATCGCCGCGCGCCTGCTCGGGCGCCATATAGGCCATCTTGCCCATGACGACGTTCGGCTGCGTGCGCTCCACCTTGAGCTTCGAGGCCGCCAGGCCGAAGTCGATGAGCTTGACCTCGCCCTCGTAGGACACCAGCACGTTCTGCGGGCTGACGTCGCGGTGCACCAGGTTGAGCGGCTCGCCGGTGATGGGGTGGTTGCGCCGGTGGGCGTAGTCGAGCGCCTCCAGCACCTCGCACACCAAGTGCAGCGCCGTGGCCGGCGGGAGGATGCGCTCGCGTTGCCGGCAGCGATCCTGCAAGGTGCGGATGTCGCGCCCCGAGATGTACTCCATCGCCAGGTAGTACTCGTCGCCCACGCGGCCCACGTCGAACACGTGGCAGATGTTGGCGTGGTTGAGCGTCACCACCACGCGCGCCTCGTCGATGAAGCGGGTGACGTACTCGCGGTCTCTGGTCAGCTCGGCGCGCAGCTTCTTGATGACGCAGTAGCGCTCGAGTCCGGCAATGGCGCCGAACTTCCCGAGGTACACCTCGCCCATGCCACCGCGAGCGAAGCGCTGCAGCAACAAATAGGAGCCGAACGCGCGCGGGAACGCATCGGGATCGTCGTCGGCGAGGTTCTCGACGCTCGGTGATGCCTTGGACATGTGTCCGTTCCGCGAAGCTCCTGCGCAGCCTAGCATTCACCGAGAACGGGCGCGCTCCATCTGCGATCTCCCCAGGGCCCGCCGCCAGGCGGCGGATATCGCGCCCCATGTACGGGCGTGCCGCACAGCGCGTGGCACAGCGGCACCGCGGGGCGCTCACCCGAGCGAGCGGCGCACCAGGGCGTCGAGCTCCTGCCGCCGGCGCGCCACCGCGCGTGCCAGCGCCCACTGGCCGCGCGCGCGCAGCAGGTTGTGCTCGCCGCGCCCAGGGAAGCGCCGCTCGTCCCAGCCGAAATAGCTCTCGTTGAGCGCGTCGGCGCAGAAGCGCGCGGCCAGCTCGACGCAGATGGTGTGCAGACCATCCACCAGGTGTTGGGCCTCGAGCGCGCTGGGCCGACCGCCGCCGGCGGCGTAGCCCTCCACCGTCGCCGCGAAGATGCTCACGTCGACGTCGGCGTCGTCGACGTCTTCGCCGCGCGGGTTGCACCACGAGCGCAGCGCGTCGCCCATCTCGAAGGGCCAGCGCATCGTGCCGAGCGTGTCGAGGTCCACCAGGCACAGCGCGCGTGCGTCGTCGCGCGCGAACAGCACGTTCGAGATCTTGAGGTCGCCGTGGCAGTTGCAGAGCGGCAGGGCGGTGAGCGCGGGCAGCGCGGCGCCCGCCTCGAGGATCTGCGCCCCCAGCGCCGAGGCGTCGGCCCAGAGCCGGTGCGCGCCGTGGCGCTCGAGCGCGTCATCGAGGGCGAACAGGTGCTGGTCGGTGTCGTGCACGCCCGCGCGCACGTGGCGGTACTGCCAGTCGAGGTCGACGAGGGCGGCGTGAAAGCGCGCGACCAGCGCGGCGGCCGCGTGGGCGCGCTCGGTGGCCGGCGTCGGCGGCGCGTCGATGCGATCGAACGAGACCCCATCGACGAACGACAGCGCACGCCAGGGGCGCCCGCTCTCCGGGTCGTCGACGAAGAGCGCGCCGTCGTCGGTGCGCAGCACGCGCGGCGTCACCATGCCCTTGTGCACCAGGTGGCTCGTGACGGCGTCGATGTCGTCATTGACGGAGCCAGCGAACACCGGGTGCAGGCGCTGGAACACCGCGCGCTCGGCGCCGCTGTCGACGAGGAAGGTCTTGTTGATCAGGCCGGTGCCGAAGGGCGCGGGCGTGGCGTGCGCGAAGCGCGCCCAGCGCGCCAGCACCGTGGACGGGATGCTCATCGAGGTGCCGCTCCTGCGCGATGGCGGTTGAGCTCTTGCCACAGGTCGACGGACGCGTTGAAGAGCGCCGGCAGGTCACTGACGCCGAGGGCGCTCCGCCGCAGCACCATACGGTCGGCGCTCACCTCGACGCGGGGCGCGGTTCTGGCCATCACGCGCAAGGGGGCGAGCAGCGCGGGCCTCGCCACGGGCGAGCCCCTGACGAGGAGCGCGCCGTCGATGACGTCGTCGCCGAGGGTGGTGTACCACAGGCTGAATCCATCCCGTCGATCGACGCTGAAGCGCTCTGCGCCCGGCACCAGCGGCGCGTCGAAGCTCAGCATGGCAGAGACCATGCGCGGCAAGAGCGGCAGGTCGACCACCGCGCGCGCCTCGCCAACGAGGCCGAGCGGATCGGGGAAGCGCGCCTCCACGGTGTCGCGCACGCGCTCCGCGTCGCCGCCATAGGCACCGGCGAGCTGGTCGAGCACCTGCTGGAACGCGTGCGGCAGCTGCGACGGTGGCACCTCGAACGCGTCCACCGGGTCTGCGTTGAGCGCTGGCAGCAAGCGGGCGGCCAGCGCGAACAAGCTCCGCAACTGCGCGGGGTCGTCGAGCTCCCGATCCACGATGCACTCGAGCACATCGAGCTGCGCGCCCTCGCCGGCGTCGGCGCCCTCGCTGTCGCTCACCTGCACCATCAGCCGCGGCACCTCATGCAAGGCCGCGCGCAGCGCCGGGTCTGCGAGGATGGCGCGCAGCCGGTCGCCATCGTTGCCATCGACGATCCACTGCTCTCCAAGCCCAACCGTTGCGGCGTCGAGGCGCTGGCGATCGAGCGCGAGGCCGAGCACTGCGGGCAGATCGCGATGCCGAATCCGGAAGCGGAAGCGCCGCGGATTGACGAAGGCTGCGCGCAGACTGGTGCACACGAGGGCGCTGTACCTGGCTCCGGGCGCGAGCCCGCTGTCGAGGGTCAGGTCGTAGCCGCCCAGGCGCAGCTCGAGGCGCCCCGCCGGGTCCCACACGCCGCCGAGCTCCTCGGCCAGCTCACGCCACACAGCGTGGCGCGAGCGGCCGGTGTTCGCGCCGTCGCTGTTCATGGAAGCGCCCCCTGCTGCCCGGTCATCGCTCGCCCTCGCCCGCGCGCATGCGCGTGAGCTCCTGCCACAGGTCGAGCGCCGCACCCAAGAGCGCCGGCGCGCGATCGGCGGCGAGCTCGTGCGCGCTCACGAGGAGCTGCTCGCCCTCCACCACCACCGTCGGCTGCGCATCGGCCATGGCCCGCAGCGGCCGCAGGATGGCCGGCCGGTTGAAGCCGGTGCCGCGCAGCGCGAGCTTGTCGTCGATGTGCTCGTCGCCCGTCTTCAGCGCACCGAGCGCGATGGCGCCGCGCTTCTCGGCGCGGAAGGCCTCGGGCCCCGGCGGCAACGCCGCCTCGAAGTTGAAGTGCGAGGCCAGCGCGGGCAGACGCGGGATCTGGACCACGCAACGCGCGCCGCCCGCCAGGCCGAGCGGGTTCGGCAGGCGCGCCTCCACGCTGTCCTGCACGCGCTCGGCGTCGCCGCCGAGGGACTCGGCCACGGCGTCGATCGCCGCCAGGAACACCGCAGGGAGCTCCGCCGGCGGCACCTCGAGGAAGCTCACCTTGTCGGCGTTGAGCGCGCGCAAGAGCACGGCGAAGAGCGAGAACAGCCCCTGCAGGCGCTGCACGTCCTTGATGATGCCCGCCTCGATGAACTCGAGGATGTCCACGCTCTCGCCGTAGCTGGTGCCGAACAACCCCTCGTTGTCCACCACCTGCACCTTGATGCGCGGCTGGGCGGCGATCATGGCGCGCAGGGCCGGGTCGGCCAACAGCGCGCGCACGCGCGTTTCGTCGTTTCCCTGAATGACGAAGTCGCGATCGAAGTCGGGCACCCCGATCTCGAGGTCTTGCTTGCCAAGGGCCTTGGCGATCCCCGTGAACATCGACGCGCGGTGCACACAGAACTGGAAGCGCCGCGGGTTGATGAAGCGCGCGCGCAGCCTCGTGTAGGTCTGCGTGCTGTTGCCGGTGGACACGGTGTAGTTGTCTAGCACCAGGTCGTAGCCGCCCAGGCGCGCGCGCACGGCGCTGCCCTTGAGCAGCCCCGGGGGCTCGAAGCTGGTGCCAAGCTCCGCCGCCAGGCGCCCCCACGCCTCACGCTGGCTCTCGCCGAAGAGCTGCGTCCACAGGCTCATGTGTTCACCCGAGGCGCCCAAGGGCGGCCCCGAGCCGCGCCGTCTTCTCGTCGAGCGCCGCCATGGTGGCGCGCCCCTCGGCCACCACCTCGGGGGGCGCCTTCTTCACGAAGTCCTCGTTGGCGAAGCGCTTCTCGAGGCCGGCTTTGTCTTTCTGCGCGCGCTCGATCTCGCGCTGCAGCCGCGCCTTCTCCTTGTCCACGTCGATGAGCCCCTCGAGGTGCACCACCACGTCGAGCACGCCGTTCGATTGCGTGCCCGACAGGCGCGGCGCCTGGTAGCCCGCGCTGGTGGCGCGGTTCACCTCGGAGAGCGCGGCCAAGAGCGCGATGAGCGCGCTCTGCCGGCCGAGGATGGCGAACACGTCCTGGTCCTGCGTGACCAGGTCGACCTTGACGGGCGCGCGCGGGCCGAGCCCGGATTCCTGCCGCACGTTGCGCGCCATGGTGACGGCATCGAGCACCACCGCCATCTCTCGCTCGGCGTTCTCGTCGACCAGCGCCAGGTCGGGGGTGGGCCACGGCGCCACCGCGCAGAACTTCGTGGAGGGCCAGCGCGCGTCTCGTCCCGGCAGCTTCTGCCAGATCTCTTCGGTCTGAAAGGGGCAGAGCGGGTGCAACAGGCGCATGGAGGTGTCGAGCGCGTGCAACAGCGTGGCACGCGTCGCCGGCTTGTCGATGGCGCCCTTGGTAATCTCCACGTACACGTCGCACAGCTCGGACCAGAAGAACTGGTAGATGGCGTTGGCCGCCTCGTCGAAGCGGTAGGCGTCGATGGCGTCGGACACCGCCCTGGTGGCGCGCTGCAGGCGGCTCAGGATCCAGCGATCGCCGAGGCTGAGCTGATCGCGCACCTCGGCCAGCGCCGGCACCGGCGCGTCGCCCACGCGCATCAGCACAAAGCGCGTGGCGTTCCAGATCTTGTTGAGGAAGGCCTTGTAACCGGCGGCCCGCGGGATCGAGAGCTTGACGTCGCGGCCGTGGGCCGAGAGCGCCGCCAAGGTGAAGCGCAGCCCATCGGCGCCCGCCGCCGGGATGCCCTCGGGGAACTCCTTCTCGATGGCCTTGAGCACCGCCGCCAGCTTCTTCTCGGGCACCGGGTAGGTCTTGGTCTTGGCCAAGAGCTCCGGCAGCGCGATGCCGTGGATGACGTCGAGCGGGTCGACGGCGTTGCCCTCGGACTTCGACATCTTCTTGCCCGCGCCGTCTCGCACCATGGCGTGCAAGAACACGTCGGCGAAGGGGCTGCGCCCGAGGAAGTAGGCGCCCATCCACACCATGCGCGCCACCCAGAAGAACAGGATGTCGCTGCCGGTCTCGAGCACGGCGCCCGGGTAGAAGGCCTTGAGATCGTGCGTGCTCTCGGGCCAGCCCAGGGTGGAGAAGGGCCACAGCCCCGAGGAGAACCAGGTGTCGAGGACGTCCTCCTCTTGCACCCAGCGCTCCGGGTCCTGCTGCTCGAGCTCGTCGGTGGAGGCCACCGCCAGCTTCATCACCAGCTCGTCGTCGAGCGTGGACAGCGCGATGCGCAACAGCTCGCGGCCGCGCACACCGTCGGCCTGGGCCTTCACCGCCGCCGTGTTCGTGCCCTTGCGGTTGGCGTCGGCCTCGATGACCTCGTCGATCTTGGTCAGGTCGTAGAACACCGGCACGCGGTGCCCCCACCAGAGCTGCCGCGACACGTTCCAGTCGCGGATGTTGTGCATGAAGTGGTCCCAGGTCTTCTTCCACCACTCGGGGATGATGCGCGTCTCGCCGCGCTCCACGATGCTGAGCGCCTGCTCGGCGAAGCGCTTGGTCTTGACGAAGAACTGGCGCGACAACAGCGGCTCGATGACGGCGCCGCTCCGCTGCGAGACGCTGACGTTGTGCTTGATGGGCGAGGTGCCCCGGAAGAGCCCGAGCTCTTCGAGCGCGGCCTTGACGCGCTTGCGCGCCAAGAAGCGATCGAACCCCTCGAACACGCCGGCGTTCTCGTTGGTGGCCGCATGCAGCGTGAAGATGTTGATCATGGGCAGCCCATGGCGCTGGCCCATCTCGAAGTCGTTGGGATCGTGCGCGGGCGTGATCTTCACGGCGCCGGTGCCGAACTCACGATCCACCGCGGCGTCGGCGATGACCACGACCTTCCGCTCGGGGAAGAAGGGGTGCACCAGCTCGCGCCCCACCAGCGCGGTGTAGCGCGGGTCCTCGGGGTGCACCGCCACCGCCACGTCGCCGAGCATGGTCTCGGGTCGCGTGGTGGCCACCACGATCTCGAGCGCGTCGTCGGCCGGCAACATCACCGTCGCCGCGCGACCGTCGTCGTGTTGCGGCGAGGGGAAGCTCTTGGCGTTGAGCGGCCCGCCGCCCTTCACCTTGTAGGCGAAGCGCCACAGCTCGCCGTCTTTCTCCTCGTGCTCCACCTCCTCGTCGGACAGGCCGGTGCCCGTGGCCGGGTCCCAGTTCACCAGACGCTCGCCGCGATAGATGAGCCCGTCACGCCACATGCGCACGAAGGCTTCCTTGACGGCGCGGTTGCACTGCGCGTCCATGGTGAAGCGCTCGCGCGTCCAGTCGGCGGAGGCGCCCATGGCCTTGAGCTGCTCGACGATGCGGCTGCCGTTCTTCTCCTTCCACTCCCACACGCGCTCGAGGAACTTTTCGCGGCCGAGGTCGTGACGGCTCTTGCCTTCGTGCCGCTTGAGCTCGCGCTCCACCACGGTCTGCGTGGCGATGCCCGCGTGGTCCACGCCGGGCAGCCACAGCGCCGCCTCGCCGCGCATACGGTGCGTGCGCGTGAGGATGTCTTGCAGCGTCACGAAGAGCGCGTGGCCCATGTGCAAGGAGCCGGTCACGTTGGGCGGCGGCATCATGATGACGTAGGGCCTCTGCCTGCCCGCCTGCACGGCGGCGACGTCGGGCGTGAACACGCCGGCGTCTTGCCACACGCGATACCAGTGCGCCTCCGCAGCGCGGGCATCGTAGGCCTTGGGCAGGGCGCCCTCGTCGGCGTCACCGGCGGGGGGGGTGGCGGCAGCGTCGGTCATCGCGGTCCTCGTCGGCGCATCGCTACCAGACGGCCAGGGCCCCCGGAAGGGGCCCGCGGCTCGCCAGCGGCCGTCGATCCCGCGAGGGGCGGCGTGGTAGCTACTCGCATGGACCCGCTGCTGGACCGCCTGATCGACCTCGCGCTCGAAGAGGACCTGGGCGCCGCCGGCGACGTCACCACGCGCGCTACCGTGCCGGCTGACGCGCGCGCCGAGGGGTTGGTGCGCGCCAAAGAGCCCCTGGTGGTGGCCGGGGTCGACGCGCTCATCCGCGTGTTCGCCCGCGTCGACCCCGCGGTGACGGTGAGCGTGTGCGAGCGCGACGGGGCGCGCGTTTCCGCCGGCGCCGTGGTGGCGCGCGTCAGCGGCCGCGCCCACAGCCTGCTGGTCGGCGAGCGCCCGGCGCTCAACTTCCTCATGCGCCTCTCGGGCATCGCCACCCAAGCCGCGCGCTTCGCCGCCGCGGTGCACGGCACCCGCGCCCGCGTCGTCGACACGCGCAAGACCACGCCGGGCTGGCGCGCGCTCGAGAAGGCCGCGGTGCGCGCCGGCGGCTGCGCCAACCACCGCTGCGGCCTGTTCGACGGCGTGCTCATCAAAGACAACCACATCGAGGCCGCCGGCGGCATCGCCGCCGCGGTGGCGGGCGCGCGCGCCGCAGCGCACCACCTGCTCGTCATCGAGGTGGAGGCGAGCACGCAGGCGCAGGTGGAGCAGTGCCTGGCCCTCGGCGTGGGCGCCATCCTCCTCGACAACATGGACGACGCCGCGCTGGCGCGCGCGGTCAGCGCCGTGCGCGCCCACGAGCAGCGCAGCGGTGCCCGCGTTGTGCTGGAGGCGAGCGGCAACATGAGCCTCGAGCGCCTGCCCGCGGTCGCCGCCACCGGCGTCGATCTGATCTCCATGGGCGCGCTCACGCACCAGGCGCGCTCGGTGGACCTGTCGATGAAGCTGACGCTGGCACAGTGATGCCCGACCTCGTGCGCCTCGACGAGGTCGACTCGACCCAGCGCGTGGCGCGCGCGCTCATCGCCGAGGGCGCCGCGCACGGCACCTTGGTGGTGGCGCGCCGCCAACGCGCGGGGCGCGGGCGCCTGCAGCGCGCCTGGCACAGCGACGAGGGCGGGCTGTGGCTCTCGATGGTGGTGAAGGGCGCCGTGCCCGCGCCCAACGCGCCACGCCTCACGCTCGGCGCCGCCGTGCTGGCGCTCGAGGCGCTCGACGCGCTCGGCGCGCGCGCGGCCCTCAAGTGGCCGAACGACCTGGTGCTGGCGCACCCCACGCCAGTGGCGCGCCTGGGCCCCTGGCGCAAACTCGGCGGGCTCTTGCTCGAGGGCGTGGTGCTCGACGGCGCCGTGGTGCGCGCTGCCGTGCTCGGCATGGGCATCAACGTGCGCGCGCCCCAGGGCGGCTTCCCCGCCGACCTCACCGACCTTGCCACCTCGCTCGAGCAGGGCGGCGTCGACGTCAGCGTCGACCAGGTGCTGGCTGCGCTCGCGCCGCTCTTACGCATGCGGCTGCTCGACGCGCTCGATGAGCACGCGTTCGGCGCCATGCTCGCCACCGCGCGCGCGCGCTCGGCCACGCTCGGCATGCGCGTGGAGGTCGACGGTGTCACCGGGCGCGCCGAGTCCTTGGCCGACGACGGCGCGCTGTGCATCCGCGACGAGGGCGGCGCGCTGCACACCGTGCGCGCCGGCGACGTGCAGTGTATGGTGTGAGCATGCGGCCCTCGCTGTTTTTCCTCGTCGCGCTCGCCGCGCTCTGTGCGCTCCCTGTGGCTGCGCAAGACGACCTGAACCTGCTCCTGTTCGGCAACAAGCCCAAGCCCTTCATCGAGCCGTCGGGCTTCTACGCCGTGATCTTGCCCTCGGGCTTCGACTGCGACGCCAAGGTGCCGCGCCATGTGCAGTGCACCAGCAACCGCGGCACCAACGCGATGTTGACCCTCGACGTGCTCGACGTGCCCGTGTCGGCCACCTCCGACATCGCCATGCTGAACCAGATGGATCGCTTCAAGCAGAAGCCGCACTTCAAGAAGATCTCCGAGGGGCGCACCAAGCTCGACGGCTCGCCGGCCATCACCGTGGCGTTCCAATACGATTACCTCGGTAACGTCGAGTACACCGTGGGCGTGCAGCAGCTCATCATGGTGCGCGGCGGCAAGCTCTACCTCATCCACCTCGAAACACCGCTCACCTCCTTCGGCGCGCACAAGGCCGATCTCGAGCAGGTCTATCGCTCGTTCAAGCCCGCGCGCCTCGACGCCAGCGGTAACCCCATCCTCGACGACCTGCGCCCGGTGGCGCCTAGGAAGGACGGTTCCTCCGCCGACATCGAGCGCGCGCTCAAGGGCGGGTTCTGACGCGAGCGCGAGTGCGCCCCGGGTAGACGACCCGGCGCCGGACGTGCGAGGAACGCATCGTGGCGCAGCCCATCGCGACCCCCGAGACCACCAACCCGCCCAAGAAGGCACCGGCGGCGCGACGCCACCTGGTGCTCCTGCTGATCACGGTGTTCACCACCTTGGTGGGCGGCTTGCTCACCGCCGTGGCCGTGGGCGCGCTCTTGAGCTTCTTGCCGGCGCTCATCGGCGTCATCCTCGGCCTTTTGCCCGCCTTCGTGCTGCCGATCTTCCTGACCCTGCGCGCCGATCTGGCGTTCAAGCGGCGCAACGTCCCCGTGCTGGTGCGCCGCTTGGCGATGCTGTTCTTGATCGGCGCATGCCAGCTCGCCGTGTTCGGCGCCGTGCTCACCTGGAGCAGCCGCACCACGGCGCACCTCGCCGCCACCGCCGCCCAGACGCTCGAGGTGGTGGGCGGCGTGCCGGTGCTCTCGGGCATCTTGAAGAAGCACGCGGCCGCGGGCGGCGTGCTGCTGACGGACCGTCCACCGCGCCCAGCCGTGGGGCCCGACGGCGGCGTCCTGCGCGGCCCCGACGGCGGCGTGCTCGCGGCCGACGGCGGCTACCTCGCGGAACATCCCGACGCGGGCCCCCTGGCCATCGACGGCGGCGTGGCTGCGCGCGCCGACGCCGGCAGCGCCGCGCCCGCGCCGCCCACGCCCACGCTCAGCCCTGCCGCGCCCACGCCCAAGGCGGGCGCCGCGCTCTCGCTGCGCGGCCCCGGCAAGGCGGTGCGCACGGCCTGCGCCGCCGTCGGCACCAAGAACGGCGACACCGTGCTCGCCATCGCCACCGTGCAGGGTGGCGGCGCCGTCACCTGGCGCACCGTCGACGTGGGCGCGCTCGACAAGCTCGGCCCGCCCACCTTGGTGGAGTGCGCCGACGACGGCACCGCCGCCGCCATCCTCGGCGGCACCAACCTGGTGCTGGCGCGCCCCGGCCGCGCCGGCCTCGAGACCATCAAGGCGCTGGCCCCCGGCGCCAAGCTCGCCGGTGGCGAGGTGCAGGCCGTGCGCGACGTCGCCGTGGGCCCCGGCGGGCTCTTGCTCGCCGTGGTCGACCTCACCCGCGCCACCGACGGCGGCACCTCCGTGGCCCACGCGCTCGTCGTCATGGGCGCCAAGAGCGCGCTCACGGTGCTGCGCGCCAGCGGCGACGCCGTGCCCGGCGGCGAGGCCGGCGACGTGGCCCACGACTTCGCGCTCAAGCGCCCCGGCGGCGGCACCGGCGCGCTCGTCGTCGAGAGCTACCTGCAGGGCGGCACCGACAAGGGCGTGCGCATCTCGGGCGAGGAGTACGCGCTCAACCCGCAGCGCCTGCTCTCGCTGCGCTTGGACTCGCCCAAGGCCATGACCGAGCTCGCCGGCACCGGCGCCGAGCCCTCCGGCATCGACGGCGTGCACCTGCAGGCCTTCGGCGACGCCGTGCTCTTGCCCGACGGCCGCGTGCTCGTCGACGCCAACTTCGTCGAGAAGGGGCCCGATGGCTGGCTGTTCTCGGCGCGCCCCGCGGGCGGCATCGCCGCCCTCGCCCCCGCGCTGCGCGCCGGTGGCGCCGCCTGGAGCGCGCAGGCGCCGCGCGCGCAGCACCTCGACGCCGACCTCGGCGGCACGGCGCTGTTCCGTCGCAGCGACGGTGCCGTGGCGCTGTTCACCATCGACAAGCCCGAGCAGATGAGCGCCGGCCTGCTCGGCGCCGAGGCGCTCAGCGGCGCCGGCGTGGTGCGCGGCCAGGTCACCGCCGTCGACGTGCCGCTCTTGGCGCGCGGCGGCGGCTGGGTGCTCGCCAGCGCGAAGCTGCAAGACGCCACGGGCGCGCGCGACGCGCTGCTGTTGGCGTCGCTCGAGGACCTGGCCAACGGCAAGGCGGAGGTGCTGGTGGCGGTGGGCGATCCCCTGCCCGGCGCCGTCGGCACGCCGCGCGTGGTGCAATCGATCCGCCTCGGCAAGGGGCGCGACGAGCTGCTCTGGCAACGCTGACGGCAAGGCGACGAGGTCGGTGGTGGGCGGGCGCCCCGCGAGCGCCGGGAGGTGTGCGGGCGACCCCTCAGCGTCGCGCCACCACGGCCTGCTGCTCGCGGGCGCGCGCCGCGAAGTAGCTGCGCAGCGCTTCCTTCGCCACGTAGGGCGCCTTGACGTGCCACTTGCCCTGATTCACGACGACGCTGGCCACGGCCACCTGCGGGCGCTCGGCAGGCGCGAAGCCCACGAACCACGAGGTGTCGAGGCCCGTGGCGTAGTCGGTGAGCGAGCCGGTCTTACCCGCCGCGCTCATGCGCAGCTTCGGGCCGCTCGCGAACGCGCGCCGCGCCGTGCCGCTCGTCACCGTGTCGGCCATCATGCGGCGCAGCGTCTCCGCGTGGCCCTCGTCGACGACGCGGGTGGCGCCCGCGATGCCCTCGGCGTCGCCGTAGCGGGGCGGCACCAGCACGCCGCCCGTGGCCACCACGGCGGCCAGCACGGCGCCGTGCATGGCCGACAGCTTCACGTCGCCGAAGCCGGCCGCCGCCTCGGCGAAGCCGAAGGGATCCTCGGGGATGCGCGCGGCGCTCGGCGCCTCGGCGACGCGCACGTCGAGCGGCAAGGGCGCGTCGAAGCCGAAGCGCTGCGCCTCGGCGCGCAGAAGATCGGGCTCGAGGTACTTGAGCGCGAGCTTGGCGATGGCGGTGTTCTGCGAGCGCGGCAGCGCGTCGAACAGCGTGGTGCACTCGCGGTCCTTGCCGGGGTCGTCGACGAGCACGCGCTGGTTGAGGCGCCGCATGCCGCCGCGCGCGCACACCCGCTCGCCGGCCGGCACCCCCGCGCGCAACAGCGCAGACGAGGTCACGATCTTGAACACGCTGGCCGCCGGCGCCAGGGGCTTGTGCGCCAGCCCCGTCGACGGCCCACGCGTCGAGTGCTCGGCCACGGCCAGCACGCGCCCGCTGCCCACCTCGAGGAGCACGGTGGCGGCGTAGGGCGTCTTGCCTTGCGCGAGCACGCGCTCGAGCTCGCGGGCCAGCGCGGCGTCGCTGCCGTAGAGCGAGGGCGGCGCGGGCGCCGGCGCGGGCGGCGCGGGCGCCGCATGGGGCAACAGCTGGGGCTCGCCGATCTCCACGTGCACCGACGGCGACGCCTCCGACAGCTCGGTCGACGCCGCGACCACGGGCGCGCTGGAGGGCTCGCCAAGCGCACGGTCCACCACCACCGCCAGCGCGAAGCCCACGGCGAGCGGGACCAGGACGAGGGGTGAGGGGCCGCGCCGTTGCGCCAGGATGGTCGTGTGGGCGCTGCGACGACGACGAGCGATGACGGTGGCCAGCTGGTGCATGGAGGCTCCAGCCTGCGGCCGCGTGCGCGCCGACGCCAGTTTTTGGCCTGCTGCGGCATGCGCGGCTCTGCAGCGCTGCGTCATCTGTCGTGACCGGTGTCAGGTCTGCCCACCCTCCTCCTGACGACGGAGATCTCTATCTCGCCTGGGGCCGACGGCGTGTGGCAGCATCTAGGGGCTTGGCCGGAACTTCATCGTCTGGCGCTGTTCGTGTCGCCGCGCTCTGGCTCGGCGCAGGCCTCGTGTTGTCGGCGGCCGGCGCCGCCACCGGCGCGGTGGTTCGCACCCTCCGCGCCCACGGCGCAACGGAGCTCGCCGGCGGGCTCGACCTCGATGCAGCGGTGCCGGTCCCCGCCCCCGCCGACGATGCGCCCGCGCGCCAACCCAAGCCCGCGAGCTGCCCGCTGACGCCGAGCGATCCGCCCTGGCTCGCGGTCACGCCGCCGCTCGCGCCCACGCCACCCGTGGAGCCCGCTTCGCTCGGTCGGCGCGTGGAGCTGTGGCGCAGGGTGTGGGGCGAGCTCGGCGATCGCCAGCACCTCATCGTCGACGAGCGACGGCCTTGGGTGGTGCACGCCGAGGTGGATTGCCGCGCGCTCTTCGACGGCAGCGACGAGGGCGCAGCCAAGGCCGACTGCGGCGCCCGCATCGCCGACGCGCGACGCGCGGCACAGAAGAAGCTCAAGAAGAGCGCCACGTCGAGGGAGCTGGTCAAGCGCTACGACGGCGACCGACGCCTGGCCAAGAGCGCGCACCAACACCTCATCGGCCTGCAAGGGCGCAAGGACGCGCTCACCCGCGCCAAAGAGCGCGCGGCGCCGCACCTCGGCCACACCGAGGGCCTCTTCGAGCTGCAAGAGGTGCCGCGCATCTACGCCCGCGCCGCCATCGTCGAGTCCTTGTGGCGGCCCGAGGCGCTGTCGCGCTCGGGCGCCGCGGGCGCGTATCAGTTCATGCCCAAGACTGGCGCGCAGTTCCTCATGGTCGACGAGGGCGTGGTCGACGAGCGCCTCGATCCGCTGCGCTCCGCCTGGGCCGCCGCCCACTACATGCGCCTGATGTCGAAGGACCTCGGCGAGTGGCCGCTGGTGCTCACGGCGTACAACACGGGCCCGGCCCGCCTCAAGCGCGTGATGAAGGTGCGGCATTCGCGCGACCTCGGCAAGATCGCCGACGCCGGCGACTACGGTGAGTTCGGCTTCGACGGGCAGAACTACTACGCCCAGATCGTCGCCATCGGGCAGCTCACCGCCGACGCGCGCTTCGAGCCCGAGCCCGTGGTGGGGCGCGCCCTGCGCCTCGACGCGCCCCTGTCGTACGCCGACCTCGCCGCGTGCGTAGAGACCGACAAGGCGGAGCTGGCGCGCGACAACCCCGCGCTCGCGCAGGCCGTGCTCGACGGCACGGCGCCAGTGCCGGAAGGCTACGTGGCGCGCGTCCCGCCCGCGGTGGCGCCGGCCTTGGCCGTGCGCTGAGCGAGGAGGCCGCGTCGCGCAGGCACAGCGGGGCTCAGAGCGTGAAGGTGGTGTCGAGGTAGAGGCCGCTGAAGTTGTTGTAGAGCTGCCCGTAGTTCCAGTCGGTGCCGTTGAGCGAGCCGTCGGACGACTGCGAGGGGTTGCCGCCGGGCACGATCCACTCCGAGTAGGGCACGCGCACGCCCTTGCCGTCGGCGGTGAGGAAGGGCTCCGAGCTCTGCAGGCCGCCCGAGAGCACGAACCACGAGACCGGCGTCCAGCTCACGCCCAGGTTGGTGGAGAGGCGCTGGCGCACGCCGAGGCCGGGGGTGGCGTTCTCCGCAGTGTACTCGTCGTCGGGGCCCACGAAGGCGGAGATGCCCTGCCCGTAGGAGAGCTCGGCGCCGAAGCTGAGCTCGCCCTCCATGGTGCTCCAACCACCAGACAAGGTGGCCGACCAGTTGGCGACCGAGGGGATGCCGCCGTCGAGGCAGCCGTAGCTCTGCACCTCGCTCGGGTCGCGCAGGTTGCAGGCCACCGGCGTGATGGAGTTGCCCAGGCGGTCTTCGTAGGGGCGCGCGTCGGCGTTGGCCAGGCGCTGGCCGAAGGCGGGCACCAAGAGGCCGTAGCCGGCGCCCAGGTTGAGGCCGAGCGATGCGCCCGTATGCTCGTGGTTCCAGGTGGCCCCGCCCGAGGCCTTGAGCGCCGCCAGGCGCCCGATCTGGCGCGAGTACATCGACACCGGCAGGTCGAGGCCGCCGCCGAAGCTGAAGCCCACGCCCAGGTCCTCGAGCTTCACGCCCGAGTAGCTGGTGGACACGGTGAGGTCCGACAGCTCGATCTGGTTCATGTAGGTGGTGCCGTCGGACTGCGTCCACTCGAGGCCGAAGGACTGGCGCACCCCCAGGTTCCACGACTCCGCCAGGCGCGCGCTCGGCGCCAAGGTCAAGGACGAGGCCACCGTGGGGTTCCACGGGCTGGTCACGAAGGTGCCCGAGCCCACGCTCTGGGTGAGCGACGCGCTCGCGTGCAGCGGGAAGGGTGCGGGCTTGGCGGGCGCCGCGACCGTGGCGGCGGCGCTCGCGTCGGCCGGGGGCGCGGCGTCTGCGGCGGGCGCGTCGGCGGCCAGGGTGAGGGTGAGGGCGACGGGGACGACGAACATCATGGTGGCCTCACAGAGCAAGCCGCGTGCGCACCCGGAGGTAGCGGCCAGAGATCGGAAAGAAAAGAGCTTTTGGACCAGTGATCACACCTTGACGACGGCGCCGCGGCGCCGCGCCGCTCGTTGTCCCAGAGGCGATCACCCGATACCTTGCCGCCATGCCCCGTCCCCCCGTCCGCTATCGCATCTGGCCCAAGGAGCCACGCGCCCACCTGCTCGGTGTCGAGGTCACCATCGACGAGCCGGCGGCAGACGGGGCGGTGCTGGCGCTGCCGGTGTGGATCCCGGGCAGCTACCTGGTGCGCGAGTTCGCCCGCCACGTCGTCGACATCCACGCCGAGTCGGAGGGGCGGCCGGTGGCGCTCGCCAAGGTCGACAAGCAGCGCTGGCGCGCGGCGCCCGTGACGGGGTCGCTCACGGTGCAGCTCGTGGTGTACGCCTGGGACCTGTCGGTGCGCGCGGCCCACGTCGACCAAACCCATGCGTTCTTCAACGGCACCTCGGTGTTCCCGGTGGTCGAGGGCCGGGACCACGAGCCCTGTGTGGTGACGATCGACCCGCCCGCCGACGAGCTGTGCAAGGGCTGGCGCGTGGCCACCACGCTCCCCCCCGCCGACGTGCGCCCCGCGGGCTTCGGCAGCTACCGCGCCGCGAGCTACCTGCACCTGGTCGATCACCCCGTGGAGATGGGCACCTGGGAGTCCGTCGAGTTCACGGCCGGCGACGTGCCGCACCAGATGGCCATCACGGGCCGCGTGCGCTTCGATCGCGAGCGCCTGGCCAAGGACCTCGCCGCCGTGTGCGGCGAGCACGTGCGCATGTTCCATGGTGCTGCCCACGGTGCAGCCCAGGGTGCTGCCCAGGGTGCGCCCCACGGCGACGGCGCGCCGCCCATGCAGCGCTATCTGTTCCTCACCACCGCCATCGGCGATGGCTACGGCGGCCTCGAGCACGCCGACTCGAGCGCGCTCATCTGCAAGCGCGACGACCTCCCCAAGCCCACCACCTCGTCGGCTGCGGCGGCGGAGCCGAGCGACGGCTACCGCGGCTTCCTCGGGCTGTGCTCGCACGAGTACTTCCACCTGTGGAACGTCAAGCGCATCACCCCGGCGGCCTTCGCGCCCTACCGCCTCGACCGCGAGGCCTACACGCGCCTGCTGTGGGCCTTCGAGGGCATCACCTCGTACTACGACGACCTGGCGCTGGTGCGCGCCGGCGTCATCACCGTCGAGAGCTGGCTCGAGCTCTTCGGGCGCACCGCCACGCGCGTCTTGCGCGGCGCCGGGCGCAAGCACCAGAGCGTAGCCGAGTCGAGCTTCGACGCGTGGATCAAGTTCTATCGCCCCGACGAGAACACGCCGAACGCGGTGGTCAGCTACTACACCAAGGGCTCGCTGGTGGCGCTGGCGCTCGACCTGACCATTCGCCGCGCCACCGACGAGCAGCGCTCCCTCGACGACGTCATGCGTGCGCTCTGGCAGCGCCACGGCAAGAACGGTGTGGGCGTGCCGGAGGACGGCGTGGAGACCATCGCCGCCGAGGTGGCGGGCGTGGATCTGCGGCCCTTCTTCGACGAGTACGTGCGCGGCACCGCCGACGTGCCGCTCGGGCCGCTGCTGGCCAGCTACGGCATCGACGAGCACCTGCGCCCGGCCGAGAGCGATCACGATCTGGGCGGCAAGGCGGCCAAGAAGCCCAAGGACGAGCTGGCGGTCCGCGGCGTCCTCGGCGTCACCCTCGGCGGCGGCGACGACGGCGCGCACTTGGCGCACGTGCACGAGGGTGGCGCGGCGCAGGCGGCGGGGCTGTCGGCGGGCGACGTCATCTTGGCCGTCGACGGCCTGCGCGCCACGCGCGGCAACCTGCAGCGCTTGTGCGGCGAGCGCGCGCCCGGCGCCTGCGTGCACGTGCACGCGTTCCGGCGCGACGAGCTGTTCGAGACCGACGTGGTGCTCAAGGCCCCCGCGCACGACGTCGCGTACTACACGCTGCGCGCCGGCGATGTGGCGGCCGATCAGAGGCGCGCTGCCTGGCTCACGCCGCACAAGCAGAGCTGACGCGCGCGGCGCGGCGTCAGCGCTCGATGACGCGCACGCCGCTCTCGGTGCCGACGACGAGCGCGTGGGCGAGCCCGCAGAACAGGCCGTGCTCGGCGATGCCCGGGATCGACGAGAGCGCGCGCGCCAGCATGGGCGGATCGTCGATGGGCGGGAAGCGGCAGTCGAGGATCCACAGGCCGTTGTCGGTGAGGTAGGGCGCGTCACCGTTGCGACGGAGCACGGGCTCGCCACCCAAGCGCACCAGCTCGCGCTCCACCACCTTCTCGGCGAAGGGCACCACCTCGATGGGCAGCGGGAAGGCGTGCAGCTTGTCGACGAGCTTGGCGTCGTCGACCACGCAGGTGAAGCGCTCGGACACGAAGGCCACCACCTTCTCGCGCAAGAGCGCGCCGCCGCCGCCCTTGGTGAGGTTGAGGCCGGGATCGGCCTCGTCGGCGCCGTCGATGCACAGGTCGAGCCGATCGGCGTCGGCGAAGGACAAGAGCGGCACGCCGTGCAGGACGGCGAGCGCGCGCGTGGCCTCTGACGTGGGTACGCCCTTGACCTTGAGCCCCTCTTCCTTGATGCGGCGGCCGAGCGCCATGACCGCGAACTTGGCGGTGGAGCCGGTGCCAAGTCCCACGCGCATGCCGCTCGTGATCTGCGCGACGGCGTGCTCGGCGGCGTTCTTCTTCTTCTGCTCGACGACGCTCAGGCTCACGAGGCCTTCCTCCGCGGCGCGCGCTGCTTCGTAGCCGCGGCGAAAGCCTCCCACGCAGCGAGCGCGAGGTCGAGGGTGCGGTGCTCGGGGAAGGCATGGGGTGGCTGCCAGCTCACCCAGGCGTAGTCGTCGTGGTCGGGCGTGTGCACGGCGCACGGCCCCTCGGCCTCGGCGGCGAATAGCACCACGCTCTTGGTGACGCGCGCGCCCGAGCGCTTGGTCATCACCCAGGTGGTGACGAAGCGAAAGCCGTCGATCACGCGCACCTGATCGCGCGCGATGCCCGTCTCCTCCTCCATCTCGCGTAGCGCGCACTCGAGCTCGTCCTCGTGGCGCTCGAGGCGGCCCTTGGGCAGGTCGATGCGATCGTCCTCGTGCAGCAGAATGAGGAAGCTACGGCGCGGGCGATTTTGGAAGAGCAAGACGCCGCACGCCATCTCGTGACGCATGGGCCGATCATGGCACCACGCGCATGCGCGTGTCGATCCCTGCCCTGCTCGCGCCGCTCAGCCGGCGAGCGCGCCGGGATCGACGTCGGGGAACACGCCGTCGCGCTCTTCCATTTGCGCCAGGTCGGCCTCGTCGACGCGCTCGTGCTCGAGCATGGAGAGCAGGCGGTGCAGGCGCGACAGGTGCACCACCGGTCGTCGCTGCGCGTAGCCCATCTGCGTGCCCATGGTGAGGATGAAGGGCCAATCGGAGGACTGCGCCAGCAACAGCTCGCGCGCCGCCTGCTTGGTGGCGCGCTCGGTGACACCGAGACCGGTGCCGCGAGCGTGCACCACGTCCTCGAAGCGGCGCTGGCCGTCGTGCACCTTGCGCCACAGCCAGTCGTTCTTGGCGTTGACCCACACCTCGAAGGCGCCGCCATCGCCCCACGACGACACTGCGGGGAAGGCCACCTGCTGCGTCGGCTCGAGCTCGAGGTAGTGGTAGGCCGTGACGGGCTTGGGCGTGGGCTGCCCGTTGACGCTGCCGGCGGCGAGCTTGCGCAGGAAGGCGTCGAGGAACCACGGGCCCTCGTGCCACCAGTGGCCGAACAGCTCCGCGTCGAAGGCCGCGGTGATGCAGGGCGCCGAGCCGAGCGCGGCCTCGATGTCGTGCGCGTCCTCGGTGCGCCGCTCGGCGAAGTGCTGCGCGTGCGCCTGTGCGGCAGCCCTGGCCGCGTCGGGATCGTAGGGCTGCTTCTCGTCGAGCGAGACGCGGCCGGTGATGCGGTGCAGCTTGGCGCCCACGTTCTTGGCGGCGCCCGTGCCCTGCTTGTGCGCCGGATCTTTGAGCGCGTCGTCGGCGTCGTAGCCGAGGTCGCGATAGAACTCGCGGTAGCGGAAGTCGCCCGGGTAGCCCTCTTGCGCGCTCCAGACCTCCTTGGCGCTGCCGGGGTCGCGCGGGAACACGGCCACGCCCTCGGGCGACCAGATGGGCCGGTACACGTCGTGCTGCGGCGGCGGCCACGCGAAGCGCACGGCGCGATCTTCCGAGAAGGTGAAGCAGAGGTTCTCGTCGGCCAGCGCCGCCAGCGCCGCAGGGTGGATGCCGCACTCGGGCAACCAGATGCCGCGCGGGCGCAGGCCCAAGGCGCGCTCGTGGGCCCGCGCCGCCTCGCGCACCTGCGCGCGGATCACGTGCGCGTCTTGCAGCACGGGCGCCAGGCCGTGGGTGACCGCGCAGGTCATCACCTCCACGCGGCCCGCCTGGTGGTGCTCGGCGAAGGCGCGCGCCAGGTCGCCGCCCACGCCGTCGTAGCGCGCCTCGGCGTGCTCGGCCTCGTCACGCGCGAACTGCGCGGCCTTGCGATAGGGATGATCGGCGCCGATGCCGCCGAGGTAGCGCTCGCACAGCGTGCGCCGGGCATCGAGGTAGCGGTGCATGCGCTCGCGCAGCCCCGGCGTGGCCATCATGGCCAAGAGCGGCGGCGAGAGCCCCATGGTGAGCGAGGCGCGCACGTCGTCGCTGCGCCAGCCGTCGAGCATCGACAGGATGGGCAGATAGCAGTCGGCCACCGCCTCGAAGAACCAGTCCTCCTCGAGGAAGTGCTCGTGCTCGGGATGGTTGATGAAGGGGAGGTGGCCGTGCAGCGCCAACACGAAGTAGCTCACGGCTTCCTCCCCGACGACGAGGAGGACGCGCCCGACACGGGGGTCATCAGCCAGGGCAAGCGCATGGCCGTGGCCGAGGCCGGCAGCTCGTCGTCGATGTCGACGCCGCGGGCGTCGCTCTCGCCGCGTCGCTCGAGCGCAGCGTCGGGGATCTCGCCGCGCAACAAGCGACCGTGACGCAAGCGGCGGCGATCGAGGGCGGGCGGCAGCGTGGCGAACCACAAGGGCCCGGGCGGCGCCGGGCGCGCGGGCGGCGCGAAGCTCACGTTGCTGGTCGCCACGCGCGCGCCGTCGATGAGCAAGGCGCCGGCGATGGCCAAGCGCTCGCCGGGAACCGTGAGGTACCAACCGCCGGCCGCCAGCTCCACGTCGAAGCGCAGGGCGGGCTCCTGGCCGAGCAGATCCTCGGCGCGCGGCGGCTCGCCCAAGAAGTCGCGCCAGCAAAGGTCGAGGCGGGCGCGACCGCCGCGATCGCGCAGCGCACGCACCACATCCCAGGTGCAGTAGAGCAGGCGCGGCTTGACCGCGATCAGGCGCAGAAAGGTGCGCTCAGCCTCGGGGAGCAGCAGCTTCGGCTCACGGAAGCGGGGCAGCGCGTGGGGGTCGTCGCCGTCGTCCAAGGGGGGCGGCGGCTCGGCGGCGCGCGCCAAGAACGCATGCGACGAGGGCGCGGGCCGCTCGCTCGACGAGGGCGCCGGCACCACCAGCCGCAGCTTCTGCAGCGCTTCCTTGAGGTCGTCTTCCCGCATGCGCTCGACCCCGCGCACGCCGTTCGCGCGCAGGAGCTTCAGGAGCTGGATGCGGCGCGGCAGCGTCATGGTGTCCCCGGTGCCTCCCCGGCGATCGGGAAGCGTCGCGGCCCGCATAGCCCGCCGCCGCCGCAACGCAAAGCGCCGAAACGCGCCGCACGACGGTGCGAAACGCCCCGACGCGACCGACCGAACCGGCTTGTCTTCAGTCGTACGAGGTGACGTCGCTCGAGAACTCGAAGGTCTCGCCGTCCTCGTCGACGCAGGAGCCCGCCGAGGTGACGTGCGTGCCGTCGCGGTCGACGGCCTCTTCGGCCCCGCTCCACGAGCAGGCGAAGGTGCCGTTGGCGCCAATGATCTCGAGGCTGGCGCTGGCCACGGCGTTTTGCGCATCGACGCGGTGGCCCTCGGCGGCCATGCGCACCGTGACGCTGTCTTGCCGCTCGCCGTTCTCGTCGACGAAGGCGAGCAGGTCGAGCTGCCCCTGCGCGCTGTCTTCGGTCTCGGAGGCCTGGAAGCGCAAGCCGATGACGTTCGAGGTCTCCTCCTCGATGCCGTCGTCGAACAGGCCGCGCTCTTTGCGCACCAGGCGCTGGTCGAAGTCGGAGGTGAAGATGAGGTCGATGGAGGAATCGTCGGTGGCGCGGGTGCTCTCGAGCGCGATCAGGCCCTCGAAGGCGTCGACGGTGGTGTCGTCGTGCGAGGCCTGCCAGTTCTCGAACTGGATCGACATGGTGCTGCGGTCGAAGGCCGAGTCGACCTCGTTCTTCAGCTTGAAGCGGATCTTGCCGCGGGCGTCCTCGTCACCCTCGTCGCCCACGCGCAACAGGCACGAGTCGATGACGATGTCGGCGTCGCACTCGTCGCCGAGCTCGCAGCCATCGAAGGTGGCGATGCCGGCCACCAGGCCGCCCACGCAGAACACGTCGCCGGCGTCCTCGAGCACGCCGGCCTGCAGGCCCGGCATGGGGCGCACGGCGTTGCTGCCGCCGTCGCTCTGGTTGCCCTTGATGAGCTGGGCCAAGCCCTCGGCGCCGGTGGCGCGGTCGGCGCCGAACAGATCGCGGGTCACGCGGCCCATGGTGTCGACGCTGACCTCGCCGGTGGGCGCGTCGAGCAGCTCGCGCACCCGATCGGGCGTCAGGCGCTGGCCGCAGCCGGCGCCCGCCGCGAGCAGGGCGGCGGTGGCGAGGAGGGGGAGCAGACCTAGGGTAGTGCGACGCATGCTTTTCTCCGCGGTGCGGGCCAAGGCTCAGAGGTCACGTGAATCGACAGCGTATCGCGAAGGGACTTGCCAGGAGCTCAAGGAGCGGCGGAGGGCCAGCCCGTTCGGCTGGACCGAGCACGCGACGCTGCGTTCGTGGCAAGGAGCGAGCGAGACGCGTCGCATTCACGTGACCTCTGGGCCTCGGGTGTAGCCGACCGCCGGCAACTCTGCCACGTTGGCGGCCCGCCATGGACGAGCTGCCCTTGTTTGGCGACAGCGCCCCAGATCTGCGTGCCCGCGCCCGCATCCTCGCCTTCGACGTGGACGACACGCTGACCTGGCGCGGCCAGCTGCCGGAGGCGGCGGCGCGCGCACTCTACGCGGCCGAGGCCGCTGGGCTCACCTTGATCGCGGTCACGGGGCGCTCCTACTCGTGGGCCGAGATGCTCTTGCGCTTGTTCCCGCTGGCCGCCGCCGTGGCCGAGACCGGTGCGGTGGCCTTGGTGCGCCGCGGCGCCACCCTCGAGCTTCTCCACCACGAGCCCGACCCTGCGGTGCGCGCCGAGACCGCCGCGCGCCGCGATCGCGCCGCCGCCCGCGCCCTGGCCGAGGTGAGCGCCGCGCGCCTGGCCATCGACAACCCCGGGCGCCTCTACGACGTGGCCTTCGACCTGGTCGAGAGCGGCCCCCCGGTGTCCTCCGCCGACGCCGCGCGCATCCGCGCCGTGCTCGAGGGCGAGGGCCTGGTGACGGCGCAGTCGAGCGTGCACGTGAACGCCTGGTGCCTCGGGCCCCATGGCCCCTTCGACAAGGCGAGCATGTTCGAGCGCGTGCTCGTCGACGTCACCGGCGCGGGGCTGGCGGCGCAGGCCGACCAGGTCTGCTACCTCGGCGACTCCACCAACGACGGCGCCATGTTCGCGCGCGCCCGCCTCTCGGTGGGCGTGGCCAACGTGCGCCCACACCTGGCCGCGCTCGCCGCTGCCGGACAAGCGCCGCGCTACCTGGTGGCGGGCCAGGGCGGCCACGGCTTCGCCGAGGCGGTGGACGCGCTGCTCGCGGTGCGGCCCGGCTGATCCAGATCGCCGATCAAATCCCGAAGTCGAACACGCCCGAGATGGTGATGGCCGGCGCGAAGAACATGGCTGCCGGCGCGCGACCGTCCTCGCACGCGGTGTCGACGTCGGAGGCCTCCACCTCGGCGGCGGGCAGGGTCTCGCCCGCGTAGCGGTCGACGTCGACGCGCTGGCCCGCGTAGAAGCCGTAGCCCTGCTCGCCCTCGGTGCAAAAGCCCGTGCGCTCGCCGAAGTTGGCGAAGCGGAAGGGCTCGTAGCCTGGGTGGCGGAAGGGGAAGTCGAGGCCGATGGCGAAGTTGGGCGTGATGTACGCCTTCACGTCGAAGCCCCACTGAAAGTAGCTGCCTTGGTAGGCGTAGTCCTCGCCCACGATGGTGTAGCCGCCGCCCATGGAGAAGCCGAGGTCGAAGGGGCGATCTCGCCAGGTCACGTCCTTGACGCCGTCGGGGCCGAGGGCGGGCAGCTTGACGTCGTCGGGCAGGATGTAGCTCAAGACCTCGAGGGGCGTGACGCGCACGACGCCACCCACGTAGCCGGCGCCGCCCGGGTCGCCGCCCGCCTCGGGCCAGCCCCACCAGTGGCCGGTGAGGTGCGCCTCGGCGCCGGCCCAGCCGAACAAGCTGAAGCCGGCCTTGAGCGCGGGCACGAAGGTCGCCACCGGGTAGTCCGACGCCTCGTCGGCGTCCTCCTCGATGATGACCTCTTCGGTGTTGTAGAAGCCCCACGAGGGCGCGAGCTCGAGGTAGAGGCCGCCGTGGCGCGCCCGCGCCGTCGTCGAGCAGAGCGCGAGCACGGCGAGCGGAACCATCACGAGGACGACGCGCATGCCACCTCCGGCCGGCGCGTGCCGGCGGGCGTGTGGGTTGTGCACGAGGGGGCGCCTTCTGGGAAGGCCGGTTGGAGGCCCTTCGCCGTCAGCGCCGCGGCGAGGGCACCATGGGCAGCGCGGGCTCCGCCAGCTCGAGCGAAAGCGCCTCGCGCAGCACCTCGTCGAGGATGAGGGCCGTCAGGCCCCAGATCGGGTGTGGCCCGGCAGCGAAGTAGGGCGCGCGCAAGTCGCCGAGCATCTGGGTGGCGCGCTTGGTCGGGTCGATGAGCTCCTCGAGCGTGAGCGCGAAGGCCTCTTGCACCTCGCCCGCCAGAGGCCGCAGCCGCGCCGGGTCGAGCGCGCCCACGAAGCCAAGCACGGGCGTGACGCGCAGGCCGGTGATCGACATCATGTCGTGGAAGGGCCCGAGCACCTCGACGTGCTCGGGCGCGAGCCCCAGCTCCTCGTGCAGCTCGCGCAGCGCGCACGCCACCTCGTCTTTGTCGTCGGGCTCCATGTGGCCGCCGGGGAAGCTCACCTGGCCCTTGTGGGTTCCCACGGTGTCGGTGCGCTTGGTGAACAAGAGCGCGGGCGCCTCGCCCTTGAGGCCGAAGGGCACCAGCACGGCGGCGCGCGGCACGTCGTCGGGCAGGCGTCGTCGATCGAGCTCGGCGAGCCGCGCGCGCACGCGCGCACGCCCGGCGCTATCGAGTGGACGGTGAGGGATCGACGTCATCGCCGGCCCATGCAAGCGTCTCGCGCTCTGGCGCGCAAGGAGAATCTCGCGTGGATGCGTGGCAAGCAGTGGTGTACGGCGTCATCCAGGGCGCCACCGAGTACCTGCCGGTGTCGTCGAGCGCGCACCTCGCGCTCGCGCCCTTCCTGCTCGGCTGGGACAAGCCCTCGCTGGCCTTCGACATCCTGGTGCAGCTCGGCACCCTCGGCGCGGTCATGGTCTACCTGCGCGACGACGTCGTGAAGATCGCGCGCGCCATGGTGGCCGGCATCATCGCGCGTCGCCCCTTCGACGATCCCTGGGCGAAGAAGGGTTGGCTCATCAGCGTCGCCACCATCCCCGCGGTGGTGTTTGGCCTCGCCATCAAGGACTTCGTCGAGGAGGCGCTCGGCGATCCCCAAGAGGTGCTCTTGGAGCTGCTGCTCACGGGCCTGCTGCTCTTGGGCGCAGAGCTGCTCGCTCGACGTCGCGCCGGCCAACCCGGGCGCCCCATCACCACGGCGCGCGCCACGCTGATCGGTGTCGCACAGGCGCTCGCCATCCTGCCCGGCGTGTCGCGCTCGGGGGCCACCATCGCGGGCGCCCTCGCCGTGGGCGTCGAGCGCGAGGAGGCGGGGCGCTTCTCCTTCTTGCTGTCGATCCCGGTGATGCTCGGCGCCGGCGTGCTCGGCGTGAAAGATCTCGCCGAACAGCCTGGCCTCTGGGAGCGCGAAGGAGCCGGAATTCTGATTTCGTTTGTCACCTCGGCGCTGGTGGGCTTCGTCGTGATCCGCTGGTTTCTCGGCTACATCCGTCGACACAGCATGTACGGCTTCGCCGCCTACTGCATAGCGGTGTCGCTCTTCGGGCTACTTGCGACGAGGCTGTGACAATCGGTCGCTGCGTGCCAAGCTAGCGTGAGTGCCTACCGACCGATGGCTTCTCGCCCGGAGTGCCCATGAGCGGAGTGTTGCCGATGAACGCAGATCTTCCACGTCGCCCGGGGCGCCCCGCGCGCCCGGTTACGCGCGAGCACCTGCTCAAGGTGGCCCGTGAGGCGTTCTCGCAGCTCGGCTACGCCGGCGCGTCCATGGGCGACATCGCGGGTCGCGCGGGCATCCGCAAGTCGTCGCTGTTCCACCACTTCGCCACCAAGGACGACCTCTATCGGGAGGCGCTCTCGTCGGTGGTCGTGGACCTCGGCGTCATCGTCGGCGAGGCGCTCAACGGCGAGGGCGCCTACCTCGAGCGCCTGGACCGCAGTATCCTCGCGACGCAGCGCTACTTCGGCGCGCACCCCGTGGCGGCGCGCCTGCTCATGCGCGAGTTCGTCGATGGCGGCGCCGCGCTCACCGCCGCCGGTGACGTGGTCATCGCGGTGCTCGAGAACACGGTGGCCATCCTCGAGACGGGCATGAGCCAAGGGGTGCTGCCGAAGACCGACGCGCGGCAGCTCGCCATCTCCGTGCTCGGCGTGCAGTTCCAGTTCTACTCGATCCCCGAGGTGTCGGCCCGCCTGGTGAGCGCCGACGTGTTCGCGCCCGAGGCCATCGAGCGACGGGCGCTTGCGGTGGTCGAGCACCTGCATCGCTTGCTCGGCGTGAAGAGCTGAGCGCGAGCGGCGCCCAAGCGTATCGACCAGGTCGATGTCCGTCGTCGCGCGCGGCGTGATCGCGTTCGTGCAATTTGCGCCGTCTTCGCAGTAGGACGGAGCCATGGGCGTGGCGCTGAGTCTGTTGGCCACCGTGGCGGCGCTGGCTGACGCCGATCGCGTGCAGCTGAGCGTAGAGCGCGCCGCCCTTGCATCGAGCTGCCCAGACCATCGGGCGCTGGCAGCGCAGGTGCGCCAGCGCCTCGGCAGCGAACCGTTCGTGATGGACGCGGCCGGCGCGCACCGGCGCGTGGACGTGCTCATGTTCGCGTCGCCCCGCGCCGATGACGAGCTCGTGGTGCGCGTGCGGCTCACCGACGCCGCGGGCCTGCAGCTCGGGCAGCGCGAGCTGCGCGGCGCGCTCGACTGCGCCACGCTGAGCGAGGAGCTGACGCTGGCCGTGGCCATCGCCATCGACCCGCTCCTGCTCTTGCGTCCCCCGGCCCGTGACGCCGGCGAGGACGGCGCCGAGGTATCGCAGCTACCAGCGCCAGAGCAGCAAGCGGCGCCTGCCGACCAAGGGGAGTACTCCCCGCCGCCGAGGCATCCCATGCCGCACTCCCCGTCGGCGCGCGCGGAACGGGGGCTCGGTGCGCAGGCCACAGCCTGGTCGGTGCACGCAGCGCTCCTCGGCAGCAGCGGCCTGACCGCGCCCCTGGCGCCGGGCCTGCGCGCCGGCGTGGGCGTGGACCACCGCGCCCTGTTCGCGGCCCTCGACGTGCGTGCGGCGGCGCCGGCGCGCTGGGTCTTTGGCGATCTCGCCGGCAGCGTCGATGCCCGTACGCTGACCCTGCAGGCGGCCGCCGGGGGCGTGCTGAGCGGCTACGCGGCGCGCCTGCGCGGCGCGCTGGTCTGCGAAGGTGGGGCGCTCGTGGCGACGGGGGTGCGGCTGGCGGAGGTGCGGGAGGCCGTGGCCCCGTGGGTGGCCATGGGGGCGCGCGGGGGGCTCGAGATCGAGTTGACGCGTGGCGTCGCTCTGACCGTGGACCTGGAGGCCGTGGCCCCGCTCTTGCGGCCCCGCTACGTCGATGGCCGTACCGGCGAGCTCATCGACGCGGGACGCCCCGTGGTCTGGAGCGGGGGCTTGGGCGTGGCGCTCGCGCCCTGGTGACGAAGTGGCGATGATGGGCTCCCTGCGGGGGTGCGGTGACGGATCCGGGGCGCGCGGCCCAAACTGGTGGCGTGGACGGCAGCGCGAGCACCGCGGTGGCGCAGAGCTGGGGCACGACCTCGACCCAGGCGCGCGCGCGCCTGGCCTTCGAGGCGCTCTACCGTGAGCACTTCAGCTACGTCTGGCGCACGCTCTTGCGCTTGGGCGCGCGCGAGGCCGACGCCCCAGATCTGGCCCACGACGTGTTCGTGGTGGTGCACCGCAAGCTGGCGAGCTTCGATGCGAGCCGCCCCGTCAAGCCCTGGCTGTTCGGCATCGCCTTTCGGGTGGCGCTCGATCACCGGCGCAAGGCATCGACCACGCGCGAGCTGCCCGACGCTGAGCGAGCCGAGCGCGCGGTCTCGACCACGCCGAGCCCCGAGCAGGCGCTCGACGCCCGCGTGGCCCACGAGCGCGTCACGCGCGCCTTGGCCGAGGTCGACCTCGAGCAGCGCGCGGTGTTCGTGCTGCACGAGCTCGAGGGCATGTCGATGCCCGAGATCGCGGCCGTCATCGACGCGCCGCTCAACACCCTCTACTCGCGCCTGCGCCTGGCGCGCGCGGCCTTCCTGCGCGCGCTCAGCGCGGATCGCGATGGTCGTGGGGCCACCCCCAAACGAGGCACGCCATGAGCGAGCTCGAAGCCCTCCCCGACGACGTGCGCGAGCTCTTGCGCCAAGCACAAGACGGCGCGCCGCCGCCGCCGCCGGGCCTGGAGGCGGCGGTGCTCGCCAAGGTGTCAAGCTCGGTGGCGACGGGCTTCGGCACCGGCGCGAGCCTGGTCCTCGTCAAGCCCGTGGCCGGCGCGCTGGTGGTGGCGACGGTGGTGGTGGCGACCTGGTGGGCCGTGCAGCGCCAAGGCGGCGATGCGGGGCTTCAGAGCACAGCGGCCACGGCGCTCGTCGACGGGCCTGCGCCCCCGGCGTCGGCCCCCACCGAGCCACCCGCGGCGCTCGGCGCGGCCGCCGTGGTGGCGGCGGCGCCGCCCCTCGCTGCCAGCGTCGAGCCCAGCATCGAGCCCAGCGCCGAGCCCAGCATCGAGCCCGGCGAGGTCACGCGGCCGAGCGCGCCGACGCGGCCCGTCACCGCGCGCGCCGATGGCGCCGCCGAGGCCGAGATCCTCGAGGCGGCGCGATCGGCCCTGCGTCTGGGCGACGCCGCGCAAGCGCTGCGGCACCTGCAAGAGCACCAGCGACGCTTCGGGCCGAGCGCGCAGCTGCGCGAGGAGCGAGAGGCCCTCACCGTCGTCTCCTGGGCGCTGACGGGAGAGCAGGAGCGCGCGCGCCGCGCCGCGGCCGCCTTCGCGCGCCGTTACCCGCAGAGCCTGTTCGGCGACATGGTGGCCGCGGCCTTGGCGCCCCTCGGATCCGGCGTGACGGAAGCGAGCCCGCCGCCCCAATCCGTCGTGAGGTGACCCCATGACGACGACGCGGCGGGACTCCCGGATCCTGTGCAGGGCGCTGGGCGGCGGCGCCCTGCTGCTCGCCAGCGCCTGCTTCATCGACCTCGACGTCGGCTCGCGCGTCGACGCACGCGCCTTGGACGTCCCCACGCGCGACAGCCCCATCGACATCCTGTTCGTCGTCGACAACAGCGGCTCCATGGCGGAAGAGCAGGCGGCGCTGGCGCGCACGCTCATGCGCGCCGAGTGCCCCATCGAGGACCTGCTCGACGTCCCGGAGGGGCTCATCGACCCAGGACCCGACATGCTCGAGGAGCTCTCGGAGCTCTGCGGGCTGGCGCAGATCCTCGCGTCGTACCAGCGGGACTTCCGCATCGGCGTCATCACCACCGACGTCAACGCGTGCGACAACGCCGTCGGCTGGGAGCTCGATCGCGCGCAGCAGTATCGGCCGCAGCGCGGGTGCCTCCAGCCGGTCCCCGTCACCGGCCAGAAGGTGCTCACGCCCGACACCCCCGAGCTCGCCAGCGCCTTCCTCAGCCTGGTCACCGATCTGGGCACCTCCGGCTCCCCGGTGGAGCGCGGTCTCGACGCCGCGCAAATCTTCCTCGAGCGCGACACCTGGGTGAGCCCCGGCTGCGAGGGTGACCGCGAGCTGTTCCTGCGCGATGACGCAGAGCTCTTGCTCATCTTCGTGACCGACGAGGACGACTGCAGCAACGACGGCAGCACCGAGCCGTTCACGCACTACACGTCCGCGGTGTGCGACCAGGACCTGGACCTGTACCTCGAGACTCGACCGAACCTCTGCTACGAGCGCGCCGACGAGCTGACGCCCGTGGCGCGCTACGCCGAGCGGCTGCGCGCGCTCAAGGGCGAGGGGCGCGACGCCTGGGTGCGCGTGGGGGTCATCGGAGGGGTCGTGGGCGAGGGCGAGCGGCAGCGCGCCAACGGCTGCGTCGACGTCGGCGGCGTGGTCGAGAACGAATGCATCGAGACCGGCGGGCTGTCGAACTTCACCTCGGGCGGCTACGGGTGCGACCCCGAGGTGCTCGACGGCGAGCTGTGCTGCACCGCCGACGGCGCGCGGCGCTACTTTCGGTTGCGCAGCGAGCTCGCGCCGGGTCGCTTCGAGGCCGCGACCATCTGCCAAGAGGGGTTCATCTCGTCGCTCATCGACATGGCGCTGCCGCCGAGCTGAGAGCGGCTCCTTTGTCCCGTGGGGGGTGCGGCCGGGCGATTCGGGCACGCGGCCAGGGCGACCCGGTTGATCCTCGTCACCGACGGACGCAAACGGACCGGCTAGGAATGCCGCTGCCGTTTCTCCTCAACCAAGCGCCGGGAGTCCGTTACCCATGAAAGCCGAAGCACTTCGTTCCGCCAAGGAACGCACGCTCTACGTCTTCGCCCTGATCGTCTCGATCTTCGCGTGGCTCCTGGTCTGCATCACCATCGTGGGCCTGTTCTACGCGCCCATGATCGCCCTGTTCGTGGTGCTCGGCCATGCGCTGGCGCTGGCGCGTATCACCGGCCACTCGATCCGCCTCGGCACGCGCCAGCTCCCCGAGCTGTATCGCAAGGTCGAGAAGGCCGCCGAACGACTGGGGCTCGAGCGCGTGCCCGAGGTCTACATCGTGCAAGGCGGCGGCTTCCTGAACGCCTTCGCCACCAAGCTCCTGTCGCGCAACTTCGTCATCCTGAACGCCGAGATCGTCGAGGCGTGCGAGAAGGCCGACGAGGGCAAAGCGGCCGACCAGCCGCGCGCCATCGACTTCGTCATCGGCCACGAGATCGGCCACCTGGCGCTCGGCCACCTGTCGTGGAACTGGCTCTTGTGGCCCGCGCAGCTGGTGCCCCTCCTCGGCGCCGCCTACTCGCGCGCCAAGGAGTACTCCTGTGACGCCTGCGGCCTGGCGGCGTGCGAAGACCTCGAGACCTCGTCGCGCGCGTTGGCGGTGCTGGCCGGCGGCGGCGGCGTGGCCCGCCAGGTGAACCTCGACGCGCTCATGGAGCAGCGCCACGAGGCCGGCGGCTTCATCATGGCGCTCATCGAGCTCAACAGCACGCACCCCTTCATCGCCAAGCGCGTGGCCGCCATCCAAGAGCTGCGCCGCCCGGGCATCGCGCCCGACACGGGCCGCAACCCCTTCGCCTACGTGCTCGCGCCCTTCTTCGGCGCGGCGGCGGGCGGCGCGGCGTCGATCCTGCAGCTCTACGTCATCGTCTGCGTCATCGGCATCCTGGCCGCCATCGCGATCCCGAACTTCATGAAGTTCCAGGAGCGCGCCAAGGCTGCGCAGCTCGAGCAGCTCGAGGGTGAGCTCGGCGCCCTCGGCGGCGCCGGCGATGCCGCCGGCAACGTCTTCGGCAACGTCGGCGGCGACGCGCAGGGTGCTGCGGCCAACGATCTGGCCGCGCTCTTCGCCCAAGCCGCCCAGCAGGCCGAGCAGCAAGGCGGGCAACAGCAGGGGCTGCAGGCCGGGCTCTTGGGCGCGGACGACCAGCCGGCCGAGCCCGCGCGCTTCGAGGCCAAGAGCTGGCTCAAGGGCCAGCAGGCGCTGAGAAACAAGGAAGCGGTGGCGGCGCTGCCCACGGCCAAGGCCATCGCCTTCGTCGACAAGCTGTACAAGACCGGCGCCACCAACGTCTACGTCGTCGACGTGCAGAACGACGACCAGGGCCTGTTCGCCAACGCCGTCACGGCGGAGTTGCCGTCCAAGCCGGCGCTGCGCAAGAAGCTCGTGGAGCTGTGCACGGCCGAGTACAAGAAGCTCGGCTACGAAGACCCCTGCGTCGACGAGGGCCAGCCGGAGCTGTGGTTCTCGTGGAACGAGTAGCCTGAGCCCGCGAGCGCGCGGCGGCACGGCGTGCGACACGCGGCGCCGGTAGCTCGCGTCCGGCCGCACGCAGCGATAGCGTGCGGCCGTGACGGACGAGCCGAAGAAGAAGCTCGGTGAGATCTTGGTGGCACGCGGCTTGGCGGCGCGCGAAGAGGTCGCCGCCGTGCTCGCCAGTCCAGGGCCCGGGAGGCTCGCCTCGGAGCTCTATCGCCTCGGCATCACCGCCGAGCGCGAGCTCGCGCAGGGGCTCGCCGAGCAGCACGGGCACCCCGCGGTGGTGCTCTCGGAGTCGAGCATCGACCTCGAGGCGCTCGATCTGGTGCCGCGATCCATCTGTGAACGCTTCCACGTGTTGCCCGTCGCGGTCGACGCCGACACGCTGACCGTGGCGGCCGCGAGCATCAGCAGCTCCACGCACGAGCGCGCGCCCATCTTCGATCAGATCGAGCTCGCCAGCGGGCGGCGCGTGCTGCCCTACCTGGCCATCGACACGGTCATCGCCGAGGCGATCGCCGTCGCCTTCGACGCGCGCGCCGTGGGCGAGACCACGCTGGTGGGCCAGCACCCGCGGCCGGCCGGCGCGCCCGCCATGGCGCCGCTCGTCATCGTGCGCTCGCCCACGGCGCCGCTGCCCTCCACCTTCGATCCCCTGTTCGCGCCCAGCGAGGCACCCGCGGCGCCCACCACGAACGAGCCGGTGGTGCTCGGCACCGCGCTGGCCGAGCACGAGGCGGCGCCGCTGGTGCTGGTGGTGGAGGACGACGCCGACGTGCGCGCGCTCTTGCAGAAGGTGCTCAGCTACGACGGCTACCGGGTGCTCGAGGCCGCCACCGGCGGGCAAGCGCTGCAGCTCTTGCGCACCGAGCGGCCCGCCTGCATCTTGCTCGACGCCATGCTGCCCGAGGTGCATGGCTTCGACATCTGCGCCACGCTCAAGCGCAGCGAGGCCTTCGCGAGCACGCCCGTGATCGTGGTGTCGGCCGTCTATCGGGGCTGGGAGCACGCGCGCGCGGTGCAGGAGACGCACGGCGCCGACGCCTTCGTGGAGAAGCCCTTCGATGTGCACTACGTGCGCCAGCTGGTGTCGCGCATGGTGGGCCGCGAGCTGCCGCGCCCGCAGCTCTCGCCCCAGTGGCAGGCCGACGTGCGCTCCCTGGCCCAAGAGGCCGAGCTCGCCTACCGCATTGGCGATGTGGCGGCCTGCCAAGAGGCCTGCCGCCGCTGGCGGGGGCTCGACCCCTTCGACGCCCGCGCCTGGCTCATCCTCGGCAACGTGCGCTCCAAGGCCGGCGACGCCGACGGCGCCATGAAGGCCTGGGAGCGAGCCGCCACCTTCGACGGCAACCTGTTTCCCGCCTTCAAGAACCTGGCGGCCGTGTACGAGCAGCTCGGCTTCGTGCAGAGGGCCGCCATGGCCTGGTCGCGGGCGCACGATCTCGCACCCGATCCGGACACCCGGCGGCGCATCCAGGATCGCATGGCGGCAAGGCGTCCGCGCTGACCCGTAAAACGGCCAGGGACTTGCGTGCTACCTACCCCGGCGCGCGAGAATCAGCGGCGCCGCCGCGGTCATTGATCCCATGCCCGACCCGACCTCCTTGAACATCCGCTTCATCAGGCCCGATGGCCTGGAGGCGATCGTGTTCGCGGACCCGGGCAAGAGCGTGCTGCTCGGCCGCGATCTCTCCTGCGACGTCCGCCTGGACGGCCGCAAGGTGTCGCGCCGCCACCTGCGCATCGAGAACCGGCCCGACGGCGCCGTCATGCTGGTCGACAACGGCTCGCACAACGGCACCTTCGTCAACGGCCAGCGCGTCAACGAGGTCATGCTGGTCGACGGCGACACCGTGCAGTGCGGCGAGTGGGAGGGGAAGGTCGAGCTGCGCTTGGTGCGCGCCTCGGAGCCGCAGCGCGCGCCCGGCATGATGCCCGCGTTCGAGACCCCTGCCCTGCCGGTGCGCCAGCTGCCCATTCGACCCTCGTCCGACACCGGCACCGGCACCGCCAAGGCCACGCGCGCGCAGAACACCGCGTCCGACAGCGATCCCGATGACGTGTTCGAGGGTGTGACCGACCCGCAGGGGAAGGGCACGCCCGCGTCGGTCCCCATCGGGCAAGGGCCGCGCGTCACCACCAAGCCGAAGATGACGCCGCCCGTGACCACGCGCGTGTTCCAGATCCCCGAGAACTGGAATTGGGAGGACACGCCCCAAGCGGCCGAGGCGCTGCGCACCGCGCGCGTCGACGACAACCCGTTGGTGCGGCGCCTGACCGAGAGCCAGGTCAACCTCGACTTCAAGGGACTGCAAGAGCTCAGCCGCGAGATCACCGACGACAAGACCGGCGGCTTTCGACCCAGCAGCCCCCAGGCCCTCGACGGCATCGCGCTGCGCCTGGTGTTCAAGGTCACCGAGGCCTTGGCCAACGCCGACAGCATGGACCAGTTCCTCGCCGAGATGTGCGAGAGCCTGCAGGGCGCGGCGCGCGCCAAGGCCGTCATCGTGCTCTTGCCCGACGACACCGGCCACCTGGTGCCGCGCGCCGTCAAGCTGCGCCGGGTGGAAGAGAAGGTGCAGCTCTCGCGCACCGTCATCGAGCACGCCATCAGGAACCGCGCGGCGCTCACTACCGAAGACGCCTCCGCCGACGAGCGCTTCGCGCGCGGCGAGAGCGTGCTGCGCTTCGATCTCAAGGCGGTGCTGTGCGCGCCGCTCGTGAGGAGCGGCGAGGTCATCGGCGCGCTCTACCTCACGCGCGACCTGCCCTTCTCGAACACCGAGCGCGACCTGGTGGCGGCCCTGGCCCAGCTCATCGCCATGGGCCTGGAGCGCGCGCGCCTGCGCGAGCAGTACGCGGCGGCCGAGCGTACCCGCCGCAGCCTCGAGCGCTTCCACGCGCCGCGCGTGGTCGAGCGCTTGATGATGGAGCACAACGCGCCCATCGGCGCGCGCGGTGACGGGCTGTTTCTCGAGCCGCTCACCGCGACCATCCTGTTTTGCGACCTGGCGGGCTTCACCAAGTGGTGCGAGGCGCACGACTCCGAGACCGTGGGGCTCGTGCTCAACCAGTACCTCGGCGCCATGACGGAGACGGTGTTCAAGTACGGCGGCACCGTCGACAAGTTCATCGGCGACGCCATCATGTGCATCTTCGGCGCGCCCTTCATGAGCCCCGATGATCCCATCCGCGCCGTGCGCTGCGCCATCGAGATGCGCCTGGGCTTCCGCGAGCTGGTGGCCTCGGGCGCGTGCGGCGAAGCCGCCCGCGGGCTCGACGTGCACATCGGCGTCAACACCGGCAAGGTGGTGGCCGGCACCGTGGGCTCGCAACAACGTATGGAGTACACGGCGCTCGGCGACACGGTGAACATCGCCTCGCGCCTGGAGGGCGTGGCCAAGGCCGGCATGATCGTGGTGGGGCCCACCACGGCGGCGCTGGTGCGCGATCAGATCCCGCTGCGCTCGCTCGGCCCGGTGGCGCTCAAGGGCAAGAGCGACACCCTCGAGGCCTTCGAGGTGCCCGACACCGGACGATGACGGTGCTTCACTTTCGTCGGCAGTCGGCGCACATGCCGTACAGCTCCATCTTGTGGTGCGTGACGACGAAGCCGTGCTGCTTGGCGACGCGCGCTTGTAGCTCCTCGATCTGCGTGTTGTGGAACTCCACGATGCGACCGCACGAGGTGCAGATGAGGTGGTCGTGGTGCTCGGCCGCCTGCAGCGGCTCGTAGCGCGTGTGGCCGTCGCCGAACTGGCGCGCGCCCGCGAGCCCGATCTCGGCCAACAGCTTCATGGTGCGATAGACCGTGGCCTGCCCCACGCGCGCGTCCTGCGCGCGCACGCGCTCGAGCAGCTCGTCCACCGAGAGGTGGCCGGTAGACGAGAAGAACACCTCGGCGATGAGCTCGCGCTGCCGGCTGGTCTTGAGGCCGTGCTTGGCGATGTACGCCTTGAGCGTCGCGCGCGGATCTGCGTGGCGATGGTCCTTCATGTCACCTCACGGGCGCGGAGCCGGGAGCGCTGACGAGCGCGTCGACGATACCGCCGCCCCACAGCACGGTGGTGACCCCGCCGGCGACGGCGGTGGCCGCGACCAAGGCGCCGCGCCAGGCGTAGAGCGCGCGCGTGCGCTCGGCGGCCTGCGCGGCGTCGAGGTTCGAACCTGGGCGCACGGCGTCGTAGGCGTACGAGGTGGCGATCGAGCCCGCGGCCAGCGCCACCGTGGCGACGAGCGCGCCGTAGCCGCCCACGCCGAAGACGAGCGCCTTGGCGTCGTCGCCGTTGTAGGCCTGGCCCCAGCCGGGCGCCACCAGCGAGCGCGCGGCGGCCTCGAGCGGGGTGCGCGTCTCGACGTCGGCACGGGCCACCACGCCGGCGCGCGGCAAGCGCGCGCTGCCAGCACCGAGCACCAGGCCGCGCTCGACATCGATGAGGCGAGCGTCGAGCAGGAACAGGGCGCCCGCCTCGCTGATAGCGCCCACCAGGATGGCGTCGGCGCCGAGCAGCTTGCCGACCTTTGGGCCGCTACCTTCGTCGAGCGCGGTCGCCACCGCGAGCTGATCGAGGGCCGCCGCCAGCGCCGCGCGCTCGACCACCAGGAAGCCGCGCTCGGCCATGGTCGCCGAAAGCTCGGCCTGCACGAAGCGATCGAGGCGCGCCGCCGCGGCGGCACCGTCGGCGCGCGGCGCGGCCACCGCCACGCGCTGCGTGCGCACGTCGAGCCCGCGGGCCTCGACGGCGGCGGCCAGCTCCTCGACCACGCGCTCGACGCCACGACGAACCGCCGAGGCGGGCGCGCTCGTCGCCACGCCGGCGCTGGCGAGAGCCGCGTCGGCCTCGCCGAGCACCTCGCCGGTCTCGACGTGGACGAGCGTGAGGTGGAGCACGGCGCGGCCACCCTGATCGAGCACGGTGCCGCGCAGCACGTGATCGCACGAGAGCGCGCCGAGCTCGGCGGCGGGCAGCTCGAGCGCCTGGGCCTCGGCAGCCGCGTTCAGGCGCGCGCGCAGCGTGGCGGGCGTCACCACCTGCTCGCGGCGGCGCGCGAGCACGGCGCGCACCAACGCGAGCTCGAGCGCCGCGCGGCGCACGCCGTCGGCGTCGGCCACGCCCGGCAGGGCCAGGCGCACCGGGTCACGGGCGCGGCGCAACACCTCGTCCACGGCGTCGACGAGCGGTCCTTCGTCGAGCCCCGCGCGGAGCTCGCTGTCCTCTGCGGTGCCGACCGCGGGCGCGCTGGCGCACAGGGTGAGAGCAAGGAGCAGAGGTGACATCGGCGCCAGCATGCCGCAGCGGGCGCCGGCGCGCGAGGCGGCCGAGGTCCAACGCGAGACACCTCGGCGGGGCAGGCGACCACCGTTGCTAGCCTAGGCGTATGGCTCGTCGCTCCCTGCTCCTCGTACTGTGCGCGATCGCTCCTCTGACGGCGTGCGCCACACCAGCGCCCGCGCTGGTGGCCGAGGCGGTACCCGCGCCCACGCTCGACGCGCTGCCGGCACCAGAGACCCCCGCCGAGGCGCAGATCTTCTTGTCGGCCGCGGTGGCGGCGCTGCGCGCCGGCGACAACGAGCACGCGGCGCTCTTCCTCGACGCCATCTTGGGCTCCGATCACCTGACGGATCGTGGGCGCGCCAACCTGTACTGGCTGCTCGTCGACGCGCACCGCGGGCGGCTGGCCGCGCGCCGCGCCACCCAGATCGACGCCGCGCTCGTCGACGCTCTCGGCGGGTTCCTGGTGGCTGCCGACGTGATCGAGCCCGATCCCGATCTGGCGGCGCGCCAGGTGGAAGCGCGCGCCATCCTCACCGCCACGCGCTTGCGCGTCGATCCCGTGCTGGGCCAGAGCCCCGAGGCGCCCATCATCGTCGAGGACTCGCGCGACCCGGCCGGCCTCATCGCCGAGCTGCGCTGCGGCCCGCGCGCCGAGCGCTACCACGAGCGCGCCGTGTCGAGCGTGGGCGGCCTCGAGTCGCGCGAGCTGGTGTGCGCGGGCGACGGCACGCTGCGCACGCTCTGGTTCGATCTCTCGTTCGCGCGCTGACGACGTCGTCAGGAGTGCTGCTCGGGCAGCGCCGGCTTGGCGAGCTGCCAGCCCGTGTCCGTGCGCAGCCAGGTCTCGGTGATGGTGGCGGCGATCACCCGCATGGAGCTGCGCTCGATCATGGTGGTGCGCACCACCACCTCGGCCTTGTCACCGTCGTCGGCCATGACGACGCCGACGATCTCGAGGTCTTGCAGCTCGTTGGCGCCGAGCCGCTCGGCCCATACGCGCACGAACTCGGCGCGCATGGCTGGCACCACGGCCACCGCGGCGTTCTCCAGGCGACCCCAGCGCAGATCGATGTGGTGCTTGGAGAGCGTGAGGTCGAGGTCGTTGCGGCCAAACCCGTGACGCCCGCAGGCGAGCACGAGCAGGAGCGAGGCTGCCATGACGACGCGCAGCGCAGCGCTCACGCGCGCCTCCGCAGGATCGCCGCCAGCGCGAAGAGGAGCCCGGCGGACACGCCACCCGAGGTGCATCCGCAGCCGGTGGGGTCGGGGATGGGGTTGGCGGGGTCGGCAGGATCATCGCGCCCCGGGCCGAGGGGCACGCCGCCCGGCTCGCCCTCGCCTTCGCCGGGAGGCTCGCCCTCGCCTTCGCCAGGCGGCTCGCCTTCGCCCTCGCCTTCACCCTCGCCCTCGCCCTCGCCTTCGCCCTCACCCTCACCCTCACCCTCACCCTCGCCTTCGCCCTCACCCTCGCCCTCACCCTCGCCTTCGCCTTCTCCCGGGTTGCTCGGGTCGACGCAGCGACCGGCGATGCACGAGAGGCCGTCGTTGCAGAACAGCAGCACGTCGTCGCAGTCGCCGCCCACGGCGTTCTTGCAGATGGAGCCGAGGTCGACGTCGTCGACGCAGCTGCCGCCCTGGCTGGCGCACGAGTAGGTGATCGCTTGGCCCCAGGTGGTGCAGTTCATGCGCAGGTGCTGTCCGATACACGCGGGCAGGCCCAAGATGCACACGCCCCAACCGGCGCTGCACCCGGTGCGGTAGTCGCAGACCTGGCTGGTGGGATCGTTCGGCTCGCCGCAACCAAAGAAGATCTCGCCGCCAGCGCCGTCGCCGAACGCGCAGGGCGTGCCCTGCGGGAAGGTGCACCAGGCGCCGTAGCTGTCGAGGATGTCGCAGGAGCCATGCACCGTGAGCTGGTCGTTGATCTCGAGGTTGGCGCAGGTGAGCGTGCGCCGCTGACCAACATCTGGATCGGACGACGAGCAGTAGACGGCGTTGGCGCCTTCGCAGCGGCCCTCGACGGAGAGCACGCCCCCGTCGGGCTCGTGGCAGTCGGTCTGCGCGCGCGCGGCGGCGGCGACGAGGAGCAGGGCGACGATGACCAAGCGGGCCATGGGCGCGGCATCGCTGGCCGTGCGCGCTTCGTCAAAGGGGCGCGTCGCTGTGGGTGCGAGGATCACACCTCCGGCGGAACTGTCAGCGCTCGAATTCGAAGGACACCTGACGAAGCCGCTGCTGGTCGAGCTCGCCGACCACCGACACGACGTTTCCTGCGGTAGCGAAGGTGCGCGCGCGCAGCCCGCCCTGCTCGAGCTCGACGACGACCCCGCCGAGGGAGCGGCCGAGGCCGCCGTCGGGGTCGGGCACGGCCACCACGCTCAAGCGCTGGCCGAAGCCGCCGGCGTACACGAGCTGTGCGCCGCGGCTGTTGCCCACATCGACGACGCGGGCGCCGGACAGGCCGTAGCCCAGGGCATCCAAGCGCGGCACCTTGAGGGCACCCACGCGCGCCGCCAGGAACTCCTGCACGCGGCGCGGGTCGGGGGTGGCGACGTCGACGGGCACGTCGAGCGCGTGGCGCGCCAGGGCGGCCTGGGCCAGCGCCGGCGCGGCGGGGGTCGCGTCGGTGGCGGCGGGCGCCTGCGCGACCAGCACGGCGGCCAGCGCCGCGGCGATGGTGGCGACCACGAGCACACCCGCCGCGCGGCGCGTGTTGCGCGTGCGGCGCAGGGTGTGCAGGTCGGAGCGCACACGCTGCTCGAGCTCCGCAGGCAGCTCGACGCTGGTGCCGGCCACGGCCAGGAGCGCCTTCAGGCGCCGCTTGGCCTCGAGCCGCGCGCGGCACTGGGTGCAAGTCGCCACGTGCCCATGCAAGAGCGCGCTGTCGTCGGCGAGCAGCTCCCCGTCGACGCTCAGGTCGAGCATGGGCTCGACGTCGGCACAGAGCACGGCTTTCTTCGACACGGCGCCCACGAGTCTCTCCCCGCCCGGGCGCCGGCACAAGCCGGCGGCCGACCGAACACCCTGGAAACAGGGGTGTGGGCAGAGCGATTCCCGGGGGGGGATGAGCCCTCAGCTGCGGGCGCGGCGCTTGCGGTAGTCGGCCAACGACAGGGGCCCATGCTCGCCACCGTCGATGGTGGGGTGGAGCACGCCCACGTCGACGGCGTAGGCGAACAGCTGCTCCTGCAGGATGCGCCGGCCGCGGAACAAGCGCGACATCACGGTGCCCACGGGGATCTCGCACAGATCGGCGATCTCTTTGTACGAGAAGCCCTCGACGTCGGAGAGCATGACCACGGTGCGGAAGTCCTCGGGCACGGCGTCGAGGGCCTTGAGCACCTCGTCGCCGAGGGTGCGGTCCACCAGCTCACCCTCGGGGTCGAGGAAGGCGCGCTTGGATGGCAGGTGCACGAGGTTGTGCTCGGCCGCCTGGCGCTCGGGGCCCTCGAGGATCTCGCGCTCCTTCACGCGGCGGCGGTACTTGTTGATGAAGGCGTTGGTCTGGATGCGAAAGAGCCAGGCCTTGCAGTTGGTGCCCTCCTGGAACTGGTCCCACGCCTTGTAGGCCTTGAGCATGGTCTCTTGTACCAGGTCGGCGGCGTCGTCGGGGCTGCGCACGAGGCGCATGGCGGCGCCGTAGAGCGCGCGCATGTGCGGCATCGCTTCGCGCTCGAAGGCGCGATCTTTGGCCGAGGCGCGGGAGAAGATGGAGGAGAGCGGCATCGTCGACCTCGCGGAACGGACACCCGGCTCGGGCATCGGGTTCACGTGGTCGTGTAAATCACGCTCCGTGCCACCGGCCGTCCCAAAGCGAGACGGCGTTCGTACGCGGGAATGAACGGAGCGGTGTGTCTCCGCGGACACAGGAGCGCGTGTCTGGGAATACGCGGGGAATGGTAAAGGCGTCGGCGCCAGCGCCTGCCTCGTCGAGCGCGGCGCCTGCTGCGATCCGCCTGCGCCTACAGCGGAGGTGTAGCCGGTCGCGCGCTGTCGGCCCTCATCGCTGGCAATCGACCATTCGACATCACAGCGCGCGCACGAAGGCCAAGCGCTGCGATGGCTCGAAGCCCTCGCGATAGAAGAACTGCAGGAGCCCGAAGTCGTCGCGCGACACCGCGGTCTCGAGGCGCTCCACGCGCAGCGCGTGGAGGTTCATGGCGAGCTGCAGCAAGAGGGCGCGCGCCACGCCACGACGCGAAAACTCGCTCTCGACACCGATGGTGTCGATGACCGCAGCCGGCTCGGTGCGGCCCGCGTCGCCAAAGTCGACGCGCGCGGCGATGAAGCCCACCACCTGCCCCTGGTGCAGCGCCGCCAGCGACGCGGCGATGCTCGACTCCTGCAACGCGTCGGTGATGCGCCGACGGATGAACGCGGTGCGGTCGCGGCCCGTGAGGCGGCGATCGAGGCGCGCGAGGTCGGCGACGTGGGCCTCGGTCAAGGTCGCGGTCTCGAGGGCGAAGCGCTCGCCCGCCTCTTCCACCTGCTGCTCCCGTTGCACGTCGGGATAGACGATGGGGAACTCGAGGATCTGGCTCTTGGCGAGCTGAAAGCCGCTCCTGTGCAAGAAGCGCAGCATGTCGTGATTGGTCCATAGCGCCGTGGTGGTGAGCTCGATGGCGCCGCGCTGCTTGGCCTCGGCCGCGAGCGCGCCGAGGAGCGCCGTGCCCATGCCCTTGCCTTGAGCGCTTTTGGACACGCCCATCATCTCGAAGTCCATGGCGCGGGTCCGTCGGCCGAACTCGCCCTCTACCTCGTGGCCAACGATGAAGCCGGCCAGGCCACCGGGCCCGTCGATGGCGAGCTGCGCATGCCGCTCGGGCGCGGCCAGGGCGCGCGCCACGCGTCGCTCCCAGTAGGGGCGTCGGGCGCGGCCGATCAGCTCAGCGTCGATGCTCACGACGGTCTCGAGGTCGGACTTCTTCAGCGGACGCAGGGTGAACGACGCCATGGGGACCTCCGTCGACCGGCGCCGAGCACGACGCGCGATCACACAGGCGATAACGCAGAATGCCGGTGCCCGTCGATTGCCAGCGTGGGCGACGCGGTGACGACGCCTGGGTTGCGCCCTCCCCCTGGCGCGCCCACCGCCCTCCCGCACGCTCGCGCGCCCGCGGGTCACGAGCGCGGTGCGCACCGGGCTGGCGTCGCGTTCGGTGCAGGGTCCAGCAGACACGCGACGCAGCAATTGTGGCTATCGCGAGGAACGAACCAACGAATGGTGGAAGCGCTGTAAGGTCGCTGCACGATCCCCCCACCTCCCCCAGAGGCACCCATGAGCCGCCCTACCCTCGTCATCGGCGACAAGAACAAGAGCTCCTGGTCGCTGCGTCCTTGGCTGGCGCTCAAGCTCGCCGGCGTCGACTTCGAAGAGAAGCTCATCTTTCTCGACAAGAAGGACACCAAGGCCAACATCAAGGCCGCGGCGCCGGGCGCGGCCGGCAAGGTGCCCATCTACCTCGATGGCGAGGTAGTGGTCTGGGAGTCGCTCGCCATCTGCGAGACCGTCGCCGAGACGCATCCCGAGCTGTGGCCCGCGCAGCGCGCAGCGCGCGCACACGCGCGCGCCATCGCGCACGAGATGCACGCGGGCTTCTTGTCGTTGCGCAAGTGCTGTCCCTTCGATCTCAAGAAGAACCTCGAAGGCCTCACCATCAACCCCGAGGCTGGCGCCGACGTCTATCGCGTGACGCGCATCTGGCGCGAGGCGCGCGAGCGCTTCGGCGCTGGCGGCCCCTACCTGTTCGGCGCCAGGCCCAGCATCGCCGACTGCATGTACGCGCCCGTGTGCGCGCGCATCACGACCTACGGCATCCCGGTCGACGACGCCGCGCGCGCCTATCTCGACGCCATCTGGGCGCTGCCGGCCATGCAGGAGTGGAAGGCGGCGGCGCTCGCCGAGCCGTGAGCAACAAGAGCGCGCTCGCCGATCGCTATGAGACCGCCGACGGCTCGCGCCCCGACGCCCGCGCCCTCGACGAGGCCAGCGCGCGCAAGCACCCGCTGGTGGCCTTCACCGTGCTCGCCGGCGGCGACGCCTTCGAGGGCGGGAGCGCGCCCAAGGACGGGCCCGCGCGCGCCGCGGCGCTCGTGCAGGCGCGCGTGCGCGTGGAGCGCCACCGCGCGCCCAAGGAGCTGGCCGCGCGCGTGCTCGAGCGCATGACGCGCCAACTGGCCGGCAACCCCGCGCTGGTGGCGCGTCTCGAGCACGCGCCGCCGCTGGAGGTCGACGTGGTGCCCGAGGGCGGCTCCTTCGTGGCGCTCGGCTTCCCCGCCGCCGTGCTCGAGGGCGCCGCCGGGCTCTTCTGGGGCGACAAGCGCTGGCCGGCGGCGCGCATCGCGCTGCGCCGTGAGCACATCGACACGACCCCCATGCTGGTGGAGCACGAGGTGGCACACGCCGTGTTCGCGCTCGCCCTCACGGGCGCGGAGCAAGAGCTCGCCTACGCGCACCTGCGCCCCGTGTTCGGCGCGCGCGCCGCCATGGACGAGGCCTTTGCCATCTACTCCGAGCGCGAGCTGTGCGGCTCTTGGGAGGAGCTCGAGCACCACGCGCCCGGCGTGTATGGCTTCACGCGTCGCCAATGGAGCGACAACCACGTGTTCACGCGCTTCGTGCGCAAGCTGTGGTTCCCGTTCAAGCCGCTGGCCGGCCCCCGCCCCGCCGTCGAGGGCCACCGCCGCTGGAACAAGTTCAGCGGCGCGCGTTGACCATCGCGACCCGCGCCGATCACTCGTAGCGCAGCGCCTCGATGGGATCGAGGCGCGCCGCGCGCGCCGCGGGATACATGCCGAAGATCAAGCCGATGGACGCCGAGAACACGAAGCCGAGCACGATGGCCCACGCGGGCACGTGCGGCGGCGGGAACTCGGGCACCACCAAGGTCACGATCCAGCTCACGCCGTAGCCAATGGCGATACCAATGAGGCCGCCAATGAGGCCCAAGAGCGACGCCTCGACGAGGAACTGCGCCAGAATGTCTTGCCGGCGCGCTCCGACCGCCATGCGAATGCCGATCTCGCGCGTGCGCTCGGTGACGCTCACCAGCATGATGTTCATGATGCCGATGCCGCCCACCAACAGCGCCACGCCCACGATGGCCAACACTACCCAGGTGGCAATGCCCGTAATCTTGCCGACGCTCTCGATCAAGTCCGACTGCGTGATGATCTGGAAGTCGTCGGGCTCACCCACGCCCAGGCGGTGCCCGCGGCGCATGGCGCGGCGCACCTCTTCTTTCACGCGATCGACGTCGTCCACCTCGTCGAGCTTGATCAGGAGCATGCCTCCGCGCATGGGTGAGCTGAAGGTGAGCGCGGTGGAGTGCGGGATGATGGCCGCTTGATCGAAGGGCTGGCCGAGCGCGTTGATGCCGTTCTTCTGCTCCATGACGCCGATGACGGTGAAGGGCACGCCGTAGAGGCGCACCTGCTCACCCACGGCGCGCATGAGGCCGAGCTGCTGCGCCAGGTCGGGGCCGATCACCACCACGCGCGCGCGCGTGCGCAACTCCAGCGCGGTGAAGAAGCGCCCTTCCTCCACGTAGTGGTTCTGGATGTCGGGGTAGCGCTCGGTGGTCGGCATGATGATGGCGTCGGCCGACTGCCCCCGCAGCGTCAGCTTGCGCCGATCGAAGAAGTAGGGGCTGACGGCCAAGACGCCGTCGACCTCGCGCTCCACCAGCACACCATCGTCGGCGGTGACCCAGCTGCTCTGGCGGATCTTCTCCTCGGCCTCGGGGTTGCCCGACACCACGAACATGAAGCCGGCGCCGAGCCCCTCGAGCTGCGAGGTGTAGACGTAGAACACGCCCTGCACGATGGCCACCACCGCGATGACGGCCATGACGCCGAAGATGATACCGAGCGTGGTGAGGAAGGCGCGCAGGCGGTTCTGCGCGATGGAGGCCAGCGCCAGCATCACGGTCTCGCGCCACATCAGGGCGCTCCCGGCGCCGGCGTCACCGCCGTGCGCTCGGCGCGCGTGTCGTGCACCACGCGGCCGTCCTTGAGCTGCACCGTGCGATCGCAGCGGCGCGCCACGTCGGGCTCGTGGGTCACCACGATCACGGTGCGACCGTGCTCGCGGTTGAGCGTCACGAGCAGCGCCAAGATCTCCTCCGAGGTCTTGCTGTCGAGGTTGCCCGTGGGCTCGTCGGCGAACAGGAGCGCGGGGTCGTTGACCAGCGCGCGCGCGATGGCCACGCGCTGGCGTTGTCCGCCCGAGAGCTCCGGCGGCTTGTGCAACATGCGATCGCCCAAGCCCACCTTCTCGAGCACCTCGCGCGCGCGCCGCTTGCGCTCGGCGGGCGAGAGCGGATCGGTGCGCCGATAGACCAGCGGCAACACCACGTTGTCGAGCGCGCTCTGCCGCGGCAGCAAGTGGAAGCTCTGGAACACGAAGCCGATGTGGCGGTTTCTCACCTCGGCCAACTGCTCGTCGTCGAGCTGGTCCACCGGGAGACCCGCCAAGCGATAGCTGCCCGAGCTGGGTGTATCGAGGCAGCCGAGCAGGTTCATCAAGGTCGACTTGCCCGAGCCGCTGGTGCCCACGATGGCGATGAGCTCGCCCTTGTCGATGGTGAGGTCGACGCCGTCGAGGGCGCGCACCACCTCGGTGCCCATGCGGTAGGTCTTGGTCAGGGCCTGCGCCTGCACCAGCGTCATGGCGCGCCCTTGTCGTCTCCGTCCTTCTTCTGCGCGCCGGCCGCGGCCTCTTTGTCGGACTGCACGCGCACGGCGTCGCCGTCCTCGAGGGCGCGCAGCGCGCGGAAGGGGCCCTCGACCACGCGCTGGCCGGCGCTCAGGCCCGCGGTGACCGCGATGACCTCGCCATCGGCGGGCCCGAGCGTGACGTTCAGCTCACGCGCCGTGCCCGCCGCGTCGTCGCCCTCGTACACATAGACGCGATCGGGCTTGTCTTTGCCGTCGCCCTCGAGCACGGCGGCCACTGGCACCGCCAACGCCTGCGCCAGGCGCTGGACCTCGATCTCGGCCTGCGCGCTCATGCCGGGCCTGAGCGCCTCGGTGCCGGCGCCGGGCAGCACCTTCACCTCGACGGCGAAGAGCACGGCGCCGCCCTGCTCGCGCCCCATCAAGCCCACCCGCTCCACCACGCCCTGGTAGCTCGCGTCCTTGATGCCCTGCGCAGTGATGCGCACCGGCTGCCCCACCGCCACGCGCGCCACGTCGAGCTCATCGACATCGAGGCGCAGCTGCAGCTCCGAGAGGTCGGCCAAGATCACGGGCGCGCTCGCGCCGGTGCCCGCGCCCGCGAAGCCGAAGCCCGACAGCCCGCTGTCTCCCGCCAGGCCCTGCACGGCGCTCACCACCTGGCCCACCTCGACGCCCACGGCGACCACCGTGCCCGCCGAGGGCGCGGTGACGCGTGCGCGCCGGAGCGCGTCGCGCGCCCGCGACAGGTCGAGGCGCACCCGCTCCAGCTGCGACGACGCCGACGCGAGCTCGGCGCGGGCCAACGCCGCGCGCGACTCGCTCACCTTGAGCTGCTCGTCGGCGAGCACGCCCTTGTCCTTGAGGCCGCGGTCGCGCTGCACGGCGCGCTCGGCCTCCGCCACTGCCAGCTCGGCGCGCGTCGTGAGCGCGTTGGCGCCCTGCACGCCCACGCGCAGCTGTTCCACGGCGTTCTCGAGCTGCTCGGCGTCGAGCGAGAACAAGGGGTCGCCCGCCTTGACCACGTCGCCCACCTCGACGTCGACCTGGGCCACGCGGCCGCCGATCTCGCTCGCCACCTCTACTTGCGTGCGCGCGCGCACCTTGCCCTGCGCCAACACGCGGTGCACGACGTCACGCGTGGCGACGGCGCGGACGCGCACGGGGGCGGCCGCAGCAGCGCCGCCGCGCGCCAGCGTGGCGACCACGATCACCGCTGCCCCGGCCAAGAGCCCGGCGCCAACCCAGGTGCGGCGCCCCGTGCTCACGTCCCGGCACACATGCTGTCGTAGTCGGTGCCGTCGGTGCACGGGTCGTTGGGCACGTCGGGGCCGCACGCGGGCGCCGGGTCGGACGCGTCGGCGCGCGCGGCGCACAGCTCCAGGATGGTGCAGGCGCACGCCTGGCCGCAGGTGACGGCCTGCGCGTCCTCGGCGATGACCGCGCCGTCGATCACCTGACCCGCGGAGGGGTCGACGTACCAGCAGTTGCCGTCGGGGCCGTAGGCGCCGCGGATGTTGTTTTCGGTGCGCGGGTCCGCCATCGACGCCCACCGGGGACTGGCGGAGCTGAACACGGTGCCGCTCTCGCCTGGATACCAGCACTTGACGAATTGGCGGCAGGCCTCCTCGGGGGGCTCGGTTTCGAGGCGCTCCCGATCGTCGCACTGCGCGCCCGCGAGCAGCGCGCACAGCAAGAGCACCAGGAGCGCGGCCTTGCGCAGCATCGCCGGGACTCTAGCCGAGCTCGTACCACCTGATCACATCTGCGAAAGGTCAGTGCCAGCGTCGCCGGCAGACGCGGCGCCGCACTCCGCCGGCGGCTCGGGGACCTGGCGCAGGGCGGCGAGGGCCACCTCGCACTGGTCGGTGCAGGCCGCCGCCTCCTGCGGCGCGCTCCAGCACGAGCCGCCCTCTTGGTACTCGCTGGTGTCGACGCTCGGGTCGTAGGCCTGCTGGCAGGCCACGTACTCGACGCACGGTGTCGACGGCGGCAGGCACGCCGACGTCGGCGCGAACGCGATCGCGGTCACCAGGAGGGAGCAGCGGCGCACGCACGGCACGCTAGCAAGCCAGGGTGGCGCTAGTCTCGCCCCGTGCTCGCGCTCCTGGGCCTGTTCCTCACCGCCGCGGTCCCTCGGCCGGCCCCCGCCGACGGCGCGCGCCTCTTGATCGTGCCCGAGCACTCGGCCGACGCCGCCCGCGTCGACGAGCTCTACGACGGCCTGCGCGCCGCGGGCCTCTCGCTGGTGGAGCTCGACGAGCGCGCCGGCGTCGATCGCCCCGTGAGCGCGCCCGCGACGCCCGGCGTGCGCGACGAGGCGCGCGCGCACATCGCCGCCGCGCGCGCGCGCTACCACGAGCTCGAGCTCGAGGTGGCCAAGAGCGAGATCGACCTCGCCCTCGACGAGCTGGTGCGCCTCGAGCGCCCCGAGGACGCCCTGGAGCTCTTCGAGGAGGCGCTCTTGGTGCGCGCCACCGTGCTGGCGGCCAGCGGCGGTGAGGCCGATCACGATCTCGCGCTCCTGGCGCACCTGGTCCCTGGGCGCGAGGCGCTCAACCCGGCGGTGCACGCGCCGAGCCTGGTGGAGGCCTACGCGCGCGTGCGCGCGACCGCGCTGGCGGCGCCGCCGGGCACCCTGCTGCTGCGTCCGCGGGTGGCGGGCTTCGCCGTCGCGCAGCTGCTCATCGACGGTCGCCCACCCGCGGGCGAGGTGGCGCAGGGCCCGCACCTCGTGATCGCGCGCGCCGACGGCGCCGAGGCCTTCGCACGCATCGTGGAGCTCGGCGCCGAGCCCTTGGTGCTCGAGCCCTTCTTGGCGCCCCGCGACGCCGGCGGGCGCCGTGCTGCCGCCGTGCAGCGCGCGCGTGGCGCCGTCACCGAGCTCGAGCGCGGCGCCGCGCTGGCCGAGCTCGCGGCGCTGTGCGCGGCCCGTGGCGTGGTGCTCTTGTCTGGCGCGGGCGCCGAGCTGTGGGTGCGCGACCCGCCCGAGGGCCGGGCACCCCTGACGACGCTCGTCGTCGGCGCGGGCGCCGACGGCGCCGCCGTGGGCACCGCCACCTTGGCGGCGCTGCAAGCGCCGGCCAAGCAGAAGCTCGGCCTCCCCGACGACGACGGCGTGTCGCCGGCGCTGGCGTGGGTGGTGGGTGGGGGCGGGACTACCACCGCCGTGGGCCTGCTCGCCGTCGGCGTATGGGCGCTGTGGCCCTACAACGCCTGGCCCAACGAGGCGCACGACGCGCCGCCTCGCCCCGTGCTCTTGGGCTGTTGCGTCGACTGACCCTTCGCGGACAGTCTCGGCCCGTGATCGAGCGGCGGGCGCTGTGGAGGTCGTTGCTGGCGTGCGCGTTGGCGGCGCTCGCCATGGCCTGTCCGCCCGCGCTCGAGCCGCGCCCGCCCGCGTCTTTGTCGCTGCAGATCGGCACGCGCCAGAGCTGCGGCGTGCCCTCGGGCCTCGACTTCGACACGAGCTGCCTCGCCGCCGTCGATGTGCTGGTGCTCGACGAGAACACCGAGATCGTCGAGGAGCGCTGCGTGCCGCTCGACAATCGCCTGGGCGAGCTGCGCGAGCTGGTGCGCGGCGAGGCCATCCTGCACACCGGCGGCCTGTCGGCCAAGGGCAAGGTCTACTTCGAGGTGCGCGGGCTGCACGACGCCGGCGTTGGCGAAGGTGGTGGCCCCATCGACGTCACCGAGCTGTGCGAGCACCCGGCGCGCGCCGACCATTGGCTGTTTTGGGGTCGCTCGGCGCTGGTGGACCTGGCGAGCTACGACGCCAACGGCGGCAGCGACGTCATCCCCATCGTGGTCGACTGCCGCGATTGTACCTACACCGAGGGCTGCCCCTCCTCGCGCTGCTATGGCTGCGGCGGCTTCGGCGACGCCTGCCCCGCGGCCCTGCCCACCTCGTTCTGCACACCCGTGGGCGCCTGCGACAAGAGCTGCGCCGAGGATGCCGACTGCTTCGACGGGGCGCTCTCGTGCGTCGACGAGCGCTGCGACGTGGGCGGCGCCGCCGGCGGCCTGTGCGGCTTCTGCAACGACGCGGGCGTGGGCTGCGCCGACGGCTACACCTGCGTCGGCGCGCCGGGCGCGAGCTTCGGCCGCTGCGCACCGCTGTGCCCCGACGAGCTGTGCCCGGCGGGCACCAAGTGCACGCGCCTTGGGCCCGACCTGTCCATCATCGGGTAGCGCCCGCCAGCTCGCGGCGCTCGGGCTCGATGACGAGGCTGCGCTCGGCGCCGCCGCGGCGCACCACGAAGCGCGCGCGCCCGTCGCGCTGCACGGCCGCGGGGGCCGCCACCAGCGCGTCCTCGGGGTGCGCAAGCTGCACCTCGTTGACCGCCAGCACCACGTCGCCGTCGACGAGACCGCAGGAGCGCGCCACGGGGCCGGCGCGCGCCACCAAGAGGCCCATGCTGCCGTCGAGCTGCGGGGTCACGAGCGATCCCTGCAGCACGGCCTCGGGCCCGCGGCGCGCCAAGAGCGCCGCCGCCTCGCGCGTCATGGTGAAGGAGCCGGGCGCATCGCCGGGGCTGCAGCGCACCTCGGTGGGCGCGCGCTGCACGGGCTCGAGCGCGAACCAGCGCTCGCCGTGCACCAGGCGCCCGCCCTCGATGGGCAAGCGCGGCGGGAAGCCCCCCGTGCGCTGGCGGGCCACGAGCGCGGCGCCCGCCTCTTCCACCAGCGCCTGCTCGGCGCGCGCGTCGTCGAGCGCGCCCCTGAGCGCGGCGTCGGCGCCGGCGGCGAGCACGAGCTCGGTGGTGGGCCGCAGCGCCGCCGCCAGGCGCGCCACCGCCTCGGCGGGCACCAGCGCGTCGTCACCGAGGGCGATGAGCACCATGCGCGCGCGCCCGGCGATGGCCAGGGCCGTGGCCTGCGTTGCGGGGCCGCCGTTGGTGCAGCGTGCGACGAGCGCGGCCAGGTCGGCGGCGCGGCCGAGCTGCACAGCGGCGAGCTTGCCCTTGCCCGCGCGCGCGTCGGACACGGCGAGCCCGAGCAGCCAATCGCCGAGGCCCTCCAGCGACGACGACGACGAGCCGGCGGGCAGCGCGCAGCGCCCGCGCGCGATGGCTGCGTCGAGGGGCGCCAACGCGCCCTCGGCTGCGCGCAAGGCTTCGAGCGAGGCGCCCAGATCCTCGTCGAGCAGGGGCTCGGGGTGCGGGCCGCCGCGCACGAAGGAGAAGAGCGGCGGCTCGGACAAGGGCAAGACCACGGCCGCGGCGCGCGCGAGCTCGGGCCACGCGTCGGCGGGCGGCGGCGCCAGCGCCAGCGCCAGGGCGAGCGCGCCGATCATGGCGCACCCTCGACGCCAGCGCGCTCGGCCACCAAGGCGGCGAAGGCGTCGATGACCTCGGCGTCGATGCCGTGGCCACCGGGGAAGGACACGAAGCGCAGGTCCAGGCCCGCGCCCTCGAGCAGCCGGCGCAGCTCCAGCGCCGCCGGGTAGGGCAAGAGCGGGTCGGCGCTGCCGTGGCTCTGCAGCACCCTGAGGCCGCGACGCGCAGGCGCGAGCTGGGTCCACTCGGGGCGGCACAAAAGCGTGCCGGAGAAGATCGCCAGCGCCGCGGGCGCCTCTTCCAGGCGCAGCGCCAGGTCGGTGCTGATCATGGCGCCCTGCGAAAAGCCGCCGAGCAGCACGCGGCCGTAGGGCGTCTTGGTGGCCGTGCACCAGGCGTCGAGCGCGGCGCGCAACGCCTTGCGCGCGGCCGGCATGCCCTCGGGGGTCTCGTCGAACAGGCGCTCGAGCTCCCCGGTGGCGAGCGCGCGCTCGAAGCGGCCCACGTCGATGTGCCACCAGGCACGGCCGGCGAAGGGCATGAGCTCGAGCTCCAGGGGCGCCTCGGGGAAGACGAAGCGCGCGCGTGACGCGAGCGCAGGACGCTGCGCCACTACCTCGCCGGCGATACCGCACAGGTCGCTGCCGGGGGCGCCGTAGCCGTGACAGAGCCACACCGTGAGCGCGTCGTCGGCGACCTCGTCGGCCGCCACCACGCGCGCCACCAGGGGCCCGAGCTTGGTCGTGGTGAGCGTGAGCATCCGCCGTTGCTTGCAGAGGGGGCGGGCTTTCGCAAGCAGACGGCGCGGTGAGGGCCCTCGAGAGGACACGTTGATCGATGGTCGCGTCCGAGGCGCCCGGCGCGCAAGGCGCCGTCGCAGCGGCAATTGACCGCTGGCTTCGCCAGCTCGCCAAGCCCGCCGTGCGGAGCAAGGAGCGGAGCGAGCAGCCCCGACGGGTGTGGCGCGAGGACCGGAGACGGCAACGCCGCGCGCCGGGATGACTCGGGCGCGAGGGCGGTCAACTTGTTCCTTCGAGGGCCTTTACTGCCGACGCTCGGCCTCGGTGCGCAGCTTCTTCGCCTTGTCGCGCACCTTGGAGGCGTTCACCTGCAGCTGCTTCTCCAGCGCCTTGAGCGAGGAGAGGCTGGTGCTCGACGACAACATGCCCTGCAGCCCGGCGTCGGTGCTGGGCACCGCCAGCACCTGCTCGGTGCGCAGCGTGGTGGTCGAGGTGACCGTGGTGGGCGACGGCGTCACCGGGGCCACCGGCATGGGGTCGGCGGGCGGCGCGCCGCCCGCGCCCGCGCCCACATCGTCGGCGTCGGCGCTGGGCTCGCCGTCGAAGGCGGGCGGCGGCGCCGACTCACCCTCGTTGGCGCTGTCGTTGCGATCGTTGTTGCCGCCGATGGCGGCCGCGGGCGGGTTGCCGCTGGTGCGCGTGGTGGTCTCGGTGCGCACCACCAAGAGGCGGCGATCCTCCTCGTCGAAGAGCGCGTTCCTGCCCACCATGCCGGCCAGGTCCTTGGCCACCGCCTGCTCCTCCTCGAGCTCCGAGATGCGACGGCGCACCGCCTCCATCTGGCGGTTGAGGCGCTGCTCGAGGTCGCGCGCCAGGTCGGCCTTCTCGAGCAAGGTCTCGACGTCGTCGTCGACGCGGGGATCGAGGTCGGCGCCCACCGCCGGGGCTGCGGCGGGCGTGGCCTCGGAGAGCACTGGCGAGAGCGCCTTGCGTACGGCGTCGCGCTGGGCGGCCAGCTCGCGGTACGAGGCCGCCGCCTGCCGGCGCGACGACGCGGGCGCGGCGTCGACCGAGCGCCGGCGCTCGGCCAAGAGCGCGTCGTAGAGCGAGAGCAGCTCGGCGCCACCGCGCGCCACCGTGGCCTCGGCCGCAGCCAGCGCCGAGCGCGCGCGCGTGGCCTCTTCGTCGAGGGCGAAGGTGCGCTGCTGCGCGGCGCCGAGCCCGGCGCTGTCGCCGGCGCGCTTCTTGGCCGCCAGCTTCATGGCGGCCAGAGTGGCGGCGGCGGCGTCGCGCGCGGCCACCGCTTTCTGCCAGGCCTCGAGGCGCTGCTTGCGCGCCTTGAGCGCCTGGTCGACGCGCTGCTGCGCGTCTTTCAGCTCCGCGGTGAGGTTGCGCTGCGCGGCCGTCAGCTCGTGCGGCAGCCCCACGGGCGCCGGCGCGGCGGCGGCAGCCGTGGCCGCGAGGGCGCCGAGCGCGAGGAGCAAGCAGAGCGGGCGAGCGGTGAGCACGGGCCACAGTCTCGCAACAACCGGGCCACCAGGCCACTTCAAAAACACGTGCAGGCACAGGCGTTTGCGGCGTGTGCTCGCGCCTGCCACCCGTGGTTTTTCGAGGATCCGGGCAGGGTGCTACGCGGCGTCGCGGCGGCCGCCCTGGCGGCGCCCATGAACGAAGGTGGGATCTGGTAGCGTGCCGGGCGTCACCCACCGAACCAAGGGCCCATCGTATGGCGAGTCTCCTCGAGCAGCTCAAGCGCGTCACCGTCGTGGTCGCCGACACCGGCGACTTTGCCTCCATCGAGAAGTTCCGGCCGCAGGACGCCACCACCAACCCCTCCCTCATCGCCGCCGCGGCCGCCATGCCGCAGTACCAAGGCGTGGTCGACAACGCCCTGCGCTGGGCCAAGGGTGAGAGCACCGACAAGTCGGCGGCCGCGGTGTGCAAGCGCGCCGTCGATCGCCTGGCGGTGGAGTTCGGCATCGAGATCCTCAAGGTCGTGCCCGGCCGCGTCTCCACCGAGGCCGATGCGCGCTTGGCAGACGACGAGCAGGGCTCCATCGCCAAGGCCCGCGACCTCATCGCCATGTACGAGAAGGCCGGGGTCAAGCGCGAGCGCGTGCTCATCAAGCTCGCCGCCACCTGGGCCGGCATCAAGGCCGCCGAGCAGCTCGAGAGAGAGGGCATCCACTGCAACCTCACGCTGCTCTTCGGCTTCCATCAGGCGGTGGCCTGCGCCGAGGCGGGCGTCACGCTCATCTCGCCCTTCGTGGGCCGCATCCTCGACTGGTACCTGAAGAGCACGGGGCGCGCGTCGTATCCCGCCGCCGAGGACCCGGGCGTGCTCTCGGTGACGACGATCTACAACTACTACAAGCGCCACGGCTACCGCACCGAGGTGATGGGCGCGTCGTTCAGGAACTCGGGTGAGATCGTGGAGCTCGCCGGCTGCGACCTCTTGACCATCGCGCCCAAGCTCCTGGCCGAGCTCGAGGGCATGCAGGGCGAGCTGGCGCGGAAGCTCGATCCCGTCAAGGCGCCTGCGCTCGGCAAGGACAAGATCCACGTCGACCGCGCCTTATTCGACAAGATGCACGCCGAGGACAAGATGGCCAGCGACAAGCTCAAGGAGGGCATCGAGGGCTTCTCCAAGGCGATCACCGATCTGGAGCGCGCGCTCGAGTCGCGCCTGGCGCAGCTCTGAGGCGACCAACGAGGCGCGCAGCGACGCCGCGGCCACCGAAGATCGCGTAGAGCGCGCAAGGTGAGAAGAGCAAGAGCTCGACCGCGGCGACGTGCAGGCCGCGCGCCGACAAGAAGGCGGCCCCGATGGGCGCCACGGGGATCGGCTGCAAGGGCGCGAACAGGCGCTCGTTCGACCAGGGCCAGCACAGCGCGATGCCAAGACCGCCGTCGGTGAGCGCGTCGAGGAGCCCGTGGCTCGTCACCGCCGCCACGGCGGCCAGCGCGGTGGGCACGAGCGCTGCGCGTAGCTCGCGCGCCAGCACCAGCGCCGCCGCGACGCCCACCACCACGCCCACCAAGAGCGAGTGCGCGGCGCCGCGGTGGCCGAGCTCGGCGCCGTAGGGGATACCCAGCGGGAAGGCGATGACGTCGAGATCGGGGGCCAGCGCCAAGGCGCTGAAGGCCACGGCAGCGGTGGCGCGCTCACGCACGGAGCGGTGGGGCACGGCCGCTTGCGCGTGGCGATCGTGCGCGCGCGCTACGGCGAGCCCGAAGAGCAGGTGGCCGATGCTCGCCATGGCCGCACAAGGCGCGCGCGCGCGGCGCCATTCCCGCGCAGGTCTGCGGCTGCCGCCCCTCAGCCTTTCGGCAGCGGCCCCTCGGAGGTGTCACCGTCGAAGGCGGGTCCCTCGTCGTCGTCGTCCAGGGCGGCGCGCACCTTGGCGCGCTCCTCCTCGTCGACCATGGTCTGGATCTCGCTCATCACGTGGGGCGGGATGTACTCCCCCGAGCCCTTGATGGAGTGATCCTCGGAGGCGCGGGCGCGCTCGGCCACCTCGGCGGCGATGTCGTCGGCCCAGGGGCCGATGGCCTCCTCGACGACGCCCACGAGCTTGAGCACGCGCCGATCGCGCAGCTGCCCAAGCGCCACGCGTAGGTCCTCTGACGAGAGCCCGCTCTTCTTCTTGAGCCGCGCCACCGGGCGCACGCCGTCGATGAGGGCGCCCACGTGCGCCTCGATGGCCGTGGCCTCGAGCGGCAAGGGCGCCACCAACGTCAGCACCGCCTCGGCGCGAAACATCACCTCGGCGCTCGCCTGCTCGGCGGGCGTCGGCAAGCGCGTGCGGCCGATCAATGTGCCGCGGCTGTGCGCCGCCAAGCGCGTGTCGTCGTCGGTCATGCGCAAGGACGCGCGGCAGCGCGCGCACACGGCACCCTGGGCCCCCGCAAAGCCGCAGCTCGGACAGCGCATTGACCCCACGATACCCGATGGCGGTAGCGTGCATCATGCGCGCGCACCTCTTTGTCTCGCTCGTTGCCCTCACCCTCGCTGCCCCGCTCGCCGCCGGGGGCGATCGGGCGCCCGGCATGCCGCCCGCGTCGAGGCCGGCGCCAACGCCGGAGAAGGCCAGCACCATCGCCGGCGCCTGGCGCGCGCTCGGCCACGCGCAGGGGCACGCCTGCGCCGAAGACGATCTCATCTTCGACTACGGCGCCGAGGGCGGCATGCGCAACTTCTTCTGCCGCGCCCTCACGGTGTTCTCGTGGAAAACCTTCCTCGCGCTGGCGCCCACCGCGCCCTTCCGCGCGGGACCGCACAGGAATGGCAAGCTCAAGCTCAACAGCGAGCGCGACTTCGGGCGCTACGACCCGCGCTTCGTGCGCTGGGCGGTGGACACGCTCGTCCCCGGCGCCACCGACGCCGCGCTGCGCGCCGACACACAGGCCATCTACGACGCACAAGCGCGCACCTTGGCGCGCACCTGGTGGGAGGTGCAGCGCGCCATCGCCTCCGACCCGGCCTGGCGCGCGCGCGAGGTGAACACCTACCTGCGGGCGGCCGATGACGCGTCGGTGAAGTGGGACGCCAGCGTGATCTGGTTTTACCACGACGTGCTCGGCGCCGATTGGGGCGGCTACGACCCAAACCACATCCGCTCGGCCACCATGTGGTGGCTGCGTCGCACCAAGGACGGCAGCGCCGAAGCCTGGGGCAAGGGACTCGAGAAGCTCTTGACGACCTACGACGCCGCCTGGCTCGCCGCCCACCGCGGCCCCTGGCCGGGCACGCTGCCGGCGCGGCCGACCGCCGAGGCTCCCGAGTACCGATAGGCGCGAACGGTCGATCTTCCCCGGAAACTGCTAGCGTCGTGCCCGTGTCCCGCCTCGATGCCCTGATCGAGCAGTTGCGCAGCCAGAAGGGCGACGCCTTGTTGATCGAGGCGCAGAACACGCTGTTCCTTACGCGCGGCACCGAGCACATCCCCTTGGTCAACGCGCGCCTGTCGAACGAGCACGTGGTGGAGCTGTTGTGGGGCGCGGCGCCGCCCGACGCGCGCCTGTCGCTCGAGCGCGGCGAGTCTATCGAGTTCGACTACGTGAGCCCGGGCGGGCCCGTGCGCGTGGAGTTCCGTACCGTCGACGGCCGCTACTTCGCGCGCTTGTCGTTCAGCTCCGACCACGATCCCCTCGATCACATGGCCATGGTGGGCGCCAGGCTCGCGCCGCCGGTGTCGCACGAGGGCGACCCCGTCGTCGACGAGATGGCCACCGAGCCGCAGCGCGCGCCTGCCAACGGTCAGCCGCCGGCGCTGGAGCACTATTTCACCGTGTTCCTCCAGACCGGCGCGTCCGACCTGCACCTGACCGCTGGGCTGCCGGCCATGATCCGCTCCGCCGACGGCGACATCCGCGAGGTGCTCGATCTCCCCGAGGTCGCCGCGCCCGAGCTCGAGCAGCTCTTGCTCGAGATCATGCCGGCGCAAAACCGCGACGAGTGGCTGCGTACGCGCGACACCGACTTCGCGTACGACATGCCGAACGCGCGGCTGCGCATCAACATCTTCTGCGACATGCGCGGCCCCTGCGCCTCGATCCGGCGCATCCCCGGCGACGTGCTCAGCGTCGAGCAGCTCGGGTTGCCCGCCGCGGTCGTCGACCTGTGCCGGCTCAAGAAGGGGCTGGTGCTGGTCACCGGGCCCACCGGATCCGGCAAGTCGACGACGCTGGCGGCGATGATCGACTGGATCAACCAGAACCGCTCGGATCACATCGTCACCATCGAAGATCCCATCGAGTTCGTGCACACGCCCAAGCGCTGCCTCATCCATCAGCGGCAGGTGGGGGTGCACACCATCAGCTTCACGCGCGCGCTGCGCGCGGCGCTGCGCGAGGACCCCAACATCATCCTGGTGGGCGAGATGCGCGACCTCGAGACCATCGCCATCGCCATCGAGATGGCCGAGACCGGTCACCTGGTGTTCGGCACCTTGCACACCACCACCGCCGCCAACACCGTCGACCGCATCGTCGATCAGTTCCAGGCCGACAAGCAGGAGCAGGTGCGGCAGATGCTGGCCGAGTCGCTCAAGGGCGTGGTGTCGCAGACGCTGTGCAAGCGCAAAGACGGCGGGCGCGCGCTGGCGCTCGAGATCTTGCTCGTCACCACCGCGGTGGCGAACATGATCCGCGAGAAGAAGACCTTCCAGGTCGCCAGCGTCATGCAGACCTCGCGCGCGCTCGGTATGCGCACGATCAACGATTCGCTGATGGAGCTGGTCAAGGCCGGCGTCATCGAGCCGAGCGAGGCCCTCGATCGCGCCGTCGACAAGACCAGCATCAAGCGCGACCTGGCGGCGGCGCGCTTCCCGGTGACGCAGACGGATCCGGGGATCGCCTGAGGGCGCGCGCCGCCCGCCACGCGCGCGCCACCACCACGAAGAACAGCGCGCCGCCGACGAGGGCGAACAGCCCGCCGGTGCCCGCCACGGCGAGGCCCAGCGTCTGCTCGGCGCCGCGCAGCGCTTGCTCGTGGCCGTACACCTTGCGGCCGAGGCCGTGCCACCCGGCGTAGGCGAAGCCGCTGACGAAGCCCACCTGGCCGAGCCCGAAGATCAAGGGCTGCCAGCGCGCCAAGCGCCGCAGGGCGCGGGTGGGCAAGGGCGCGCCCAGCTCGTCGAGCAAGCGGTAGCTGATGCCCATCAACGCCACCGTCACCGCGCCCACGGTGGCGTGATAGTGCGCGGGCACCAGCGTGCTCGAGCGCGTGATCAAGACGCCGATGCCGAGGCCGAGCGCGAGCAAGAGCACGCTGGCGCAAAACGCCGACAGCGACGAGGTGAAGCGCAGCGCGCCGCAACGACGCGCCCGCGCCAGCGCCGGCAGCGCGTAGGCGAGGAAGAGCGCCGGCGCCCACCAGGTGCCCCAGCGCATGAGCTCCGTGGGCAAGGTGGAGAAGCCCGCGTCGCCGGGCGCCGCGCCGAGCAGCGTGACCATCGGCAGCGCCGGCAACCACACCAGCGCGAACACCAGCCAACGGTGCGCGCCCGCGCCCAAGGGACAGCGACCGGCGGCGTCCTTCACCAAGAGCGCCCACACCGCAATCATGGTGGCGAGGAAGGTGAACTGCAGCGCGTGACCCGGGGCCCAATACACGGACTCCCAGTACGAGAAGTGATCGGCCGCGCGCGGCACCGTCAGCAGCGACGAGCACAAGAGCGCGAGCGCGAGCAGGAGCAGCCACGCCGCCACGCGCAGCCCGTCGACGGCCGCGCCCGACAGCGGCGTTGACGCGGCGCGCGCCGCGCCGACGAGGCGCCGCGGGTCCGCCAGCGCCCACAGCACGCCCGCCGCGAACAGGCCGATGCCAGCGAGGAAGAGCGGGTGGTCGAGCACCGGCACGTAGTTACACAAGATGGGCTCGACCCCCGGCACCAGGCCGCTCGTGACGAAGAGCGCCACGCCGACGAGCGCGAGCGCCACGGGGGCGCGCCGCTCGCGTCCACCGGGGATGAGCGAGAACAGCGCCGCCAAGAAGGCCAGGAAGAACACGGTGAGCACCAGGTTCACGTGCACCACCAGGCTCTTCTTGGCGACGAGCGGCGCGTCGAAGAGGCGCGTCATGCCCGGCGCGCGGCTGACGATGAGCACCAGCGAGAGGCCGCCGCCCAAGAGCAGAGCCCCCAGGGCGAGCCCGAGCCACGAGCGCGCTTGTGCGTGGGCCTGCGGTGGGTGCTCGTCGTTCACGTCGCCTCGCCGGGGCCGGCGCGCCGTCCGGCTGGTCCCGACGCTCGCCGCTGCGGCCGTTCGCGACAAGATCCTTTGGCGCCCTGGCCCGTTGGCTGTCTGACTGTTGCGCTCGCGGCCGTGGCAGGATGCCGCACGCTTCGAGCACGCCTACCACCTGCCACACCCCCGGGGGTCACACTCATGCGCTCACACTCGTCCCGCCACGCGCGCCTCTGCACCTTCGGCCTCGTCGCTGCGCTGGCCGCGTGCCCAGCGAAGCCGCCGGCGCCCGCGAAGGATCCGAACAAGACCCCGGTGGTCGCCGAGCCCACCGCACCGGGGAAGAAGAGCGTGGTGCCCCCGGTGGACGCCGAGGTGGCGCCGTCGGCCTCGCCGCGCGCCAGCGGCCTGCCCTCGGTGGAGCGGCTCACCCAAGGCGTGGACTCGTACTTCGCAGGCAGCGTGGGGCGGCGCCTGTACGTTCAGGTCGACAAGCCGCTCTACCAGCCCGGCGAGACCATCTGGTTTCGCCTCTTCGACCTCGGGGCCAAGAGCATGGACGGCGCCCCCGGCAACGCGCGCGCTCAGGTGCAGCTCGTCAGCCCCAAGGGCGCGGTGGTGCTCGACAAGTGGGTCAACGTGGAGGAGGGCTACGCCGCCAACGACTTCGAGATCCCGGCCGAGGCGCAGGGCGGCGAGTACCTGGTGCGCTTCATCGACCCGACGGGCCTCAGCGAGGAGCGCTCGGTCATCGTCTCCACCTACGAGGCGCCGCGCCTGAAGAAGAAGCTCGAGTTCGTGCGCAAGGCCTATGGGCCCGGCGACACGGTGGCCGCCACCGTGGAGCTCAAGCGCCCCACCGGCGAGCCCTTGGCCGACCTCGAGATCACGGCGGTGGCCCGCCTCGACGGCGTGGAGCTGCCGCGCGTGCGCGCGCGCACCAACAAGGAGGGCGGCGCCCTCGTCAAGCTCGCGCTGCCGGCGCAGATCGCCGTGGGCGACGGCCTGCTCACCGTGCTCGTCGAGGACGGCGGCATCACCGAGAGCGTGTCGAAGAGCATCCCCATCGTGCTGCGCCGCATGCAGCTCTCGTTCTTCCCCGAGGGCGGCGCGCTCGTCACGGGTGTGGAGAGCCGCGTGTACCTGGAGGCGAAGAACCTCATCGGCAAGCCCGCCGACGTCGCCGGCAAGATCGTCGATGACCAGGGCAACGTGGCGGCCACCTTCGAGACCTACAAGGAGGGCCTGGGCCGCTTCACCTTCACGCCCTCGACGGGCCGCAGCTACAAGGCCGAGGTCACCAAGCCCGAGGGCGTCAACGAGAAGGTGCCCTTGCCCGTAGCCACCGACGAGGGGTGCGTGCTCAGGAGCTACGACGACCTCGACGGCAGGCTCGAGCCGCTGCGCGTGGGCGTCACCTGCAGCAAGGCGCGCAAGGTCATCGTCACCGCGCTGGTGCGCGAGGAGCTGCTCGACGCCGCCGCGCTCGACGTGGCCGAGGGCAAGACCGCCGTGGCCTACCTGCAGCCGAAGGCCGAGGCCGCGCTGCGCCAAGGCGTGGCGCGCGTGACCGTGTTCGACGAGCAGCTCACCCCGTTGGCCGAGCGCCTCGTCTATCGCAACCGGCGCGCCACAATGAAGGTGAAGGTCACGCCCAACAAGGAGCGCTACCAGCCGCGCGATCAGGTGAGCCTGGCCATCCAGACCACCGACGTGCGCGGTCAGCCGGTCACCGCCGACCTGGCGCTCGCCGTGGTCGACGACACCGTGATCTCGTTCGCCGACGACAAGATCGGCCACCTGCTCTCGCGCACCTACCTGGAGCCCGAGATCCCCGGAAAGGTGGAGGAGCCGCGCTTCTTCTTCGACCTCACCGAGGAGAAGAGCGCGCTGGCCCTGGATCTGCTCGTGGGCACGCGCGGCTGGCGCAAATTCGAGTGGGCGCCGGTGCTGGCGCCGCGCGTGAGCGCTACCTCGGAGAGCGGCAGCGCGAGCTTCGTCGGCGCCATCGGGGCCGCCGCGCCGCCCGAGGTGCAGATGGCCATGCCCGAAGACGACGCCGCCAAGCCCAACGACGTGCGGCGCGCGCTCGCCAAGGCGGAGGTGCGCGGCAAGGCGGACATGAAGCGCCCCGCCCCGGCCGGACCGCCGCCGCCGCCGCCAGCGCGCCCCATGCCCGACGCGAAGCCGAAGGCGCCGCCGCCCATGCCGGTGGTGGCCGAGCCCATGGCAGAGCCTGCGCGCCGCCCGGCGCAGCCACCGGCCGAGGCGAGACCGCGGCGCGAAGCTGCCGACGAGGAGCGCCCCATCATGGCCGGCGAGGACGTCGCCGATGGGCGCTTTGGCAACAAGGGCATCGCCGCCGACATGGGGCGCGACAAGGACTGGGGCGGCGCCGAGAAGAAGAAGGAGGCGAACTTCCGCCAGGCACCGGAGCTCGCACCGGTGCGCGTGTTCCCGGCGCCCGACTACGGCGGCCAGGCCACGCCCGAGGTGCGCAGCGACTTCCGCCAGACCATCCACTGGGCCCCGCGGGTCAAGACCGGCCGCGACGGCAACGTCACCGTCACCTTCTGGCTCTCCGACGCCGTCACCTCGTTCCGCGTGTTCACCGAAGGTGAAGGCGGCGGCGCAGTGGGGCGCGACGAGACCGTGCTCAGCTCGAGCCTGCCCTTCTCCTTGGCGGCCAAGCTGCCGGTGGAGGTGTCGACGGGCGACACCATCGATCTGCCGGTGACCTTGTCGAACGAGCGTGCCAGCCCCGTCGACGTCATGCTCGACGCGAGCTTCGGCCCGCTGGTCAAGCTCTCCGCCGAGACCAAGCGCGCGGGCAACACGCTGGCGGCGGGCGCGCGCGACAGCCTGTTTTATCCGCTCGTCGTGGGCAGCGGTGCCGGCACCACGCCCATCGCGCTCAAGGCCGACGCGCAGGGGCTGAAAGACGAGGTCACGCGCGAGCTCAGGGTGGTGCCGCGCGGCTTCCCCATCGAGATCGCGGCCTCGGGCACGCTCAAGGACAAGGTCACGCACAGCGTGGACACCGGCGACGCCATCGCCGGCAGCGCCACGGGCCAGGTGCTTTTCTACCCGAGCCCCACCGCGACCTTGGTGTCGGGCCTCGACGGCATGCTGCGTGAGCCGAACGGCTGCTTCGAGCAGACCAGCTCCACCAACTACCCGAACGTGATGATCCTCTCCTACCTCGAGAAGAACAACGTGGCCGACGTGGCGCTGGTGGAGCGCGCGTCGGGGCTCATCAACTCGGGCTACAAGAAGCTGGTCAGCTTCGAGAGCCCCGAGAAGGGCTACGAGTGGTTCGGTGGCAACCCCGGCCACGAGGCGCTCACCGCCTACGGCCTCTTGCAGTTCATGGACATGAAGGGCGTGTACAAAGACGTCGACCAGGGGATGATCGAGCGCACCGCCGCGTGGTTGAAGAGCCGCCGCGACGGCAAGGGCGGCTTCTCACGCAACGATCGCGCGCTCGACAGCTTCGGCCGCGCCAGCCCCGAGGTGACAAACGCGTACATCATGTATGCGCTCAGCGGCGCCGGGCTCACGAGCGGCATGGACAAGGAGCTGCAGGCGCAGGCCTCGCTCGCCACCTCGACACAAGACGCGTACCTGTTGGCGCTCGCCACCAACACGCTGCTCGACACGCCGGCGCTCAAAGACCAGGGCGTGCAAGCGGCCAAGCGCCTCGGCGGCCTGCAAGACGCGAGCGGCGCGTGGACCAAGGCCGATCACTCGATCACCAGGAGCGGCGGCGCCAACCTGCACATCGAGACCACGGCGCTGGCCATCCAGGCGCTCCTCAAGGCCGGCGCCCCCGACGAGCGCGTGCGTAAGGCGGTCGACTGGCTCACCAACAACCGCGGCGGCTACGGCCAATGGGGCGCCACGCAGGCCACCGTGCTCGCGCTCAAGAGCTTCATCCGCTACGTCGAGGCCAGCGCGCGCACCCAAGGGCCGGGCTCGGTGGTGGTGCAGCTGAACGGCAAGAACGTGGGCACTGCGAGCTGGGAGGCGGGACACAAGGACCCCATCGTCGTCGATCTGCCGAGCGAGGCCTTCAAGGCGGGCAAGAACGACGTGCGCATGCTGATCGACGGCAAAGATCAGCTGCCCTACAGCATGGCCGTCACCTTCCGCTCGAAGAAGCCGGCGACCAGTGAGCAGAGCAAGGTGGACCTCAAGGTCAGCACCGACAAGACGAGCGTGAAGATGGGCGAGACCATCCGCGTGACGGCGACGGTGAAGAACAAGAGCGCCGAGGGCTTGCCCATGACACTCATGCGCGTGGGCATTCCCGGTGGCACCTCGTTTCAGACCTGGCAGCTCAAGGAGCTGAAGGACAAGGGCCTGGTGGCCTTCTGGGAGACGCGCGCCCGCGAGGTGATCCTCTACTTCCGCGACCTGAAGCCCAACGAAGAGAAGGTGGTGCCCATCGACCTCGTGGCGGACGTGCCCGGGCAGTACGAGGCACCAGCGTCGAGCGCGTACCTCTACTACACCGACGAGCACAAGAGCTGGGCGGAGCCGATCAGCGCGACCATCACGCGTTGAGAGCGAGCATCCCGCGGGAGCGCTGCGCGCCGCCGGTTGACGCCGGTGGCGCGCTCGCTACGGCGGAGACCAGTTGTGTTGATCGAGCCCGGCGCAGGGACTTGCCAGGAGCCCAAGGAGTACCGCAGCCGCGTACCTCGTGGTACGCGGCGAGGACACGACGCAGGGATCGTGGCAAGGACCAAGCCC
>JADZDP010000025.1 GCA_020850995.1 Deltaproteobacteria bacterium
CGTCGAGCGCGCGCGGCGCTATCGCGTGACGGTGGCCACGTGGCTGGCGCTGGAGCGGGCGCGCACACGCTTCGGCGCGCAGGTGCCGAGTGACGTGCGCGCAGCGCTGCGTCCGCGGCGTGCGCCGGCGCTCGCGGTGGTGCTTGGCCCTGGTTACGAGGGGAACGCGGCCCTCGAGCGGTTCCGGCGCGTGCGCCAGGCCGTGATGGGGTCGCTGACGACGGACTCGCCGCCGCGCTTCCTCGTGAGCGCGCTCGCGTGGGGCGCGGCGCGCCTGGCCGACGCGGCGGTGGCGGGTGTTGGCGCCCCGTCAGCGCAGCGCACGCCAGGCACGCGCGACGCGCCCGAGGCCACGCCGCCAGCGTGGGGTCGGCGCTGAGCACGGCGGCACGGCGCGCGCGCCCTTGTCGTCCTCGAGCGCCGCGACCTTGCCGACGAGATCGCGCCCGTCGATCCAGCCGTCGGGAGCGGAGCAGGCGTCGCCCTTGATCAGCATGCGCCCCTGCGCGTCGACGCCGATGACGCGGTGGATCACGAGCATGCCGTTGCAGCGCGCGGCGACGACGTCACCCAAGGTGGCGGAGCTCGCGCGAGCGAGCCGCAGCCGCGTCCCCGAGGGGATGGCAGGTCGCATGGAGCCGCCACGCGCCACCATGCGGTGGACGCCGTGGCGGGACAGCACCTCGCCGAGCAGCTCGACGGCGGCGGCGTCGAGCGTGCGGCCACGCCGTGCGCGCCTGCTGGCAACGAGCTCACCGTGCGGCATCGGCGCGGACCGTAGCTCGAGCGAGCGGCCCACCGACGCGCCCAGCGCCTGAAGGTCCGCAGCCTCGAGGAACGCAGTCGGTCCGGCGTGCGGCAGAAACAGCAGCTGCTCCCGCCAGGCGCCGCCGACGCCACGCAGCTCCGCGAGCGCATTGCCGACGCGAGCACCGAGGGCATGGGCGCCCCCGCCGCGCCCGCGCAACCCGGCGCCGTCCCGCCAGCTCAGCAGGATCGGTCCGCGCGGGCAGATCGCGTCGCACGCCTCCATCAGCCGCCTGCGGGACAGATCCGAAAGACAGTGGCTGAGCGCTCCGAAGCCGATCAGAACCGCGTCGACGCGCGTGCGCCGCGGCACTTCGTCGACGAAGCGGGCAAAGTCGAGCCGCTCGAGGCGCGCGCGTGCGCCCACACGAGCGCGCGCCACCGCGAGGAGCGACGGAGCCGGATCGAAGGCCTCTACCTCCCAGCCGCGCTCGAGCAGCCAGACCAGCTCGCGCCCCGCGCCACAGGCAGCGACGAGGATGCGGCCGGGCTTCTTCGGCAGCGCGGTGCTCCACCACCGCTCTTCCCATGGCTCGACGCGGTCGCTGCGATGTAGCGAGCTGGCGTCGGCCATCAGTGCGCTCAAGCGATCGAGCTCAGGCTCGCGCAGCGATCGCAGCGCCGCCGCGCCGACCAGCGTGCTGGTGGCGCGGCTGATCGTGAGCTGCGCCTTCAACAGCGCCGCGAAGGCAGACCCGGGCGGGATCATAGGTCGGCGAGCGTGACGAGGCGCTCGACCTCTTTGGCCGCGTCATCGTCGTCGGCGTAGCGGTCGGGGCAGGCAGCGCGGAGCCGCTGCGCCATCACCGAGACGGCAGCGACGCCGCCGGCCAGCGCGGCGGCCCAGCGCGCGAGCTGCGCGGAGCTGTGGGGATCTGGTGTGGTCACGCGCACGCCGAGGCTGCGGAGGAGGTCGTCCTTGTTGCCGGCGAGCGAGCGCATGGCATCCCCTGCGCGCCTGGTGTCGCCCACGCGGGCGCTCCACGACCAGGTGCTGCGCTCGGTGATGACGCGGGGGCGCACCTCGAGATCGACGGTGTCGTCGACGGCGAGCGCGAGCGGCGGGTCGAGCGGAAAGACGAGGTGCGCCCAGTGGGTGGGCCGCCCGTCCGGCGACGACGACAGCGACACTCCGGGAACGAGCTCGCTCTCGAACCAGCCCACGATGGCGTTGGCGCTGCCCGAGCGCTGCGCGGTCGTCGGCCCTCCCACCGCGCGGGGTGTTGGATCGCCAACGCTGAAGCGCTGGGCCGGCGTCGACGAGGTGAGGAGCTCGGTGCCGTTCACCCACGCCATGCAGGGGCGTGATTGCAGCAGGTTCGCCACCTCGTCGAGCCTGACGCCGAGGCCGCCGCGCACCGTCGCGAGCTCCTCGGCCAAGGACGGCAGCGACGCCAGCGCCAGGTGGATGGCGACCGAGCCGGGCAGGACGCGGCAGCCGGGCGCACAGCGCGCGCGCACGGCGCCGAGCAGGCCGAGGTAGTCCTCGTCGAGGCCGAAGCTGCCGATCATCTCGCTCACGATGAGGGTCGGCTTGTCCGCCAGCTCACCCTCGAACCTCACGTCGCGCGCGTCGGCCCGCACCACGCGCACGACGTCGGCGACGCCGTTGCCGGCGGCCTCGCGCTCGATGACGCGCGCCATGGGGCCGGCCTCGATGGCGTAGACGCGGCGCGCGCCGGCCTTGGCGGCCAAGAGCGCCAGCACGCCGGTGCCGGAGCCGACGTCGACCACGACGTCGTCGGGCCGCACCGCGCGCCGGATGGCCTCGGCGAAGGCTCGCATGCGCACCGCGTCCACCAACATGGTGGCGTGGTTGCCTGGGTCGCCGTAGCCGTAGATGGCGGGCATCAGGGCTCCGTCTGCAGCAGGGGGCGGCCCTGCAAGGGCGGCGCGACCACGACGTCGCGCTCACCGACGATGGGCAGCGCGCGGCCTCGTGTCATCTTCGCGTTCGCCTGGGCCTTCAGCTCGGCGAGGCCGCGCAGCGCCGCCGCGCCGTGGCGCGAAGCGCTGTTGCAGGCACCGAGATCGCCATGCTCGACGAGGCCGAAGGCCATGCACGGGTTGCAGGTGGGTCGCAGCTCACAGCGGCCGCAGCGGTGCATGGTGGCGAAGCGCCGCTCGCGCACGGCGTCGAGCTGGTCCGACTGCAGCCAGATGTCCTCGAGCGAGCGCCCGGGCACGCCGGCCTGCCAGCGGCCCGCGTCCGTGGGGAAGAACGCGCAGGCGAGCACGCTGCCGTCGGCGGCGATGGCGACCACGTCGCGGGCCGCGCCGCACAGCACGGCGTCGTCGTCGAGGAGCTTGCGCTCGCCCGAGCACAGCTCCTCGGCGGCATGGCGCCGAAATGCGGGCGCGAGCTCTGGGCGCACCAGCACCTTGCGCCGCAGCTCCTCGGGGCTCACCCCTTGATCGAGCACCGACGTGTCGCCGTCGAGCCGGGGGCGCACGGTCGGATCGAGCTGGATCTCTGCGCCGAGGGAGGCCGCCAGGGCCATGAGCTCGTCGAGCGCGTCGACGTTGCAGCGCAGGATGTTGGCCTTGAGCACGGTGGTGATGCCGCGCTCCTTGAGCAGGCGCAGCGCGTCGACGCTCTTTGTGTGCGATCCCGGCACCTGCGTGAACGCGTCATGCACCGCTGCGTCGTGGCTGTACACCGAGACGTGCACCTCGGAGACCTTGAGCGCGCGCAGGCGATCCGCCATGGCCTCGTCGATCAAGGTGCCGCTCGTGTAGAGCGTGACCGCGAAGCGGTGTCGTCGCGCCAGCGCCACGATGTCGAGCAGGTCCTTGCGCAGGAAGATCTCGCCGCCCGTGAAGGTGAGGAACAAGACGCCGAGGGAGGCCAGCTCGCCAAAGAGCGCGTCGTACTCCGCCAGCGACAGGTGGTGCGCGGGTGGGTGCGTGGCGGGCGACTCGTAGCAGTGGCGGCAGTCGAGGTGACAGCGGTTCTCGAGGTAGAGCTGCGCCGCTTGCGGGTGGAGCGCGCGCCACTTGTGGCGCGGCACCGCGCCCGAGCGCGTCTCGGGTCTCGTGCCGATGTGCACCAGGGCGCTCATCCGCCGCACCCGCAGGCGCGCGCGGGCCGCGCCTGACCTTGCGCGTGGGTATAGAGCGCCGTGGCGAAGTGGCGCGACGCCGCATTGCAGGCCCGATGATCACCCTGCTCGATGAGGGCGTAGGCCATGCAGGGGTCGCAGGCCGCTTTGACGGCGCAGCCTTGGCACGCGCTCATGTCGCCGAAGGTCGTCCTGCGCAGCTGGTCGAAGAGGGCAGAGCGCCGCCAGATCTCGACGAGCGAGTGCTCACGCACGTTGCCGCCGGCGACGGGAAAGCTCGCGCAGGGCAAGACACCGCCATCAGCGGCGATGGAGATGACCTCGCGCGCGACCGCGCACAGCGCGTCCGTGGGTCCGCGCACCGCGTCGACGCCGCACAGGCTCTCGGCGCTGCGCTCACGCGCGCCGGTGAACAGGTGGGGCTTGGCGATGAGCTGCTCCCGCAGCGCTTTGGAGGATGCCTGGTGGCGCAGCGGCGCGGCGTCGCCACTGGTGCGCGGGCGCAGCATCGGGTCGACGCGGAAGTCGGCGCCGAGCGATCGGGCGAGCTCGGCAAGGGCCTCGAGCGCGTCGATGTTGAGGTCGAGCGCCAGCGTCTTCATCACCGTGAGGACGCCGCGCTCGCGCACGAGCCCAAGCGCGCGCACGGTCTTCTCGTGGGCGCCGACCTGGCCCACGAAGGCGTCGTGGGTCGCGGCGTCGGCGCTGTACAGGCTCACCTGCACCTCGCTCACCTTGAGATCGCGGATGCGATCGGCGCGCGCCTCGTCGATGAGCGTGCCGCTGGTATAGAGGCGTACGGCGAAGCGCCGCTCGCGGCCGAGCGCGACGATGTCGAACAGGTCGCCGCGCAGGAAGATCTCGCCGCCGGTGAGCGAGAGGTAGAGCACGCCGAGCGTCGCGAGCTCGTCGAAGATCCGCTCGTAGTCACGCAGCGACAGCCGCGCGCTCTTTGGGTGCGTGGCCTCGCTCTCGTAGCAATGCTCACACGAGAGGTGACACTTGTTCTCGAGATAGACGGTGGCGAAGCGCGGGCGCACCGCGTCCCACGCCCCGGTGTCGACGAGCCCCGCGGGCAGCGCGCGGCTGCCGATGTGGACCAGGCCGTCTAGCATCCGGCCACCGCCAGGATCGACCGCACCACCTCGTCGCTGGGGTCGCGCAGGCTGCGCTTCACCAGCACTACGGGCACGCGCTCGGTGAGGGCGACCGTCAACGCCAAGAGCCTGTCGGAGAGCTCGCGATCGCTGCTGAATCGCGCCACGTGGCGCAAGAGCTCGGCCGCGGCGCGGGCGTGCGGCACGCACTCGAAGCTGCTCGGCGCCTCAGGGTCGAGCACCTTGTCGACCAGGACGCCGATGGCGCGCAGCGGTGCCTGCAGCTCCGGCCCGCGTCTGCCCGCGGCGCCGAAGAAGGGCGAGGGCTCGAGCGTGGGCGCCTCGTGGATGGCGCTCACCAACGCCACGTCGTCGGAGAGGTACACGGTGCGCTCGAAGCCCAGCGCCAGCGTGCTCTTGCCGGCCGTGGAGATGCCAGCGACCAGCACGCCGGCGCCGTCGTGGATGCCGGCGCAGGCGTGGATCATCAGCCCGTCGTGGCGCGCGGGCAGGGCGGTGGCGGCGAGCCCGCGCAGCGCGTTGCCCAAGACCAGCCCGGGGTCGTCGTCGTCCGAGGCGATGCGCATGTCCATGCGGCTCTTTGCCTCGTCATAGCGGGCCACGAAGAGCCCGAGACCCAGCAGCTCCCAGATGCCCGGTGCGCAACGCGTGGCCGAGAGGAGCTCGTGCAGCGTCATCGCCACCGCGGGCGCGCCCGCCGCCGCGGGATCGCGCTCGATGGCGAGGGTCAGCTCGCCCTTCACCCCGAGCGCTGGCGCCGACGAGAGCCAGCGCTCGGTGTAGCCGAGCCAGCTCGGCGGCCACGCCTCGGGGCGGATGCGGAGGGGCCCGAGGCGGAACATCGCTCAGCTGAGCGCCTGGCCGTTCGCTGTGCAGGAGCCTTTCGGCTGGCGGTTCGCAGAGCTCCGGCCTGTAACGCCGTTGCAAGCGAGGATGGAGTGCTCGAACGCCGCCTGCACGGTGACGACGCGCGGCGCGCTCCACGGGCGCTTGGGGCGCGGCGCGTCGGCAGGAGGCGTGGGTTGCTCGCTCATGGTGCTCCTCAACGCTGGAGATAGGCGCTGCCGCCGTTCCCAGGACGGGTGACAAGGCACAGGTCATCGAAGCCGTCGGCGTCGTCGTCGAAATTGCCGCACATGGGCACCGACGGCGAGTCGGCGCCGCCGAGCGTGATGGCGTAGTCGATGTCTGGGCTCTGGCCGGTGGGCCCAGCTGCGCGCCCAAGAAAGACCGAGAAGTACGACTGCCCGCCGGGGTCACGGGGAACCGCGACGTCGTCGCGCCCATCGCCGTTGAGGTCGCCCACGAAGCCGAAACCTCCCGATCCGTAGACCGGCGCAGTGAGGCCGGTCGCCGAGAAGGTGTAGGTCGCGCTCGTCGACAACACGGAGCCGTTGCCCGTGTGCAGCGTCAGGGCGCCGACGCGCGGCACCAGCAGGTCGACATCGCCGTCGCCGTTGAAGTCGCCGGCGCTGTAGGCACTGCCGCCGCAGCCGCCGCCGCCGCAGGGGATGACCGCGCCGATGGTGTTGGCCGTGACGCCGAGGTCGATGGAGGCGGGCCAGGTGCCGCGGCCGGCCACGGTCCAGATCTGGTTCGCCGCGGCGCCGGCGTCGGTGCCGATGGCAAAGTCGTTGTACCCGTCGCCGTTTACATCGCCGACACCGGCGACCGCGGGCAAAAAGACCGTGGCGCCGCCCCCGGCAGTGCCGATGTTGATCGCGGTGGCGGTCGATCGGGTGTCGACGCTGCCGCTGCTGAGGCGCGTGGCGCTGCCCCTCACGAGGTAGGCCGTGGTGTCGGTAAGGAAGGTGCCGGAGATGACCAGGTCGTCATAGCCATCGTCATCGACGTCACCGACGGCGTACAGGGAGTCGCCGGTGAACAAGGCGGTCGTAAGGGTGGCGTCGGGCGTGGCCGGGACGAAGGTGGCGCCGCTGATGCCGTAGTACACGTAGTGGCGCATCTCGCTCAGGTTATCGGCGTAGCCCGTCACCACCAGGTCCGAGAACGCGTCGCCGTCGAGGTTGAGCACCGCGGCGCTGATGCCGAAGTTGCTCGCCCCTGCGGGCGCCGTCAGCGTGCGCTCGTCGCCGGCGCCGAGGTCGCCGCCGCCGCCCACGATGTGCGCCGCGCCCTCGCAGTACCAGATACCGAGGTCTTCGATGCAGGCATCGCCTTCGTTGGACGCCAGCAGCACCAGGTCGTTGAACCCGTCGCCGTTGAGGTCGCCCACGCCGCTGGCGCTGCCTGCATAGGCGTCGTCGACGGTGAGCCCAAGGACGGTGTCGTCCTCGGTGTTGGCGAAGGTGGAGCGCGCGGTGTCGAAGTCGGTCAGCGCCAGGTTCTCTTGCGCCAACGTCTCGTTGCCCACGTCATCCACCGCGCGCACCGCGAAGCTCCACGCGTTGTCGTAGGCGAGCCCAGCGACGTCGACGCTGTGGTCCGTCCCCACGCCGTCGACGCTGCTCTCGATGATGCGGCTCGCGCCCGCCGTGAGCTGCTCGGCCGCCAGCGTGTCGAAGTTGCCGCTGGTGATGGTCTGGCGCGATGCCAGCACGTCGAGGTCGCTGACGTCGCCCCCGCCGGTGCCCTGGTCGCCCGGCTCGGTGAACTCCACCGTGAGCTGACCGCGGCGAATCGAGGTCACCGTCACCGTGATGGTCGGCGCCGCCGGCGCGGTGATGTCCACGGTGGCCGTCAAGGTGTCATCCGCCGCCGGAGTGTTCCCCTCGGCGTCCACGCAGGTGGCCGTCCAGGTCTCGCCGTCCCCCTCGCTGAGGTCGGTGACGTTGACGACGTAGGTGCCGGTGCCCGTCGAAGAGACGGTGTCGTTCGTGCCGATGACCGTGGCGCCGTCGCGAATGGTGATGACCCCATCCTCGCACTCGGTGACGGCGACGGTGACGTCCACCTGGAGACCCGCGTTGCCCGACAGATCCTGGGCCTGCGCGTAGGTGACCGACGAGGTCGCCGGCACGGTGATGCTCACCGTGGGGCGCCCGAGGTCCACACGGAAGGTCTCGGCGCCGCTGGTCCCAACAACCACGGAGGCGTCGGTCACCACCACCTCGAAGTCACCGCTGTCGCCGTCGGCGAAGGTGACCGGCCCGAGCGTGATGGCGCCGCCCGCGGCCACCGTGCTGGTGGCGGCCGGAACGTCGTCGAGCAAGAGCTCCACCACGGCGCCGACCGGCGCGGTGGTGGTGCCCGTGACCGTGACCTGCGCGCCAGCGGTGCCGCTGTCCTCGTCCTCGGCGGCGCCGATGGAGCGCATGGTGTTGCGCACCGGCGGGTTGTCCACCGCCACGAACACCAAGCCGGTGGCAGCGTTGACGTTGACCACGTTGGAGCTGCCCGCGTTGCCCGCCTCGTCGAGGGCGCTGGCGCTGACCGCGTGGGCGCCATCGTCGATGTACGAGACGCGGCAGGCCACCGCGACGCCGTCGCCGGCGGACACACAGGTGCCGATGTCGCCCTGCACGTCGCTCGAGACGGTGATGGTGCGGCCCGCGGTGAGCCCGGTGGGCGTCACCGTGACGTCGACCTGGATGCCGTCGCTGCCGTCGCCACCGATGTCGTCGCTGGCGTAGACGGTAGTGTCCGCCACCAACACGAGCACGGGCGCCACGCTGTCTACCGTCACGCCGGCCGTGTCCGCGTCGTCGGTGGCGTTGCCTGCGCCGTCCACGATGTCGATGCTGAGGGTGTGCGCCCCCTGGCCGATGGTGGTCGTCACGCTCAGGGTGCCCGACGCGACGGTGCCCGTGCCCGCGGCGCTGCCGTCGACGTTCACGGTGACCGTGGCGCCGTTGTCGGTCGAGGCGACCACCACCGCCGCGCGGAAGTCCGGGTCGGCGATGTCATCCGCGCTCGTCAGGGTCGCGCCGTCCAGGGGCGAGCTGATGGTCGCGCTCGGCGCCACCGTGTCCACCAGGATGGTCTTGGTGTTGCCGATGGTGGAGAGGCCGCTGGCGGTGACGACGATGTTCGAGCTGCCCTGCGGGAAGGCGCAGTTCGCCAAGCTCACCGAGGTGCCGCTGGCCGTGCCGGTGCAGGTACCCGAGCTGGTGGTGCCCGTGAAGCTCCCGGTGGATGACTCGTTGAGCGTGACGGTGACGTCGCTGGTGACGTCGCCAGACGCGGCGCCGCCGTTGTCCGCGATGTTGAGCACGTCGTCGGCGCCGGCGGCGACCACCAGGATGCTCGTAGCCGCCAGGCCAGACACGTCGATGTTGACGTGGATGGAGTCGGTGAGGGGCGCGTCGAGCACGCCGTCGGCGTCGGTGAGCGCGAGCTCGATGGTGGCGCCGTCGGCGTTCGGGATCGGAAGGTCGCCCGTGCCCACGCTGGCGCTCAGGTCGATCTCCACCGAGTTGTTCGAGCCGCCGCCGTCGGGCACCGCGGTGACCACGACGGTGCCGCCGGTGAGCAGCGCCTGCACCGCGGCGTCGTCGGGATCGCCGCCGGAGCAGCGCACGCCCACGGTCACCGGCGACGAGCTGAGGGTGGCGCCGTCCTGCGGCGTGGTGAAGTGGCACTCGGGCGCTGGGGGCGGGGTGTAGCCGCAGATGGCGTGGATGGTGCCCGTGGCGCTGATGGTCTCGCCGTTGGCGGCCTCGGCGGTGGCGGTGAGCGGGTTCTCGGCGCCGGCGGCGCTGTCTGCGGTCGCGAGCGTCACCATGACCGTGGCAACACCGTCAGCGTCGAACGCGCCCTCGGAGCTGCCACCCGCGGCGCTGTCCACCTCCACGGTGGTGAAGCCGCTGTCCCCCTCGTCGACGAGCTGGAGCTCGACCACCAGCTGATAGCCCGCGGCGGCGGCGTCGGCGTCGGGCGTGTCGGCGCAGTTCACCGTCTCGGGCAGGTCCGCGAAGCTGAGCGTGGGCTGCAGGGGCGTACAGGAACAGCCGCCACAGGCCGAGGCGACCAGAGTTGCACCCACCAGCAGCACGAAAAGGCGAAACGACCGCATGAGGATCCCCGGTTTTGGAATGATGACCACCCTATACCTTGAGTTGACACATCGGCGGGGCAGCCTCAACCTGAAGCCGGGGCTTCCGAGGTCAGGATCAGTCCGCGTCGGACCGCGTCCTCCACGAAGGCCACCGCGTCCGCACGAAGGGTCGTGGGATCCACCTCGAATTCCTCCCCCATCTCGGCGGCGATGGTCTCGAGGGTGCGGCGGCCGTCCGCACGATCCCAGATGTAGGTCGCGGTCTCGTTGAGCGTGTGCAGCTTCGAGTCCTCTGGCGTGATGACCAGGGCCTCTCCGTCGATGGTGCGGGCAGGCGTGTCGGGGTTCTGGCGAATGTACAGCGACCACATGGCGGGCGTCCTCCGGCCGGCGGGGCACGGCGTTGGTGCCGTCCCGGCGTCGCTCCGTTCACGGCTGACGTCGATCTGCCTCATCGCGCGCGGCTCGCCAACAGCGGCCCACGCCCGAGGAAGCGCCCTCCGGGCGCGGTGGGACGCCACGACATGGCTGGGCCGCCGCTGCGGGCGGCCCCGCACCGGGCCTGCCGCGCCCGCCTAGGGCCCCGTGTGGGTCACGCTCAGGGTGAAGGTGGCCGCTGTGTACCCTCGCACCATCACGAAGGCCTGGGTCTGGCCGGCAGGCACGCTGAGGTTGCAGGTCTCGCTGGCCGTGTTCAGGTAGGGGCGGCAATCGAAGGCGCTGGTGGTCGGCGCGGCGCCGAAGCGCACGTAGAGGTCGGGGTCGCCAGTGCCGGTCATGGCGGCCACGAAGCTCGTTCCCGCGCTGACCGCGAAGGGCCCAAAGCCAGCCGTTGCTCCCTGCACGAGCGTGCCGTTGAAGCTCTCGGTGCTCGGGGCGCCCTGGGGCGGGGGATCGGCACCGCCGCCGCCGGCGTCCGCAGGCGGCGTGCGCTCTACGACGAGCGTGAAGGTCGCCTGGCTGTAGCCGCGCACCATGACGAAGGCCTCGGCCACGCCTGCGGGGACGGCCAGGTCACAGGCCTCGTTGGCGCCGTCGAGGTAGGGGCGGCAGGCGTAGGAGCGGGTGGTGGGCGCCTGGCCGAACTGCACGTAGAGGTCGGGGTCGCCGCTGCCGCTGAGCGTGGCTCGGAAGCTCGTCCCCGCGGCCACCGCGAAGGGGCCGAACTGGCGGTTTTGGTTGCGCGCCACCGACCCCGTGAAGGTGTCGGTCACGGTCTCGCCGGCAGGCGGATCGCCGCCGCCGGGATCCTGGCCAGGATCTTGGCCAGGATCCTGGCCAGGATCGGTGGCGCCGCCAGGGGCGCCGTAGACCGACGCCGCGCCCGACGCGTCGAGGGTGGTGAGCACCAGCGTGGAGTCACCGGTGCCGTTGCACTGCGGGTAGTGCATCACCGACGCCGCGTCGTAGGGCGTGAGCGCGCGCCAGCTCGAGTCCTCGAAGCAGGTGCCCGACTCCGGCCGCGTGTGCTCGTGGCGGAAGCCGATGGTGTGCCCGAGCTCGTGGCGCAGGATGCCCGTCAGCGACGGCCGCGAGGTCGTGAACGCGCTGCCGTCGATGAGCACGTTGCGCGACGAGCGCGCGTTGTTGGGAAAGAACGCGCGCGCCAGGTATTGGCCACCGGCGTTGACCGGGTTCACGTCGAAGATGACGTTGCCGTTGGACGCCGTGCAGCTCGCATCTTGGGACGACACGTGCACGAAGTCGACGTCGGCCACCTGCTCCCACGCGGCGGTGGCGTCGTTCATGGCGCTGATCACCGCGGCTTGACGCGACCCGAACGCCGAGCTCACGCAGTAGCTGAGGTTGCGCTTCTGTGCGGCCGTCCACACGACGTCAGCGCCGCCGGATCGGTGCACGATGAGCCCCTGGGTCTTCTCGCCCGGGTCGTGGGCGTCGGCGTCGAGCCGCGCGGCGCGCGCGTCGAGCTCGGCCACCACCAGCTGCTCGTAGAACTCCACCAGCTGCTTCTCGCTGTGCAGGGGTACGTCACCGTCGACGATGAAGATGCCCGTGTCGGGCTCCTGGTAGGTCTCGGAGAGAAACTCCTCGTAGGTCGGGATCGGTCGCTCGTCGACCTCCGGACCCACGACCTCCGTCATGCAACCGGTGCCAACGAGCGTGGCGATCGGCAGAAGAAGCTGCACCCTCATAGGTCCTCCGTTCCCGCGCGCACCCAACGCGCACACCCCGGAGTCCATATGAGAGATGCGCGCCTTGCCTCGCATCCGACGACGAGTCGTGGGACATGTCACCGACGGGCCCACAGCTCCGGCGCGCCCGTGGCGGCGGGCGCAGCTCCCGCGAAAGCCGTGCCCTTCCGCGAGCTTGCAAGTGGCGTTCGTGCGCACATCGGGGCCCACACGGTGCCAGCCGCGCGGGGTCGGACGATTGACCGGTAGCAAGCACCGAAGACCTACCGGGACCAGCGGCGCGGTGGATCCGCGCCGCTGGTGCGCGCCTACGGGTTGGCTGCGAGGCGCGCCTGGACCGCCGAGATCTCCACTGCCGTGCGCGCGACGCTCGAGATGCGCACGGCGTCGACGACGCCGTTCAGGTCTTCATCGCGACCAGTGGAGGAGTCGTCGCGGAAGAACCAGGCCTGCGTTGGTGGCGAGGAGAAACAGCTGGTCGTCGTGCTCGTGCGCACGCCGTCGATCCACACCTCCACGTTGGTGTCGCTGCGCACGACCAGCGCCAAGGACACGCGGCGATCCGCCGGCACGGACGAGGAGGACAGCGCCACCTGCGGGTAGCAACGGAGCGCGGCCCCTTCGAGGTACCAACCGCCATCACGGTCGTCGCGGAAACCGAACAGCTTCTGGAAGTCGCTGTTGGGGGAGCGCTCGAGCACGATCTCGATGGTCCAGGGCGTCGCCAACACGCCTGCGTAGCTGGTCCACGAGAGGCCGGTCGCGGCGTTGGAGTCGACGATGCGCAGCCCTTGCCCGAAGCTGGTGTCGACGAAGGTGGCGGGCGAGGCGAGCAAGGTCGCGTGGCGCAGGTGCGGGCTCGCGTCGGCGCCATCGCCGTTGAGCTCGAAGCGCGCCGCCGTTCCGTCGTCGTCGGTGAACACCTCGTCCGCAGGGACGGGCTCGCCCTCGCCCTCGCCCTCGCCCTCGCCCTCGCCTTCTCCTTCACCTTCACCTTCTCCTTCACCTTCACCTTCTCCTTCACCTTCTCCTTCACCTTCACCTTCTCCTTCACCTTCACCCTCACCCTCGCCTTCACCCTCACCCTCGCCCTCACCCTCACCCTCGCCCTCGCCCTCGCCCTCGCCCTCGCCCTCACCCTCGGCCTCGCCCTCACCCTCGGCCTCGCCCTCACCCTCGCCGGAGGGCACTTGGCACACTTCGCTGATGCAGCGGTCGGAGCCCGGGCAGTCCGCGTCGCTGGCGCAGGACATGATCGCGAGCGGCTGCACGCAGGTCGACGAGCTCATCACGACCAGGGTCGCGACGAGCGCGCACACCACGGTTCCGACGCGCTTCGGCCACATGCTCCCAGGATAGCCAACCGGGCGTGGCGCGGTCACCGTGCCCGGTGCGCGCGCTTCATGGCCTCGAGCTCCTCGACGGAGCGGGGCCAGTCCTCCTTGAGCAGCCGGGAGAGCGCCCGATCGGCGAGCAGGCGCCCGCCGGTCTGACAGGTAGGGCAATAGTTGGTCTCGTTGGCGGCGTGCGCGATCTTCTGCACCTGCGTCTGACACACGGGGCAGGGCTTGCCGGCGCGGCCGTGGACCGCCATCTCGTCGTGGAACGCGCTCACCTTCTCGGGCAGGGCCTGGGCCTTCGCTGCCTCGCGCAGGCGCGCCGTCCACTCTGCCAGCACGGCGCGAGCGGCGGCGAACAAGCGCTCGTGCTCATGGTCGTCGAGGGCGGTGGTCATGGCCACGGGCGAGAGGCCCGCGCGGTGCAAGATCTCGTCGGAGTACGCGTTGCCGATGCCGGCGAAGGTGCGCGGGTCGGTGAGCGCGCGCTTGAGCGTGTGGCGCTCGGCGCAGAGCGCGGCGCGAAAGGCCGCCGCGTCGGCCGCGTGCACCTCGAGCCCACCGGGGTCGTGCAGGGCGAGCGCGCCGCGCCCGCGCACCAGGTGGAGCGCGGCGCGCTTTTTCGGGCTCGCCTCGGTGAGCAGCACGGTGCCGCGCGCGCCGTCTTTGCGCTCGATGTCGAAGGCGCACAGGCCCACCTTCCCCGGGATCGGCGCGTTGGCGTCTTCGCGGTAGCGCAGCCGCCCCGCGATCATCAGGTGCAGCACCAGGAACAGCTCCCCTTCAAGCTCCATGACGATGCGCTTGCCGAGACGGGAGAAGCCGAGCACGCGTGCGCCGAAGCAGGTGGCGAGCGGCGGCTCCACGCTGCGTAGCAGGAAGGGCGAGCCCAAGCGCACGCCGAGCAGGCGCCCGCCGGTCACGAGCGTGTCGAGGTGCTCGAGGTAGACGGTGAGATCGGGCAGCTCGGGCACAGCGAGCCATCCTACCTACAACCACCAGCGACCCGCGTGCTTCGTTGTGGCCCAATGTTCGCGGCGGGCGATCGCGCGCGCCACAATGGCGTCATGAAGCGCCTCAGCCCCTTGCTCACGTTCGCGCCCATCGCTTTCACTGCCGTGCTCGCGCGCTGCGACTGCGACACCGTGGCCGCCAAGCCCGAGGGTTCCGCGTGCAGCAACGCGCAAGAATGTGACGGCGCGCTGGTATGCGACCTGGCCAGCGGCACCTGCGAGGAGGGCACCGAGTGCAGCACGCACACCGAGTGCGGCACCGGCGCCTACTGCGACGACCAGGGCGCGTGTGCCGACAACGAGCAGGGCGGCCCCTGCGACGTCGACGACAACTGCGTGGCGCCCGAGGAGTGTCGCGACGGCACCTGCTTCGAGCAGGGCAGCGAGGGCGACGGTTGCAGCACCACCCAAGAGTGCACGGCGCCGCTCACTTGCGACCCGAGCACCGACACCTGCACGGAGGACGTGGGCTGCACCAGTAACGATGACTGCGGCGCCGCGTCGTTCTGCGGTCCCGACGGCTTGTGCGAGCCGAGCACCACCGCCACCATCTGCGACGACGATCGGCAGTGCGTCGCCGGCGAGCGCTGCGTGGGGGTGGTGTGCATCCCCGAGGAGTGCCAGGGCCAGGCCTTCGCCGCCGAGAACGTGCCCGCCAACCTGATGATCACCATCGATCGTTCGAGCTCGATGCTGCAAGACATCGGCAGCGACGGCAGCAAGTGGGACGTGGCGCGCGCCGCCGTCGACACCGTGGTGACGACGTACACGGGCCAAATCCGCTTCGGCCTCAACGTGTACCCTGGTACCAACCCATCGTGCAGCGAGGGCGTGGAGTGCGGCCCCGGCTACATCCCCATCGACGTCGGCGTTGGCAACGAGAGCGCCATCTCCGACTTCCTCGACGGCTCGGGCACCTGCCACCTGTCCACGCCCACGGCGGAGAACCTCCAGATCTTGGTTGGGCATGCGGCGCTGCAAGACAGCGCGCGTGGCAACTACGTCCTGCTCATCACCGACGGGCAGTCCTCGTGCGGCGAGCCCGCGCCCGTGGTGGCGCAGCTCTTCGCGCAGACGCCGAGCGTGCCCACCTTCGTCATCGGCTTCGGCGACGGCGTCGACCCTGACGAGCTCGAGGCCATGGCGAACGCCGGCGGGCGCCCGCGCGCCGGCGGCCAGCCCTACTACCAGGCCGACGACGCCGCCTCGCTGCAGGCGGCGCTGGCCGACATCCTCGGCAGCGTGCTCTCGTGCGACTATGTGGTGGAGGGCGCCGGCGACGATCCCGATGCGCTGGCCATCTACTTCAACGGCCAGCCGGTGCCGCGCGACCCGAGCGGGCAGTCGGGCTGGGACTACTTCCCCCAAGGTGAGCGCCTGCGCTTCGCCGGCAACGCCTGCGTCGCGCTGCAGAGCGGTGTGGTCACCGACCTCACCATCGTGTTTGGCTGTCCCATCGACCAGCCCCCCGAGCCCGACGCCGGCGTGCCCGACGACGACGCTGGTCCGCCCGCAGACGCGGGCCCACCGGGGGGTTGCTCCGATCGCTGCAACCACAACTGCGGCAACGAGGCCTGCCTCATTGATCCGGGCGAGTCGACGGGCACCTGCGGCCCGTGCACCGACGACGCCGACTGCTGCCCGGGATCGCTGTGCCTCGACGACGGCATCTGCCTGCCCATCGGCGGGTGAGCGCTGACACTCGGTGAGCGGCCATGCGCGCGGTGAATAGCGCGCCGGATCAGCTCGTCCCGCAGCACCTTTCGGAGTCACCATGCGCCCTTCTTGGTGTTTGGCCGTCGTCGTCGCGACGGCACTCGTCGCGTCGTGTGCCGGCCCCGCCCACGTCGTGCTCGAGGCCCCGCCGTCAAAGACCGCGCCCGAGGCCGAGCGCCGCGCCTACTACGTGGACCACGCGCCCACGGCCATGCGCTCCGTCAACTACCCGAGCACCTGGTCCGAGCCCGTGTCCTTCCTGATCATCGAGGACGGCACGCGCATCGAGCACCCCGTCGATCTCTTGCCTGCAGTCGAGCCGACATCGCCGACGGCGCTGGCGGCGCAGCGCTCGCGCACGCAAGAAGAGGCCGCCTTCTGGTGGACCACCGCCGGCACCACGGCCATGGCCGTGGGTGCCTTCTCGCCGCTCGCCATCCCGCTCTTCGTCGTTGGCGATCTGCCGGGGGAGCCGCGTGAGCAGAGCGTCATCACCGGGCTCGCCACGGCCACCGCTGGCCTCGTGGTCCTCGCCGCCGGCGGGCTCGCGCTCGGCGTCGGCGTGCGCGCCGCCATCGACGCGCAGCGCGAGCGCGAGACCGCCTACCTCACCTACGATCGGGCGCTGCGCACCCGCCTCGCGTTGCCCAAGCGCCTCGATGAGCCCGCGGTGGCGGGCGTCTCTTCGCCGGTGCTGGCGGCGCCGAGCCGCATGCCGCCGCCGGCGCCCGTTGACCCAGCGGAACCGCCGGCGGGAGGTTGATCAGCCGACACCCAGCACCACCGCCATGGCGGTGTCGCCCGCGGCGCAGCCGGAGAAGAGCCCATAGCCGCCGCCCGCCAGCGCCAACTCCTCGACCACCTCGATGACGCCGCGCATGCCCGTGGGCCCTTGCGGGTGCCCGTACACCAGCGAGCAGCCGAAGTTGTTCATGCGCTCCAGCGGGAAGCCGAGCTCGCGCGCGAAGTACAGGTCGTTGACCGCGAAGGGGTTGTGCGTCTTCACGGCCACGAGATCGCCCACGCCGATGCCCGCGCGCTCGAGGGCCTGGCGCGCCGCCGGCACCGGGGCTTGCGGCATGAAGCCCCTGTCCACGCGCGCGGCGCCGAACGACAGCAGGCGCACCGGGAGCTTGTCGTCCTTCGACAGGGCGCGCGCGCGCTCCTTGGTCGTCACGATCAGGCCCGCGTTGCCGTCGGCGGGGTGCGTCTGCGCGCCGTAGGTGACGCTGCCGCCGTCCTGCACGGGCTTGAGCGCCGCCATGCCCTCGCGCGTGGCCGGGTGCACGCCCTCGTCGGCGTCGAGGCGCCACGTCTTCTTGCCGGCCTTGCCCTCGACGGGCAGCAGGTAGCGACGCTGGAAGGCGCGCTCATTTTCCAGCGCCTTGGCGTATTGCGCGTGGCGCAGGAGCGCCACCTCGTCTTGCTGTTCGCGCGTGATGCCGGCGGCGCGCGCCACGTTCTCGGCGGTCTCGGTCATCGAGAGCTTGGCGAAAGGATCGTGGCCGAAGCTGTCGAGCACCGGGTCCTCGGCCACGCCCTTGCCGCCGGGGCCCGTGCGGCTCGGGTAGTAGACGTGCGGGCCGTTGCTCGTGCGATCGGCGGTGACGGCGAGGAAACACGCGCGCTCGCCGAGCTCAACGGCACGCGCGGCGAAGGCCAAGGTCGCCACCGAGGTGGCGCAGGCCTGCGAGATGGTGGGCCCGTCGAGGTGCGGCAGGCCCGCCATGCCGGCCACCCAGGGTGCGCCGTAGAAGCCCTGTCGCTGGGGCACGGTGACGCCGAGCGCGAAGCCATCGATGGCCTCGGGCGGCACCTTGGCCTCGTCGAGGAAGCGGCGCGCGCACGAGGCTGCCAGCACCAGCGAGTGCTCTTCCGCCAAGGTGCCCTGCCAGCGCGCGAAGGGGCTCGACCAGTAGCGACCGTAGGGGAGCCAAGCGTTCTCGAGCTTCATGGTGTCACCCCGTCCTCTCGAAGTCGGGCTTCCTCTTTTCGAGGAAGGCCGTGATGCCCTCGCGCGCCCCCGCGGTGCACGCGCTGGCACCAAAGGCGCGGTAGCCGACCTCGAGGGCGTCGGCCAGCGAGTCCTTGGCCGCGGCCTCGACGATGGCGCCGCGAATGATGTCGACCACCTGGGCCGACAAGAGCGCGCCCCCTGGCCCCTTGGCGGGGGCGCTCGGCGGCGCCGCGATCTGTACCGGGCGCTCGAGCGAGGGGCGCGGCTTGCCTGCGCGCGCATGCACCTCGTCGAGCGCCAGGCGCACCACCTCGTGATAGGAGCCGCCGAGCGCGCTGACGATGCCGAGCTCCTTGGCCTCGCGCGCGCTCAGGCGCTTGCCCGCGGCGAGCATGTCGTGCAGCACGGGCGCAGCACTCGGCCAGCGACGGTAGGGCACCACCAGGCCCCCAATGCCCGGCGCGATGCCGAGCGTCACCTCGGGGAGCTGCAAGGTGGCAGCCTCGTGCGCCACCAGCGAGGTGCAGCGCAAGGCGAGCTCGAGCCCACCGCCGAGCGCCATGCCGTTGAGCGCTGCCACCACGGGCTTGTCCATGCGATCGAGGTGCAAGAGCAGGCGCGAGCACTCGCGCGCGAAGCCCGCCGCCGCCTCGGCGTCACCGAGGGTCTCGCCCAGGCGCCCGATGTCGGCGCCGGCGCAAAAGGCGCGCTCGCCGTAGCCCACCA
>JADZDP010000026.1 GCA_020850995.1 Deltaproteobacteria bacterium
CCATCGACACCGTCATCGGCGGCGGCGTCATCATCTCGGGCGGCCGGGTGGAGCGCTCGGTGGTGTTCCCGCACACGCGCATCAACAGCTACAGCCACATCACCGACGCGGTGCTGTTCCCCGACGTCGATGTGGGTCGCGGCGCGCGCCTGCACCGCTGCATCGTCGACAAGGGCGTCAAGATCCCGCCCGGCGAGCGCATCGGCGAAGACCTCGAGCGCGACCGGCAGCGCTTCACCATCAGCGACGGTGGCATCGTGGTGGTGTCGCGCGATGACTTTGGGCAGGTGGACGAGTACGACTGAAGGGCGCGGCGCCACGCGCCTCAGGCTCGAAAGGCGCCCGACGGCGTGACGCGCGCAAGCTCGCCAGCGTCGCACCAGAGCGCGCCGCAGCGCAGGCACACATCGACAACCACGTCGTCCACCGCCACCGGCCGCATGCCGGCGGCACAGGTGGGGCAGCGCTCGACGAGGCCGCGCCCGGTGCCCACCGCGGTCAGCGCGCCGGGCGTGAGGCCGCGCGGCGCATAGATGAGCTGCTGCGCGCGCTCGGGGGAGAGCAGCACGCCGCGGCAGCTTTGGCAGCGGCGCTCGCCGAGGACGGCGTCGTCGACCAAGATGACGTCGACGCACACGGGACAGCGCGCGCCAGCGCGCGCCTGCTCCTCGGCTGCCGCTGCCACCGCGGCGGCGCGCGCGCGCGCACGCTCGCCGCGCACGCGCAGCGCCAGCGACACCGTGAGCGTCACACCGCCAAGGAGGACGACGAGAGCGATGGGCTCCACGGGCTCACGAGCCCTGCGCCGGCGAGCGCGCCAGATCGCCGTCAGCATCGAGGAAGTAGAACCACCCCTCCTCCCGCGCATGCTCGACGCGCACGACGAGCTCGGGCTCGCCAAGCTCCCTGCTCTCGGGATCGAGCGCGCTGCGCACCACCGACAGCTCTACGTCGAGCACATAGAGGTAGCCCTTGGCGCGCACCACGCCGAGGCGCGCCACCTTCTCCGCGTGCGGTCGCGCGCCGTAGACGCTCTCGTCGGCACCGGCCTCTTTCTTCTCGCGGGCCATGGCCCCATGGTACGACGACGAGAGCCGGGGAGAACAGGGACGCAGCAGATGCACGTGATGTTCGTGTGCTCCGAGCTTGCGCCCTTGTGCCAAAGCGGCGGCCTGGGCGACGCCACCAGCGGCCTGGCGCGCGCCCTCGGGGCCCTTGGTCACGAGGTCACGGTGGTGGTGCCGGGCTATCGCAGCGCGCTCACCAGCGGCGCCTGCCCACGCCTCATCGACGGCGGCGCCGTGCAGCTCACGCTCGGGCCCCACGTGCTGCACGGACGCTTCCACTGCGGCACGCTCTTCCCCGGCGTGGAGGTAGCGCTGCTCGACGTGCCCGCGCTCTTCGATCGCGCCGGGCTCTACGGCGAGGATGGCCGCGACTACACCGACAACGGCCTGCGCTTCGTGGCCTTGTGCAAGGCCGCCGCCTACCGCGCCGAGGCCGAGCACCCCGACGTGGTGGTGGCGCACGACTGGCACGCCGCGCTCACGCTGCCCATGCTGCGCACCTCCCTCGATCGCGGGCCAAACCGCGCTATCGGCACCCTGCAGGTGGTGCACAACAACGCGCACCAGGGGCGCTTCCCCGCAGAGATGATGGGCATCACCGGCCTGGCCCCCGACCTCTTTCACGTCGACGGGCTCGAGGCCTGGGGCAGCTTGTGCATGCTGAAGGGCGGCCTCATGTGGGCCGACCGCATCGTGGCGGTGTCGCCGCGCTACGCGCGCGAGCTGCAGACCCATGATTTCGGCGAGGGGCTCGAGGGCGCCTACCGCGCGCGCGCGCACCGGCTGGTGGGCATCGTCAACGGCATCGACGACACGCGCTTCGATCCGCAGAACGACGCGGCGCTGCCCGCCACCTTCTCGGCCGACGAGCTCGCGGGCAAGGCGCGCTGCCGCGAGGCCATGCTCGCGCGCCTGGGCCTCGACGCGCCGCCGGCCGGCCTCTTGTGCGTGGCCGTGGGGCGCCTCGCGCAGCAGAAGGGCTGGGACATCATCGCCCGCGCCGTCGACGCGCTGGTCGAGCACGGCGCCAGCCTGGCCTTCCTCGGCGACGGCTCGCCGGCCATCGCCATGGCGCTGGCCGAGAAGCAGGCGCGTCACCCGCGCCGCGTGTACTTCCGGCCCGCCTTCGACGACGCGCTGGCGCGCCACCTCTACGCCGGCGCCGACCTGGTCTTGGTGCCCTCGCGCTTCGAGCCCTGCGGCCTGGTGCAGCTCATCGCCCAGCGCTACGGCACCGTGCCCGTGGCCCACGCCACCGGCGGCCTCGTCGACACGATCCACGATCCGCTGGCACAGCCCGCCCGCACCGGCACCGACGCCTTCGACCCCTGGCGGCGCGCCACCGGCGTGCTGTTCTCGCCCTTGTCACCGGAGAACCTGGTGCTGGCGGTGGAGCGCGTGCACAAGCTGGCCGAGGGCGGCCGCCTGCCCGAGGTGCAAAAGCGCCTGCTGCAGCTCGACGTGAGCTGGGACGGCCCCGCGCAGTCCTGGGTCGCGCTGCTGCAGGACGTGGTGGCAGAGGCCAAGCGGCGCCCCTGACGACCGCGCGGGCGCTTGGGTGACCCGCCGGCAACGAATCCCTGAATCGACGAGCGGAATGGGGCACACTCGGGACGATGGTCGACTTCGACCCCATCGAAGGCCTGGTCGCCCTGGGCGTGGTCACGCGCGAGCAGGCCGAAGCAGCAGCGCGCGTGCCGCTGTGGGTGTCGGCGTCGCGCGTGGGGCGGCTGGTGCACGTCGGTGTTGCGCCCGACGATCTGCTGCGCGCGCTCGCCACGCTCACCGGCATCCCGGTGGCGCCGCGCGAGCTCATCACGCACGCCGAGCGCTTCAGCCTGCCCCAGCACCTGGTGCGCAAGCTGCGCGACCTGACCTCGTGCCCAGTGCGCCGCGACGAGAGCGGCACCGTGCACGTGCTCGTCGCCGAGCCGAGCGCGCGCGACGACATCGCGCGCCAGCTCTTGAACTTCCGCGTGTACCTGGCCAGCGAGACCGAGGTGCGCGCTTTGCTCGAGCACCTGTGGCCCATCGGCACCTCCATGGAGGGCGACCCCATCCTCGACGCCGACACCGAGCCGGGCGAGCCCACGCTGAGCGACTCGCAGCCACCGGACATGCCCATGCCGCCGCCGCGCGCCTTCACGCCGCCGCCGCGCACCTTCACGCCGCCCCCCGCGCCACCACCCGCCCCCACGCTGCCGAAGGCGGTGGCGCCCGTGCCCGACCCGTTCCAGAGCCTCCACATGAACGTCCCCTCGACCTCGCCGGGGGCCCTCGGCCACGGTGAGTCGGTGCTGCGCACCGTGGGCAAGAGCGTCGAGCGTCCTTGGGAGCCGGCGTCCGACGGCGCGCACAAGGGGCCCGCGCCCTTCAACCTCAACAGCGCACGCGCACCCGGCGAGAGTCCGCCGCCGCCGAAGGCGAGCGCGGCCTTCCTCGAGGACACCATCGAGGAGACGCTGCGCCTGCCGGCGTCGCCGACGGGCGACGCCAGCGGTGCGGCGCCCCGCCCCGTGCCGGCGCCCGTGGTGCGCAGCGGTGCGCTCGGCGTGCAAGCGGCGGAGGCCCCGTCCACGCGGCGCTCGCTGCTCACCGCCGGCCTGCTCGGGGCCGGCGTCATGCTCTTGGTCGTAGCGCTGGTGGGCGGCGCGGCCCTGCTCGTCGACGACGGCGCCTCCGCCGAGGAGCTGCAGCAACGGCAGCAGCTCTTGCTCGCCAACGCGCGCGCGAGCGCCGAGAAGAGCGACCACGCGTGGGCCGTGGCCAAGTGCGATCAGGTGATCGAGCTCGACCCCACCAGTCGCGCGGCCGCCGCGGCGCTCCTCTTGCGCGGCAGGGAGCGCCTGACGCTCGGCGATCGGGAGGGGCTCGACGACGTGCGCGCCGCGCTGTTGGTGCCGGCCATCGACGAGGCGCAGCGCGCCGAGGCCGAGCGCGTCCTCGCCAGCGCCGAGCGCACCCGATGAGCGCCCGCGCGCCGCACGCACCCGCGCCGCCGGTCGCGCCGGTCGCCACCTTCTTCCTCGTGCTGTGCGCGCCAGGCGCCGAGGCCGTGCTCGCGCAAGGTGCCGCCGCGCGCGGCCTGCGCCGCGCCTTCTCGCGGCCGGGCGTGCTGACCTTGAAGGCGGCGGGGCCGCTCGGGCCCAAGGCGCGCCTATGCGCTCCCTTGGCGCGCTTCGCCGCGCCCTGCTTCGGGCGCGCCGGCGACCTGGTCGACGACGTGCGCGCGCTGGCACGCGTGGCCGAGGGCCCGGTGCGCTTGCACGTGGTGGACGCGGCCGCCACCGCCCCGAGCGATGCGCACGGGCCCGCCGCCGACGCCCTGCGCGCCGCGCTGGTGCGCGAGCTCGGCGAGGTCGTGCTCGAGGACGAAGCGCCCGCGCTCTCCGACGCGGTGGTCACCGTGGTCCTCATCGACGAGGTGCCGTGGCTGACCCTGCACCGGCACGCGCGCGGCCTGCCGCCCTGGCCAGGCGGGCGTCCGCGCGAGGCCCTCCTGCCGCCAGAGCAGGGCGGCCCGCCCTCGCGCGCGTGGCGCAAGCTCTACGAGGTCTGCGAGCGCTTCGCGTTGGCGCCGCGCGCCGGCGAGCGCGCCCTCGAGATCGGCGCGGCGCCGGGCGGGGCGGCGCTGCTCCTGCTCGAGCGCGGGCTCGAGGTGGTGGGCGTGGATCCCAACGAGATGGACGCGCGCGTGGCCGAGCACCCGCGCTTCGTGCACGTGCGCACACCGTCGACGCAGCTGTCGCCCGAGCAGATCGCTGGGCCCTTCCAGTGGCTCCTGGTCGACGTCAACGTGCCGCCGGGCACGGCGCTGCGCGGCGCGCTGCCCTTCATCGAGGCGCACGCCGCCACGCTGCGCGCCGTGGTGTTCACGCTCAAGCTCAAGCGCTGGCAGCTCATCGAGGAGCTGCCTTCGTGGCTCGAGCGCCTCGGGCGCGCAGCGCCGCGCCTGTCGTTCACGGCGACCTCGCTGGCGAGCCATGGCCAAGAGCTGGTGGCGGTTGGGTACGCGCGCGGCCGCTGAGCCGGCAGCGATCACGGCGCCGGCGCGGGCTCCGCCAGGAGCGCGGCCGTGGTCCCCGCGGCTAGCGCCGCGGCCAGCGCCGGCCCCGTGGTGGCGAGCGCGAAGGTCAGGCCGCGATCGTTGGCGATGAGCCCGCCACCGTCGAGCATGGCGAGGCCCACGCTCACGCTGACGGCGCCCGCCGCCACCGTGCCGGCGATGCCGGCGCCCCAAGCGGCCCGCGCGTCGCCGGCGCCGAGGCCGCCCACGCCCGCGCCCACGGCCACCAACACGGGGGGCAGCGCGATCACGGGGACGGCCACGGCCTCATCCGACGAGTCGGCCAACGCAGCGCCGAGCCCCAGGGCCATGGTCCCACCCACGAGCCCACCCACCAAGGCGCCGAGCGCGGCGCCCCCACCGGCCGCGAGGCGCGCGGCGAGCGGGTCTCGGGCCGCGAGGCCCGGCGCCGCCGCGACCGAGGGCGGATCGGATCCGTCCGCGCAACAATCGGCGGGAGCATCCGGAGATCCAACGAGCAAAGCGGCGACGAGCGCGAGCAGCTGATCCCCCAACCCGGACCCACGCGAGCCTGTGGGGAAACCGGGGAAAGCCTGGGGAGAGTCTGCCTTCGCTTGTGGGCCGCCGTCATCTCCCCTACTGGAGCGAGCATGGCGATCAGCGACGAACACGACGGGGCGGGCCCAGAGGATCCCCGCGGCCCCGACGAGGAGTCCGCCGGCGAACAGGCGGACGAGGGCGAGAGCGCCGAGGCCGCCGACGAGGCGCTGGTGCCCCTCGGCGCCGTGCTCGAGGAGATCCAGAAGCGCACCGCCGCCACCGCCGAAGAGACCGCGCTCGAGGTGCTCAAGCGCGCGCGCACGCCGCCCCACGCGCTCGACGCCGAGCGCGCCGTCTTGGGTGCGCTCTTGCTCGAGCCCTCGAGCTACGAGGCGGTCATCGACGAGGGCCTGCGCCCCGACGACTTCTACCGGCCAGCGCACGGCACCATCTTCCGCGTCGTGCAAGAGCTGCACGCGGCGGCCGAGCCCATCGACGTGCTCACCGTCGTCGACGAGCTGATGAAGCACGGTCAGCTCGACGCCGTGGGCGGCGCCGCGGCGGTGAGCCAGCTCGAGGCCATGCTGCCCACGGCCGCGCACGTGGGCGCCTACGCCCGCCTGGTGCGCGAGAAGTCCACGCTGCGCCACCTCATCGAGACCGCCACCGCCATCGTGCAGAGCGCCTATCGCCAAGACAAGCGCGTGGTGGAGATCATCGACGAGGCCGAGCGCGACATCCTCAAGATCAGCGAGGGCCACGCGCGCCGCTCCATCGTGCCCATGCGCGAGCTGGTGGAGCGCGCCACCAAGCAGCTCGAGAAGGCCTTCAACAACAAGAGCGCCATCACCGGCGTGGCCACGGGCTTTCGCGACCTCGACAACATCACGAGCGGGCTGCAGCCGGGCGAGCTCATCATCGTGGCCGCGCGCCCCTCCATGGGCAAGACGGCGTTCACGCTCAACCTGGCCTCGCACGTGGCCACGCGGCTCGCCTTGCCCACCATGTTCTTCTCGCTCGAGATGGGCGCCGAGCAGCTGGTGCAGCGGCTGATCGGCTCGGAGGCGCGCATCGATCTGTCGAACCTCCGCCGCGGCTTCATCCAGCGCCACGAGTGGTCCAAGCTCGCCGAGGCATCGGGCCGCTTGAGCGAGGCGCCCTTCTTCATCGACGAGACGCCCTCCATCACCGTCTCCGAGATGCGCAACAAGTGTCGGCGCCAGATGCACGAGACCGGTCTGTCGCTGGTGGTGGTCGACTACCTGCAGCTGATGACGGGGCCCGCCGGCTACGACAACAAGGCCACCGAGGTGGGCGAGATCAGCAAGGGCCTCAAGACCATCGCGCGCGAGCTCAACATCCCCGTCATCGCGCTCTCGCAGCTCAACCGCGGCGTCGAGAGCCGCACCGACAAGCGGCCGATGATGAGCGACCTTCGTGAGTCGGGCGCCATCGAGCAAGACGCCGACGTCATCGCCTTCCTCTACCGCGAGGAGTACTACGCCAAGGACAAGACGCCCGAGGACAAGCTCGGCGTGGCCGAGGTCATCGTGGCCAAGCACCGCAACGGTCCCACCGGCACCATCGAGCTGCGCTTCTTCTCCAACATTACGCGCTTCGACAACCTCGACCGGCAGCACGAGGAGTACGCAGGCTGATCGTCGATCAGGGAGCGCCCGGCCACGACCGCCGCGCGACGCGCAGTGCGGCGGCTGTGGGTGCAGGTCTCGATGGATCACCTCACGGCGCCTTTGGGCCGGCAGCAGCAGCAGTGGTGGAAGCAGCAGAAGAAGAAGAAGGAGAAGGAGAAGGAGAAGGAGAAGGAGAAGGAGAAGGAGAAGGAGAAAAGGAGAAGCTGGGGCTTGTTGTTTCGCCGTCATGCCGCGATCGCTGCTCTCGCGAGAGCACACGGCGGTGCAGCATCGGCCGCCCCCTCCCCTGCCCCTCCCCGTTCGGGGAGGGCCCATCCAACTTCGCGAGAGCTTGACGTCGTCACCGGGCTCTGGTCACCGGTACCCTGAACGGCCCTCCCCGCAGGGGAGGGGCAGGGGAGGGGGCGCTCGGCCTCGAAGAGGACGCTGGCGTGCCGCACGGGCGCGGCCACCGAAAGGCACGAGCGTGTGCTCTCGCGAGAGCAGCGATCGTCGACGAAGGCAGAGCACCAAGCCCCAACTTCTTCTTCTTGCTCTGCTGGGCCTTGGGTCTCGAGCGTTGATCAATCGAGACCGGGCCCCGCGGGAGCTCGGCGACGCGCCCGCGCGCAAGCAGAGACACCTGCGCGGGCGTCGTTTGGTGCCACGACCCGAACTCCTCTAGGCTCGGCCGCGTGGCGCCGGTCGTCGGCATCGACTTCGGCACGAGCAATTCCGCCGCGGCGTGGGTGGATGACGCTGGGCGTGTGCGCGTCGCCGCCATCAAAGACGGCGTCTACCTCTTGCCCACGGTGGCTTGGTACGGCCCGCAGGGTCACCACCTGGTGGGGCATGCGGCGCGCCAGCAGATCATCGACGACCCCCACAACACGGTGTTCGGCCTCAAGCGCTTCCTAGGACGGCGCTTCTCGTCGCCGTTCGTGCACCAGCACGTGGGGCGCTTCGCGTTCACGCTCATCGAGGGCAGCGACGGGCAGTGCGCCGTGCAGCTCGGCTGCGGGGTCAAGACGCTCAGCGACATCGCCGTCGACATGTTCAAGCGCCTCATCGAGCTGACCAAGCTCTCCCTCGGCACCGACGTCGTCGACGTGGTGGTGACGGTGCCGGCGCACTACGGCTTCACGCAGCGCACCGCCATTCGGCGTGCGGCCACGACCGCCGGCGTGCGCGTCAAGGCGATGATCAACGAGCCCACCGCGGCAGCCACCTACTTCGCCGAGCGCAACCGCGGCAAGGACGGCACCATCCTGGTGTTCGACCTGGGCGGCGGCACCTTCGACGCGACCTTGATGACCATCATGGGCGGCATCGTGAAGGTGCTCGCCACCGGCGGCGACGCGTTCTTGGGCGGCGCCGACTTCGACGCCAAGATCGCCGAGCACCTGGTGGCGCAGTTCCTCCAGTCCACCAACATCGACCTGACCAAGAGCGCGGTGTCGATGCAGCGCCTGCTGGTGGCCGCGGAGGCGGCCAAGATCGAGCTGTCGAAGAACGAGGTGGCCAAGATCCGCGTGCCCTGCATCGCGGTCAAGGGCGAGCAGTTCTTCGACCTCGAGGCGCGGCTGACGCGCAAGGAGATGGAGAACCTGGTCAGCCCGCTCGTCGAGAAGTGCCTGACCGTGTGCAACGACATCTTGCAGCGCGCCAAGATCGATCCCGCGCGCATCGACGAGATCGTGTTCGTGGGTGGCATGACGCGCATGCCGCTCATCCACACGCGCATGGCGGGCATCTTCCCGTTCAACGCCTCGAGCAACGTGCACCCCGACCTGGCCGTGGTGGTGGGGGCCGCGCTGCTCGGGCGCGGCACGCAGAGCCTCATCGACGTCAACAGCATGTCCATCGGCGTGCAGCTGCCCGGCGGCGTCACCAGGGAGCTGGTGCCGGCCAACAGCCAGGTGCCGTCGGTGTCTCGTCTCACGCTCGAGGAGCGACCGCCCTCCGACAAGGCGCTGGTCGTCGGCCTGTACGAGTCGGTCGACGCCACCAGCCTCGAGCGCGACGTGCTCGGCACGGTGCGCGTGGAGCCCGCGTGGCTGGTCAAGCACCCGGGGCCGCTCACGCTCGAGGCGTGGCTCGGGGCCGATCTCGACCTGACGCTCGCCATCGACGCCGGCGACGGGCAGAAGCTGCCGCTCGAGATCAAGCGCAACGTGCCCACGGCACGAGCGCCCGCCCCCGTCGCTGCCTCGCCGTCCGGCGCGAGCTTCCGCTCGGTGGCGCTGGAAGAGGCCAAGCGCCAGGTGACCGCCGAGCTGCGTGACACCCAAGCCACGCCGAAGAAGGACACCTCGAAGGAAGACCACACCAGCTCGATCGACGGGCAGCGCTCCTTGCCCGAAGACGAGGCCAGCGTCCCCAAGCCCGGCGACGTGATGGGCGATTATCTGCTGCACGACATCCTCGGCCGCGGCGGCATGGGTCGCGTGTATCTGGCCGAGCACATCCGCCTCGGGCGGCGCGTGGCGCTCAAGATGTTGCGTCGTCGCTTCGCCGGCAACGAGGCCGCCATCGAGCGCTTCCTCACCGAGGCGCGCGCCATCAACCGCATCCGTCACGAGAACTGCATCGAGGTCACCGACCTGTTCGAGACCGACGACGGGCACACCTGCTACATCATGGAGGCCCTCGAGGGACGCAGCCTGGCGGAGCTGTTGCGCAGCGTGGGTGCGCCGCGCCCCGAGCGCACCGTGCGCATCGCGTACCAGGTGGCCAGCGCCATGGTGGCCGTGCACGACGCGCAGATCATCCACCGCGACCTCAAGCCCGAGAACATCTTCCTCACGCAGCGCGGCGGGCGCGACGACTTCGTCAAGCTGCTCGACTTCGGCGTCGCCAAGCTGACCGACCCGACCGCGGTCAGCACCACCGAGTCCAGCGTCGGCGTCGCCGTGGGCACGCTCGAGTACATGTCACCCGAGCAGCTCATCGGCCAGCCCATCGACCCGCGCGCCGACATCTTCGCGCTCGGCGTGGTGCTTTACGAGTGCATCACCGGCCGGCTGCCCTTCGCTGGTCAAACCGAGCGCGAGGTGCTGTTCTCGCAGCTCTCCACGGATCCGGCGCGCCCGTCGACCAACGTCAGAGACGACGCGTTCATCCCCCAGGCCCTCGACGAGCTGATCCTGCAGTGCCTCGATCGCGAGCCCTCGCGGCGCCCGCAGACCATGCGCGAGGTGCGCGGCCGGCTCGAGGCCGTCCTCGAGGAGCTGGTGCGCTTCCGCGAGCAGCTGGCGGACGCGGCCAAGAGCGATCTGCCGCTGCCGGGCGCGCCACCCTCGGAGGGCGACGGGCTCGGCAACCCCTTCGCCAGCGTGCCGTCCACGGGCCCCTACGGTGCTACATCGGGCCGCGCGCTCGAGCTCGCGCCGGCGGGCTTGACGCCGAGCAGCGGTGACGCGCGTGCGCCCGCGGCCCCGGGGCCGCTGCTCACGGTGCCGCGCACCGTGCCCAACCCGCCGCTCCCCGCGCCGCCGCCCGCGATCCCGACCGAGCGCGTCGTGGTGCGAAGCGTGGGCGTGCCGGGCTGGGCGGTGGTGGCGCTGGTGGCGCTCACCGCCACCGTCGCCTCGCTGGGCACCTTGCTCGCCTTGCGCATGCCGTGATCACCCGTTGATGGCAGCGACCGCCGAGCGCTACTCGGGGGTCAGGCGCACGTTGACGGTCTCGGGGATGGGCTTGCCGCAAGCGTTCGCCTCGACCTCGATGCCGCTGACGTCGAAGGGCACGTAGCCCGTCGCCGTGGCCTGCACCTGATAGGTGCCCGGCCGATCTTCCGCGCCGAGGTAGCGGCAATCCGACGCCGTGCTGCCCTGCTGCGTCAGCGTCTCCGTGTAGCTACCCGATGAGATCTGGACGGCGGCGTCGCAGACGCGAAACTGCGTGACGTTGTCGATCACCACCGCGGTCATGCCGATGACCGGGTCGGGCGGACACTCGCCCTCACCCTCGCCCTCGCCCTCACCCTCACCTTCGCCTTCGCCTTCGCCCCCTGCGCCAGCGTCGCGCCCGGGCTCGACCTCGTGGCGGCAGGCCGAGAGCGCCGAGGGCGCGACCGCGATCGCCAAGAGCAGGGCGGCGTTCGTCGACGCTGCGAACAGCGCCAACGGCGGCCGGGCGGAGCACATGCCGGCAGTGTAGCCGCTTGGCGGTCTGCATGCGGACTTGTCGGCCCCGGTGGCGGCCGGTACCATCAAGCCATGTGGTTCAAAGGCGTGGTGTTTCACTGCCCTGACGTCGTGCGGGCGTAGCGCGCTCCCGGGCGATCGCGCCGCGATCGTCGATGTCCACCCCTTTCGCCCAGACTCCCGCAGCACGCCTGCGCCACTTCCCGAGGCCCGCCATGAGCGAGACCACCACGGCCGCCGCCGCCAAGAACCCCAGCGCGAATCCAACGACCCCCATCGTGCACAAGAAGGGGCAGGTCGACCCGGCCTCGCTGCGCCACCGTTCCCTGCGCACCGACGAGTTCTGGCGCCGCATCCCCGGGTGGAAGGACGTCGACGAGGCGACCTTCCTGCACCACCTGTGGCAAGAGAAGCACGCCATCACCTCGCCCGCCCGGCTCGTCGAGGCGGTGCAATCCCTGGCCAGCCCCGAGTTCATCAAGGACGTGGAGGCGGGCTTCCACCAGGCGCCCATGGCGGTGCGCATCTCGCCGTACCTGCTCTCGCTCATCGACTGGAGCGACCCGTACCACGACCCCATCCGTCGCCAGTTCTTGCCCGTGGGCAGCCAGCTCGAGCCCGACCACCCCATGCTGACGCTCGACTCGCTGCACGAGCAAGACGACGCGCCAGTGCCGGGCCTCACCCACCGCTACCCCGACAAGGTGCTGTTCCTGGTGCTCGACACCTGCCCGGTCTACTGCCGCTTCTGCACGCGCAGCTACGCCGTGGGCCTCGACACCGACGTCGTCGACAAGGTGTCGCTCAAGGCCACCGACGAGCGCTGGGAGCGCGCGCTGCAGTACATCGCCGAGCGCCCCGACGTGGAGGACGTGGTGGTGAGCGGCGGCGACTGCTACCGCCTCAAGCCCGACCAGATTCGTTTCCTCGGCGAGCGCCTGTTGGCCATGCCGCACATCCGGCGCTTCCGCTTCGCCACCAAGGGCATCGCCGTGCAGCCCATGAAGATCCTGACCGACACGGCGTGGACCGACGCGGTCACCGAGATCGTCGACAAGGGGAAGAAGCTGCACAAGGACGTGGTGATCCACACGCACTTCAACCATCCCAACGAGATCACGGGCATCACGCAGCGGGCGTGCGACCTGCTGATGGAGCGCGGCGTCCTGGTGCGGAACCAATCGGTGTTCCAACGCGGCGTCAACGACAGCGCCGAGGTGATGACCGAGCTGGTGCGCAAGCTGTCGTGGGTGAACGTTCACCCCTATTACGTCTACGTGCACGATCTGGTGCGCGGCACCGAAGACCTGCGCACCTCCGTGGCCACGGGCGTGCAGGTGGAGAAGCGCGTGCGCGGCAGCACCGCGGGCTTCAACACGCCGCTGTTCCTCGTCGACGCGCCCGGCGGCGGCGGCAAGCGCGACATGCACAGCTACGAGATGTACGACCGCGAGACCGGCATCTCGGTGTACACGGCGCCCGCGGTCAAGAAGGACCAGTACTTCTGCATGTACGACCCGCTCTCGGGCCTGAGCGCACGCGTGCAGGCGGACTGGCAGGACCCGGCCAAGCGCACGCAGATGGTCAACGACGCGCTGGCGGCGGCCAAAGCGCGGGTCATCTGAGTAGAGTGGCGCATGAGCGTCGAGGATCGCCTGCGCCAGCACTTGATCGCGCTCGCCGGGGAGCTGGAGCGGCTCGATGACGGCTCCTTCCCTCGCTCGCCCTCGTGGGTGGTGGTGCGCGCCCGTGAGATCGCCGCGGGGCCGGCGCCGGCCGCGCCCACGCGCGACCTGCTCGACGAGATCGACCACGACGGCTCGCTCAACCGGCTCCGCGGCAGCGCCGAGGACGCGGAGCGGCTGCGCCGCGGCGTGGCGGAGCTGCGGGCCGAGGTAGCGACGCTGCTGCGCCCGCCCTCGGTCGGCAGCGGCGTCACGCTGACCGAGACCCGCGCCGAGCGGCCCAAGGACGCCACGCGGCCCTCCATCATCGTCGACGACGACTGATCCGCACGGCGGCGCATTTGACCGGCGAGCGCGGGGGCGGCGAGTCTCTCGGTATGGGCCGTGGCGCTGCTCGAGTGGTGCCGACCGTGTTGGTCGGAGTGACGCTCGTGGCGGCGTGCCCGCCCACGGTCGTGCGCCTTGGGCCCGAGGGCGAGACGGTGGCGCTCATCGCCGAGGCCACGCGCGACGGCGCACGGCGCGAGCCGCGCGTCTCCGCCAACGGCAGCGACCTGTCGGACCTGCCGCAGCTCTACCCAGACGGCGACTGGCTCCCCATCGAGGCGCCGCTGCTCTCCATGGCAGTGGTCACGCCCGTCGAGGTCAATGGCGAGCGCACCGTGGCCACGCTCGACACCGGCGCCATGGGCACCACCATGTCGACGCCGGTGGCCGAGGCCCTCGGGGTGTTCGAGAACGGTCGGCGCGGCCGGCGCGTCACCGCCACCGATGCGCACGGCCAACAGCTCGTCGGCGAGAAGATCCTGCTCGGCGAGGTGGGCATCGGCCGCCATCGCTGGACGGACGTGGAGGTGACGGTGCTGGGCGATCAGCCCGACCTGTTCCTCGTCGGCGCCGACCTGCTGCGCGACCTCGATCTGCTGTTGGCCGCCGACGAGGGTCTGGTGGGCATCTTCTCCGCCGGCCGCGGGCCGGCCGAGAGCGCGGACCGCGTCATCCATCTCCAGGTGAGTGATCGCCAGCTCATCGCCATCGGCGGCGCCTCGAGCGTGGCCGGCGCCGAGGTGAGCTTCCCGCTCATCGTCGACACGGGGGCGTGGAACACCTCGGTACCGCTGCTCACGGGCATCAATGGCGGCCTGGCGGCCGACACCAGCTTCGAGTCGGTCACGGTGGCCGTGGGCGGCGAGCAGACCAACCGCGGCCGCTTCGTGCTCGACCCGCTCCGGTTCGGTGGCGTGGCCGTGGGACGCGTGCTCGCGATCGGCTCGACCATGCGCGGTGGCGCCGGCGAGGCGGCCGCGGGCTTGGGACTCCTCGGCAACGACGTGCTGATGCGCAGCCACGCGCTCATCTCGTTTACACGCGGCGAGATCCGCCTGCGCCCCACGGCGGTGCGCACCGCTCAACGGTGGCGTGGACCCGGCGGCGCGCGCTGCACGGGGGAAGGTCGCGCGGCGCCGTGCTTGTCGGCGGCGCTGGTGGCCAAGACCGACGAGAGCTACGAGGCGAGCGACCTGCCCGGCGTGTGCCTGCGCGTCGACGTCGACCCGGTGTTCGCCGGCAAGACGCTCGAGCTCGCCATCACCGGACAGTCACCAGACCTGATGAACGGCGGCGCCATCCGTGCCTTCCTCACCGCCAACGAGGAGGGCGCGCATGCGTGCTTCCACGTCTGGCGCCAGCTCGAGAACCTGGGCGTCACCATCGACACGCCGCTGGCGCTGCGCTGGGTGCGCACCGAGGGCGTGCGCTGGCCCTGTGACCCCATGAAGACCCGCTGCGTGACCTTCACCGGCCCGCTCGCCAAGCCGCCCGCCAAGTGAGCGCAACGTGAAGCAGCAGCGCCCTGCGCGACCGCTGTGGCGCGAGCTGCTCGCGCTCGCCGTGCCGCTGGCCGCCGTGCAGGTGGGCGCGAGCTTCCTCGGCGTCATCGACACCGCCGTGGTGGGCCGCACCACGCCTGAGCAGCTCGCGGCGGTGGGCTTGGGCAACAGCCTGCTGTTCGCCGTCACCATCATCGGCATGGGCCTGGTGCTCGGCAGCGAGCCCATCATCGCGCAGGCGCTCGGCGCCAACGATCCGCTGCGCGCGCGCCGCGCCTTCCGCCAAGGCATGTGGGCCGCGCTGTTGGCGACACCGCCGATCCTGCTGGTCATCGCGCTCGCGCTCGTGGCGCTCCCCGCCGCCGGCGTCGACGCCACCGTGGTGCCGCACGTGCGCAGCTACGTCATCGCGCGCAGCGCCGCCGTGCTGCCCTTCCTGGTGTACTGGGCCATCAAGGCGTGGCTGCAAGCGCAAGGGCGCACCACCGCGCCCGTGGTGGGCGTGGTGGTGGCCAACGTCGCCGAGCTGGCGTTGGCGCTGGCGCTGGTGACGCCCTTCGGCGTCGTCGGCGTCGGGCTCGCCCACGCCGTCACCACCACGCTGCGCCTGGTCATCGTCGCCGTGGCCGCCGAGCGCGCGCTGGCCGACGGCACGCTCGCGGGCGAAGCAGCGCCCGCGTCGCTGGCGGAGCGCGCGCGGCGCATGCGCGCTGCCTTGCGCACGGACGAGCTGTGGCAACTCGTGCGCATCGGCCTGCCGCTCGGCCTGCAGATGGCGCTCGAGGTGGCGGTGTTCGCCTTCGCCGCGCTCACCATGGGCCAGCTTGGTGCCCACGAGCTGGCCGCGCATCAGGTGGCCATCCAGTGCGCGTCGACGACCTTCAACATCATGGTGGGCCTCGGCAGCGCCGCCAGCGTGGTGGTGGGGCGCCGCATTGGCGCGGGCGATCGCGCGGGCGCGCTGCGCGCCGGCCTGGTGGCCCTCGCTCTGTCGACGGTGGTGATGGTCGCGACGGGCGCGCTCTTCTTGTTCGCCGGAGCGCCCTTGGCGCGCGCGCTCACCGATCAAGCCGAGGTGGTGGCGCTGGCGGCCGCGCTGCTCGCCGTCGCCGCCGCGTTCCAGCTCTCCGACGGCCTGCAGGCGGTCGCGTCGGGCGCGCTGCGGGGCGCCGGCGATACCCGCGCCACCTTCGTCATCCATCTGTTCGCGCACTGGGCCGTGGGGCTGCCCTGCGTGCTGTGGCTGGCCAAGCGCTGGGGTCCCGCCGGCGTGTGGTGGGGGCTCACCTTCGGGCTCGTGGTGGCGTCGGTGGCGCTGGTGGCGCGCTTCGTGGTGCGCGGGCGGCGCGGCTTCGTGGCGTTGGCGCGTTGAGGGCGCGCTGCTCATCCCTGCTGGTCGCTGTTCATCGGTGCTTCGCGATCACCCCAGCGCCATCCGCAAGGCCCGTGCCTCGTCGCGCACCTCACGCAGCACCTCGACGAGCGGGTCCGCGGCCGCCGCGGGCGCCTCCTGCTCGTCGCCGTCCCCGAGCCCGGTGCCCTTGCGCTGCTGCACGCGGGCCTTGATCTTCGCCACCAGCTCGCTGCCGCGCTCGATGCCACGCACCACGCCCGCATGCCCGTGCACGCTGCCGCGCGTCCCGGCCGCGGCGGCACCGCCACCGCCCGCCGTGTCGACGACGACGTCGGTGAGGTCGAGCAGGCGCTGCAGCGGGCCCTGCGAGACCTTGAGGTCCTGCACGTTGGCCAAGGTGAGCGTCACCTCGCGCATGTGTGCGATGCCCTCGCGGATGCGCAGCGAGCGATCCGTGAGTACGTACCAGCGCATCTCGTAGTCGAGGCGAATGGTGGCGTAGGAGACGAAGGTGAACAGGAACAAGAAGAGCGCGGTGGCGCCGCCCAAGAGCAACGCCGGCCACAGCACGCCCTCCTCGACGACGATGGCGATGCAGGCGCCGGTCACGGCTCCGCCCATCACCAGGATCATGAACGCGCTCTGCAGCGCCCAGGCGAGCAAGAGGTAGCTCAGGTAGCGCGGCGAGGCGCGGAAGACCTCGACGTGCTCGCCGCCCGGCGCCTCGGGCGGCTCCTGCGAGACGCGCAAGAACGCGAGCAGCGCGCGGCGCAGCGGGTCAAGCAGCATCGCCGCCACCGGCGCGCGCAGCCAGGCGCTCGCGCGTCATGCGCAGCTCATCTTTGATCTCGCGCAACAGCGCCACCGCCTGATCGTCGACGACCCGGGCGGCGCTCTGGGGCTTGTGGTGCGCGCCGCGCATCTTGGCGTAGAGGAAGTCGCGCACCTCGACGAACTGGGTGACGCCCTCCACCACCAGCTCCGCCGAGCCCGAGCCCGAGGCGGTCTGGATCTGCACGCTGCCCAAGCCCAGCCAGCGCTCGATGACGTTCCTGCGCAGGTGGATGTCTTGGATACGCGCGTAGGTGAGGCTCACCTCGCGGCGAAACAAGATGCCCCAGCTCGCGTGCAGGCCCTCGTCGTCGAAGCGGTAGCGCAGCGTGTGGTAGCGAAAGTAGAGCGGCACCAGCACCACGGGCGCACCCACCACCGTGAGCAGCGCCGTGATCACGTAGAGCCACAACAGGTTCGGGTGCGGGCGCTCGATCGCCTTCACCACGCCGTCGAGGTCGGTGGGCGCCGTGGGTGTGGCCGGTGCCGTCGCGGCGGTGCCGCGGGGGCGGCGCTCGATGGCCATGGCGCTCAGCTCCCCTTCGTCACGCGGTCCACCAGACCGGGATCATCGACGAAGGGGTTGCGGTTCTCTTGCAGCGTCGAGATAGCGTCGTTGCGCGCGCGCTCCTGCCCAGACACCGGGTCGAGGCGATGCCAGCCGCGCAGCACGCGCTCCTCGTCGGGCGGCAGCGCGAGCCCATAGACCGCGGCCACGTAGAAGAGCGCGCGCGCCACGTTGCCCTTGTGCTCGTCGGGCGGCTCGAACACCAGCGCGCCGCTCTGATCGGTCCCCATGCGCGCGTCGCCCTGGCGCCACAGCTCCTCGACGACCTCGCCGAAGGGCAGGTTGCCGCGCCGGTTGTTGGCCTCTTGGTCGGTGGGAAACAGGTGATGCAGATCGGTGTTCGCCGGGGTGCCCTTGACGCCAGTGGAGCGCGGGCGCGTGTGCTCGGCGTTGATGTGCTCGTGCTCCTCGAGCTCTTTGCGCGGCCGCACCGCCACGTCGCGACCGCCGTAGACGTCGTGCACCACGCCGCCCTTGCCGTCGACCGCGCCATAGAGCAGGTCGCGGGCGGTGCCGTAGTCGAACTGCAGGTGCGGTGCCGCCCAGGTGCGCAGCGCCGACAGGAGCGCATCGCCCGAGAGCCCTGGGAACGCGCCCTTGGGCAAGGGCGGCAACACCGCGCTCGGCTCGCCCGAGAGGCGGCTCGCCAGGCGCACCAAGGTGTCGCCCATGCGCGAGAGCTGCCGCACCGTCTCGGCGGGGATGCTGCCGCTTGTGCCGCTGGCCTCGACACCGCTGCGCAGGGCCGCCACGGCTGCGTCGATCTCGTCGGTGGTGATGAGGCCGTTGCCGGCTGTGCCCTGGCGCAACACGCCCACGAAGGCGTCGACGGCGGCGCGCTCGGTTGTGACCATCGACGTCAAGCAGCGCTCGGCCTCGTCGCGCGTCAACGCGCGATCCTTGCCGGCCGCCGTCGCCAGCGCCTCGCGGATGTGCTGCAAGGCGACGCCCACGTGCTTCGTCGAGACGGTGTCGCTCACGGCGTGCCTCGCACACCGTGAGCGCTGGCGCCACCCTGCAAGAGGCGCCCGAGCTGCTCGAGCAGGCGCAGGTCACCGGCGTAACCGATGGCGCGGCGCGCGATGGCGCGATCGAGATCGAGGGTACCGTCGACGAGCGCGGCGAAGGCGTCGGCGCCGAAGTACAGCGCGAGCGCAGCGCCCGGCGTGCCGCCGCGCGTGACCGGCGTGGCGGCGTCGTGCAGACGCAGGGTCCACGCCTCGTGCTCGACGACGATGGAGATGGTGTCCGCGAGCGCGGGGAACAGCGCCGCGCGCGCGCGGGCCAGCTCGGGGAGCTGCTCCTCGAAGAAGGCGCGCGGCGTCATGCCGGCAGCCTAGCGCTCTTTCGCGGGCTTGGGCACGCGCCCGAGCACGGCCTTGTAGGCGCGCGCCAGCTCCTCGGGGCGGAAGCAATCGGCGCTCTTGCGCCCAACGTTGTCGATGGCGCTCAACGCCGCCGAGGTCTTGCCGGCGACGCGCAGGATGCTGAGCGCCGCGCGGCGCTCGCCGCACGCCTTGGCGTCGACGAGGTCAAGCGTGGCCATGGCGCCCAGGTCGACGAGCGCCAACGCGCTGCGCTCGGCGAGCACGCCCACCGCGTTCTGGCGCACCAGCGGTGACACGGACAGCGCCAGTGGCGCCAGCGCGTCCTCGATGTCGTTCTCGGGCCAGAGCACCAACAAGTCGAGCTCATCGTCGGGCTGGGAGGCGTCGAGGCGCGCGAGCAGCCAGCCCTGCAGCCAGGGGTCGGTGACCCCTGCGGGCACCGCCTCGTGGTAGGCCGCGAGCGCGGCGGCGTCGTCGGCGAGCACCACCAGCGCGTGGCCGAGCGCCAGCTCTTGCTCGGCGCTGCGCTCGACCGCGGCCAGGGCGCCGAGGTTGTCGACGACGTCGCGGGCCTTGCCGTCCTTGATGGCCGCGACGGCCTGCGCGTAGCTCGGGCCCTGCGCGCCTCCGGACCAGGCGGCGACCACCACCAGCACGAGCGCCAGCACCACGGCGAGCGCGCCGGCGAAGAGCGCGGCCGGCGGCGCGGCGCCGAGCGCGGGGTGCACCCGCGCCAGCGTCGGTGACAGCGGCGCGAGCGCGCGGTTCATCGCCGTCCACGCGCGCGGTGCGTAGAACGCGACCTGCGCCGCCACGTTTTGCGCAACGTCGCCGAGCTTGCGGAGCGCCGACCCTGCAGCGGCGGACGCGCTCGAGCCCGCCTTGGCGCCGAACAGCTCCTCGGAGAGGCCCAGCGCGGGCGGCTGGTCGGGTCCGTCCCGCACGTCGGTGACCGAGTGCACCTGCACCTGCCGGACCTCGGGCAGCGTGGGATCGTCGAGGGCGCCGCGCGCGGGCGCGACGCTGATGCCGTCGCCCAGGCCGCTCACGGGCCGCGGGTCGGTGCTCACCGTGGGGTCATCGTGGTCGCGCTGCGGGGCGTGCGGGCGCGCGGGCGGCCGCGTCGGCGGCTGGCTCAGCGCGGGCACCGGCGAGGCGCGCGCCGTGGCGTCCCGCCCCAACGACGCCGGCGGCGGCGGGGGCGCCGGCGCCTCGGCGCCGGTCTCGTCGATGGTGCGCATGGCCTCGAGCAGCACCAGCGTGGTTGGGCGCGTGACGTTGCGCTCGCAGCGCTCCTTCTCGTAGTGGATGCGGAAGAAGCCCTCCTTCTTTTTGCACAGCGCCACCACGGCGCCCTCGCCGCTCATGGCGTCGAAGGTGCAACGCACGATCTGGCCGTCGTGCACGAAGATCTGACCGACCCAACCCTCCATGCCCTGGAAGTCGAGGCGCGCGCTCTTCTTGCCGATCTCGAGCATCTGCACGATCTCGACCACGCCCATCTGCTTGAGCGTGCCCATGACGCCGGTGGGCTGCGGGACGTAGGGCTCGGCCTCGGTAGAGGGCTGCTCGAAGGGTGAGGTGGGCTGCCGCGTCGGAGCCGGCGGACGCGACGCCGACGCAGGCATCAGCGGCGACGACGAGGGCGGCGGCGGCAAGGGCGGCAGCTCCACCGCGGCGCCCGACGCGCGCGTGGGCCACTGCGGCTCCGACGCCGCCGGACCCGCGCTCAGCGGCGCGCTGCTGGTGCCGCGCCGCGTGCGCTCGATGCCGGCGTCGAGGATGGCGATGACCTCGGCCCACGACTGCGGCCGGCGCGCCGGCTCTTTTTGCAGGAAGCGGTACAGGATGTCGACGACCACGATGCCGGCGTCGGGCACCTGGGTGGCGATGGACGGGATGGGCTTGCGGCTATGCGCGGCGAGCACCTCGGCGCTGGTGCCCTCGAACAAGGGGCGCGCGGTCAACAACTGCCAGAGCGTAGCGCCGAGCGCGTAGGCGTCGCTGCGCACGTCGGCGGGCGCGCCGCGGATCAACTCCGGCGCCAAGAAGGCCGGCGTGCCGAACACGCCAGCGGGCCCGCCCACGAGGGAGAGCGGCGCCGCGAAGCCGAAGTCTGCCACCTTGACGACCCCGTCGGAGCCAAGGAAGAGGTTCGAGGGTTTGACGTCGCGGTGCACGACGCCGATGGCGGAGGCGGCGTCGAGGCCCTTGGCGGCGTCGCGCACGGCGGTGAGCGCGTCGAGCACGGCGAAGCGCCCGGCTCGCACCAGGCGCGCGCGCAAGGTCTCGCCTTCGACCTTCTCCTGCACCACGTACGGCCCGGCACCTGCCTCGCCGACGTCGAGGACGCGCACCACGTTGGGGTGGTTGCGCAGGCCGGCCACCAAGCGGTTCTCGCGCAGCGCGCGATCCCTGGCCGAGCGATCGCCGGCGAGCGGCGGCTGCAGCACCTTGAGCACGACGAGGCCGCCGTGGCGCTCGGAGGCGCACTCGTAGACGCGCGCGACCGTGCCCTCAGCTACCAGGCACACGAGTCGATAGCCCTGCACGACCTCGAGCGTGTGCACGCTCGCGAGCAGGGGCAAATCGACCGCCGAGTCGCGTGGCTCGCGGGTCATGTGGGGCGAGTTTCGATCGCAAGGGCCCCGCTGCGCCAGTCTGCGACCGAGGAGGGAGCGGAGCGCCCCGGTGGGTCGTCGTCGCAGACGCGGTGGACGTTGACACCCCCGATCGGGCCCTGGTAGCACGCACCCCGTTGGGTCGCAGGCCCGACGCGAACGAAGAATCTACCCGGTGCACGCGCACCCGAACAAAGAGAGCAAGAGATGAAGCTGGTCACCACCATGATCCTGAGCGCGGCTTTCGCCCTGGCACTCGCGGCCTGCGGCACCTCCGAGAAGAAGGCGGCCACCGAGCACCCGACGGGCGAGCACCCCGCCGCCACCCCGCCGGCCGACGGCGCCGCCGCCACCCCCGCCGAGCACCCCGCTGGCGAGCATCCCGCCGCCACGCCCCCGGCCGCCGACGCGCCCAAGGCGCGGTGATCGCGCACCCGTGGCCAGCTCTTCGGTCTTTCGCCGTCGAGGTCGGGTCCACGGGCGTGTGATCCTCGGTGCGTTCGCGTTGATCGCGGGCTGCACCAAGCAGGAAGGGACGGACGCGCCCGGCGCGGCCGTCCCTTCTGTCGTCTCTGCGCCGCCGAGCGCCGCCAACGCGCCGCCGCCGGCCGGCGATCCCGGCAACGTCGTCACCGCCGACATCCAAGCGGGCATCGAGCGCCACATCGCCGAGCAGGTGAAGCGTGGCGACGGCTACTTCCACCTGAAGTACCGGAAGCCGCCAGCCAGCGCTGGCGACCAGCCGGGCCCCGAGCAGGAGCTCGAGCTCAAGCTCGTGCGCGTGCACACCGAGTACCTCTCGAACCTGGGGCCCAAGAGCCACTTCGCGTGCGTCGACTTGGTCGACGTCACCGGCGACGTGTTCGACGTCGACTTCTTCCTGCAGGGTGACCCCGGCGCCATGAGCGTCACCGAGACCACGGTGCACAAGCTCAACGGCAAGCCCTTCTACGCGTGGGAACAGCACAAGGTCGACAAGACCTGGCAGCGCATCCCGGTGGACCAAGCCAAGGAGGTCCACTTCGGCGTCCGTCGCGGCGAGGATGACTTCGAGTTCCGCTACCAGGGCACCATCCCCGAGCTGAAGAGCGGCGCCCGCATGTGGCTGCCGGTGCCCCAGAGCGACGCCTTCCAGACCGTCACCGTCGTCAGCAGCGAGGCGCCTGGCACGCAGCAGCGCCTCACCGACACGCGTCATGGCAATCAGGTGCTCTTGCTCGAGCTCTCCACCGCCGATAGCGGGCGCTCCTTCGACCTGCGCTACCGCGTGCACCGCAAGGAGAAGGCCGCCTACGCCTCGCCCGCTCCCGAGCGGCAGTACCTCGAGCCCGAGGCGCGCGTGCCCATCACCGACAAGTTCCGGGAGGTGTCCGCCGAAGTGACCGCGGGCAAGGACCAAGCGCTCGTCAAGGCCCGCGCCCTCTACGACCACGTCATCGATCAGATGAAGTACATGAAGTTCGGCGACGGCTTCGGCCAGGGTGACGCCGTGCGCGCCTGCGGCGCGAAGAGCGGCAACTGCACCGACTACCACTCGTACTTCATTGCGCTCGCCCGCGCCGCCGGCATCCCCGCGCGCTTCGCCATCGGCGCCAGCATCCCCTCGGATCGCGACGAGGGCGGCATCGACGGCTACCACTGCTGGGTGGAGTTCTACGCCGAGGGCAAGTGGTGGCCCATCGACATCAGCGAGGCCGACAAATACACGCCGCTGTCGACGTACTACTTCGGCCACCACCCCGCGAACCGCTTGGAGCTCTCCCGTGGCCGCGATCTGCTGGTGGACCCGCTGCCCGCGGCGGGCCCCATCAACTTCCTGGCGTACCCCGTGCTCGAAGTTGGCGGCGAGAGCGTGAAGGCGCCCGTGACCTTCTCGTTCGTGCGCTCGTCGTCGACCTGATCGCTGGCAGCACCGCTACGCGTTGCTCTCGCCCTCGCCGCCCATGGACTCGGCGGCCTCGGCGTACATCGCCTCCGCCATGCGATGGCTGGCGGCCTCGAGCTTCTTGATGGACTCTTTCATGGCCTCGATGTCGCTGCCTTCCATCACGCTCTTCAGCTCGACGAGGTAGGCCTGGATGTCGTCGCGATCCTGGTCGCTCAGCACGTGGCCGTACTCTTCCAGTGACTTCTCGGCGGTGTAGATCAGGCCCTCGGCGTTGCCGCGCACGTCGGCCAGCTCGCGCTTGCTCTTGTCGGTGTCCTTGGCGCTCTCCGCCTCGGTGATCATGCGCTGGATCTCGGCCTCGGTGAGGCCCGACGACGAGGTGATGCGCACGCTCTGCTGCTTGCCGGTGCCGAGGTCCTTGGCGGTGACGTGCACGATGCCGTTGGCGTCGATGTCGAAGGTGACCTCGATCTGCGGCACGCCGCGCGGCGCGGGCGGGATGCCGACCAGCTCGAAGCGCGCCAGCGTCTTGTTGTCCTCCGCCATGGGGCGCTCGCCCTGGATGACGTGCACGCTCACCATGGGCTGGTTGTCGGTGGCGGTGGAGAACACCATCGACTTCTTGGTGGGGATGGTGGTGTTGCGCCCGATGATACCCGTGGCCACGCCGCCGGCCGTCTCCACGCCGAGCGTGAGCGGCGTGACGTCGAGCAGCAGCACGTTCTTCACCTGGCCGGTGAGCACGCCGCCCTGCACGCCGGCGCCGATGGCGACGACCTCGTCGGGGTTGATCTCCTTGTTGGTCTCTTTGCCGAAGAAGTCCTTCACGGCCTTCTGCACGAGCGGCATGCGTGTCATGCCGCCCACCAAGAGCACCTCGCCGATGTCCTCGCGCTTGACGCCCGCGTCTTTCAGGCACTGCTCGCAGGGCTTGAGCGAGCGCTGTACGAGCTCATCGGTGAGCTCCTCGAGCTTGCCGCGCGTCAGCGTGTAGGTGAGGTGCTTGGGACCGCTTTGGTCGGCGGTGATGAAGGGCAGGTTGATGTCGGTCTCTTGCGACGACGACAGCTCGTGCTTGGCCTTCTCCGACGCCTCGCGCAGTCGCTGCAGCGCCATCTTGTCGGTGCGCAGGTCCTTGCCGTTGTTGTTCTTGGCGAACTCGTCGGCGAGGAAGTTGATGACACGCTGGTCGAAGTCTTCGCCGCCGAGGTAGGTGTCGCCGTTGGTGGCCTTAACCTCGAACACGCCCTCGTTCAGCTCGAGGATCGAGATATCGAAGGTGCCGCCGCCGAGGTCGTACACCGCCACCACGCCGCCCTTGCCCTTCTGTTTCTTGTCGAGGCCGTAGGCGAGCGCGGCGGCCGTGGGCTCGTTGATGATGCGCTTGACGTCGAGGCCGGCGATGCGGCCCGCGTCCTTGGTGGCCTGGCGCTGCGAGTCGTTGAAGTAGGCGGGGACGGTGATGACCGCCTCGGTCACCTCTTCGCCGAGGTAGTCCTCGGCCGTCTGCTTCATCTTCGACAAGATGATGGCCGAGATCTCCTGCGGGCTCATGGCCTTGCCGCGCACCTCGACCCAGGAGTCGCCGTTCTCGTGCTGGACCACCTTGTACGACGCGCTCTTCTTGGCGCGTTCGACCTCGGGTGTCTCGAACTTGCGACCGATGAGCCGCTTGACGCTGACGATGGTGTGCTCGGGGTTGGTGATGGCCTGGCGCTTGGCGATCTGCCCCACCAGCCGCTCACCGCCCTCGGTGATGGCCACCACCGACGGCGTGGTGCGCGCACCCTCGGAATTGGGGATGACCACCGGTTCGCTGCCCTCCATGAAGGAGACGCAGGAATTGGTGGTGCCCAGGTCGATGCCGATGATCTTGCCCACGTTTCAGTTCTCCGCCGGAGGTCCCATGGACACGACGACGACCGCCGGCCGGAGCAGGCGGTCGTGCAGCATGAAGCCGCGCTGGTACTCTTCGCACACGAGCTGCGCCGGGGTCTCTGCGTCGGGCCGCGACCCGACCGCCTCGTGGCGGGCGGGGTCGAAGGGCTGCCCGAGCGCGTCGAAGCCGACCACGCCGAACTTGCCGAGCACGTCCTCGAGCTGCTTGGCCACGAGCTTGACGCCGTCGAGCAGCGAGCCGCCGTCGGCGCCGGCCGCGGCCAGGGCGCGCTGCAGGTTGTCGAGGACGGGGAGGATCTCCTTGATGACACCCTCGTTGGCGAACTTGATGGCCTCGGACTTCTCTTTGGTCTGGCGCTTCTTGAAGTTGTCGAAGTCGGCCGAGACGCGCGCGAGGCGATCGAACATGTCCTTCGCCTCCTTCTGTGTCTGCGCCAACACGTCTTGCAGCTCGCCCTTGGCCTTGAGCACGCTCTCGAGCATCAGGTCGCTGGCGCTCTTCTTCTTGGGCGCCTCCGCGGGGGCCGCGGCGCCGTCGTCGAGGATCTCCACCTGCTCGGCGCTGGTGGGCGCCGGCGCATCGACGTGCGCTGACGCGCCGCGCGACTCGCGCTCGATCCGTTCGACACTCTCGAGCGCCTCGCGGATCGCTCGATCCGCCGCGCTCTCCTTCGTTTCGCTCATGCCCATCCTCGTCACCCTGGACGTCCGCCCGGACTATGCCCAAACGGCCTCGCTCGCAACCAGGGGACGCGTCAGCCGCCGCCGCCGCCCGAGCGCCCGAGCACCTTGGCCACCACCTGCGCCGTGAGGTCCACCAGGGGCACCACCCGCGCGTAGTCGAGGTGGCGCGGCCCGATGACGCCGAGGGTGCCGAGCGCGCCGCCGCTGCCGATGGGCGCCACCACTACGCCGCGCTCGGAGAGCGCCGCCGGGTTCTCGTCTCCGATGAAGATGCGGATGCCGGGCGCGGCGTCGGCGCGCTCGAGCAGCTCGCTGGCGCGCTCGGCCTCTTCGAGCAGGTGCAAGAGCTCGCGCGTGTGCTCGAGGTCGGTGGCGTCCTCGAGCAGGTGGCCGGTGCCGTCCACCAGCACCTGCGGCGGCTCGCTGGCGCGCAGGCCCTCGGCCGAGAGCGCCAGGAGCTTGCGCTCGAGGCGATCGAGCTCGGCGCGGTGGCTGCTCGCCTCGGCGAGCAGCGCGGTGCGCGCCTCGGCGAAGGTGTGCCCGGCCAAGAGCGCGTCGAGGCGCTGGCTGGTGCGCTCGAGGGTGCGCTCGTCGGGAGCTTGCTCGGCCGCGGCGCCGCGCCACTGCAAGAGGCGGTTTTGCACGCGGCCCTCTTCGGTGACGGCGATGAGCAGCACGGCGTCGTCGCGCAGCCGCAAGAGCTCGACGTGCCTGATGCGCTCCGCCGTGGGCCGCGCTTGTACGACGATGGTGGTGTAACGGGCCAGGCGCGTGAGCACACGGCTGGCCTCACGCAGGGCGCCGTCGACGCCGCCGTCGACGATGCGCGCCTCGATCTCTGCCTGCTCGGCGCCGGAGGGCGCCTGCCAGCGCAAGAGCGAGTCGACGTAGTAGCGCAGCCCCCGATCGGTGGGCACGCGCCCCGCCGAGGTGTGCGGCTGGTCGATGAGCCCGCGCTCGTGCAGCGCCGCCAGCACGTTGCGCACCGTCTGCGGCGACACGCCGAGCTCCGCGATCTCGGCGATGGCCTTGCTCGCCACCGGCTCGGTGGTGGCGATGTGCGCGTCGATGAGCGCCTGGAGCACGGCGCGCTCACGCTCGCTCAGCCGCCCAGAACGGTCCTCGTCAGCACGCATGCCGATGGATCTAGCAGGTTGGGCGGCGCGAGCCTGCGCCCCTGAGCACACCCGCGCCGTGGCAGCTGATCACGGGCGCAGCCCAGGCACGCTGGCTCACGCGAGCCTCGTGCGCAGCTCGGCGATGGCCCGACGAACCGCGCTCGCGAGTGTGTCGACGTCCGCGGCTGCCTCGGGGCTGCGCTCGATGACGAGCGCCAGCGCGGCCACCTGCGCGGCCCCGAGGTTCGCCGCCGAACCCTTGAGCGCATGGGCCGCCTGCCGCCGCGCCGTCGCCGTCGAGGCGGCCCGCAGCGCATCGAGGCGGAGCGCGCTGTCTCGTTCGAAGAGCGCCACCAGATCGCCGAGCATGTCTTCGCCTGGGCGCTGCACCTGCGCGCGCAGATCGCGCAAGCGCTTCACCACCACGTCATCGAGGACGGAGCCTTGCTCCCGAGGCTGCGACATGAGCGGCATCTCCCCCTGACCCGTCGCCGAACCCTCTGATTTCTAGCAGGCGCGGCGCAGTTGGAAGTTTCTTTCTTTTTTGGCGCGATGTGGCATAGGGTCGCCGCACCCGGCCGGGTGGCCTGGGGTTGTGCATACGCATCGTTGGTTGGCCACTTGGCCTTTTAGGAGTCCGTCCATGAAGAAGATTGCGTTCAAGTTCCTCGCGGCCCTCTCGGTGTTTGCCATCCTCGGTGGCGTGGCGCTCACCCAGACCGCCTGCCCCACCGCTGAGGGCGAGGGCGAGGGCGAGTGAGCTGTTGCGGCCCTAGCAGCCAAACAGTGAGCTGAACGGAATTGGGCGAGCTTCGGCTCGCCCTTTTTCGTGGCGCGGCCGCGATGGTGCGGCGCGCATCGACGCAGCGCGCGATCGGCGCCGGCCCCGGAAGGGGCGGGAGGGCATCGCCATGGGGATCCGCCAATTCATCGGCATCTCGCTGCTGGCCGCCGCGTCTGGCTGCGGCGCGCCCCAAAGCGAGCAGTGCCGCTCCTACGTCGCCTGCCAACAGGCCTACGACGAGGCCACGGGCATCGCCCCCGTCGACGTCAGCCAGTACCTGGAGGGTGGGGCGTGCTGGGACGACGCCAACAACGCCGCTCATTGCACGGAAGATTGTGAGCGAGGTCTCGCCTTGCTGGCCGAGGCGGCCGACAGCGAGGGTTTGCTCCTGCCGGCCTGTCCGGACGGGTAGCGCGACCCTATACTCACCCCCATGGGCGACGCCCCCGACAAGCCGGCGCGGCGCTACCGCGAGCTCGGCGTCCTGGCCGAGGGCGGCATGGCCGTCATCGCGCAGGGCGTGGCCGACGACGGCGCCAGCGTGGTGGTCAAGCGCGTGCGGCCGCCCTTCTGCTTCGATGCCAGCTACCTGCGCCTGTTCGACGACGAGGGCGCGGTCCACGCCGTGCTCGACCACCCCTGCATCGTGCGCCTCTTGGATCGCGGGCACGACGACGCGGGGCCCTTCTTGGTGTTCGAGCACGTGGACGGCACCGACCTCGGCGTGGTGCTCGAGGGTGCGCACGCCGAGGGTCGCGGGCTCGACCTGGAGCTGGTGCTGGCCGTGGCCGTGCCGCTGTTCGAGGCCTTGGCGGCAGCGCACCAGGCCTGCGGCGCCGATGGGTCGTCCTTGTGTGTGGTGCACCGCGACGTCTCGCCGGGCAACGTGCTCATCGGCACCGACGGTTGCGTGAAGCTGGCGGACTTCGGCGTGGCCGCCTCCACACTGAAGACCGAGGCCACCGTGGCGGGCGAGCTCAAGGGCAAGTATGCGTACATGGCCCCGGAGCAGACCCGCAGCGAGCGCGTGAGCCCCGCGGCGGACCTGTTCGCGGGCGGCATCGTGCTGTGGGAGTGCCTGTCGGGGCGGCGCCTCTTCGACGGGCCCACCGACGCCGACGTGGTGCAGGCGGTGCGGCAGCACGAGGCGCCGCGCCTCGACACCCTGCGCCCGGACCTGCCTGCCGCCCTGGTGGAGCTGGTGGACGCGCTCTTGCGCAAAGATCCCGCAGCGCGACCGGCCTCGGCCACAGCGGTAGTGGACCGGCTGCGCACCATCGCGCTCGAGCGCGGCCTCGACGAGGGGCTGGCGCGCCACGCCGCCCGGCTGGCGCGGGCGGCGCCGCGGCGACAGGCGACCCCCCGCGAGCTCGACCAGCGCCGCCGCACCCACCGCGTGCTCGGCCCCGACGCCGGCGCACTCACGGTGCGCCCCGCGGCGCGCTCGCGCTGGCCCCTGGCGGCTGGCGGCGCGGTCTTGTTGGCGGCCGCCACCGCGATCGCGGGGCTCGCGCTGCGCGATCGCGGCGTCAGCGCTGAGCCGCTGCCCGACGAGCCAAGTCCCCGGCCCGGCGCGCACTCCGTGCTACCGACGCCGACTGCCGCGCTGGCGCCGATGCCCGCTCCACCGGCCCCCGCGGCGGTGCCGACGCCCGCGAAAGCACTTGACCCGATGCCCGCGCCGAAGACGCGCGTCGCGGCCCCCGGCCCCGGCGGCGCCGCACGTCCCCCGGCGCCCCGACCTCCCCTGGCGGCTGCCGTGAGCGCGGCCGCCGCGGCAGCGCCCGACCAGGACGTCGTGGGCTTTGGTCGACTCTCGCTGGCGGCGGAGCCGTGGGCGTCGGTCACCATCGATGGGGTCTTGGTGGCCAAAGAGACGCCGCTCAGGAATTTCTTGATCCGCGCGGGCAAGCACGTGGTGATCCTCGAGAACCCGGTGCTTGGAGCCTCGGAGACGCTGGAGATCGAAGTGGCGCCGGGCGCCGAGCTGCGCCGCTCCGTCAAGCTCGGCCGCTGAGGCGCGAGGCGCCTGCGCGATTTGCGCACCGCTGCGCACGGCTGCGCAAACTGCGCAGCGCCACGAGGGATTGCGCAAGCGGCGAGGCCCGCGATCGCGTCCAGACGCCACCTTGGTCTTGGCATCCCGCCTGCAATCACTGCACACGTCGAAGGCGGCACCCACCCCCGTCCTCCCCCAACGCCCCTTCGACGCGCGAGGCTCATGCCTCGCGCGTTTTTTTTCGGGGTCTGCATGTGCGGTGGAAACACGGGACACCCGATCCCGGGCCGGGCGCGGCGTCGTATGGCGTCGCGGCATGACCCCCCGGGACGACCTTTCCGCGCGCATGGCGCGCCCGCAGCGCCACCGCCTGTTGCAGGGCTTCCCGGCGGTGCCAACCATGGTGCCCGCCGCCCCCGATGACGAGGAGGATGCGGGCCTCGACACCAGAGATCGCCACTGGGGAAACGAGAACGTTACGCGCGGGCTCGACGGCGCGCTCGTCGACGGCCGCTTCGCGGTGGCGCGCACGGGCTTGGCGAAGGCGCCTTTGGAGCTGCGCCTCATGGGTGACGAGCCCGAGGACCAGGCGTGGCTCGAGCGCGCCCGCGAGGATCAGGCGAAGGAGCGCGCGCGTTGGCAGCGCATCGTGGCGCGCGGCGATCGCAGCGCGCCGGCGCTCTTCGACGTCGACGGCACGCGCGAGCTCCTCGTGGGCGTGCTGCCGCACACGCAGTGCGTGCCGCGCAGGCCGAGCTGCGGCTTCTGCACCTTCCCCTACGACCAAGCCGACCCGCTCAGGCGCCGCGGCATGGTGCGCGGCGCGTTGCGCGACCTGCGCGCGCTCACGCGCGAGGGGCCGCTGGCGGGCCGCCAGGTGCACGCCATCTACCTCGGGGGCGGCACCGCGAACCTGGCGCCGCCAGAGGAGATCGGCTGGGTGGTGCAGGCGCTCGGTGAGCACCTGCGCATCGCCGACGCCGAGCTGACCCTCGAGGGCACGCCACACCTGTTCGAGGGGCTGTTCTGGTCGCACCTGAAGGCCTTGGCCAAGCTGCCCGTGGGCCAGCGGCGCATCAGCATGGGCCTGCAGACCTTCGACGAGGGGCTCTTGCGCCTCATGGGCAGGGAGCGCTTCGGCGACGCCGCGCTCGTGAAGAAGCTCGCCAAGCGCTGTCGCGCGCTGGGGCTTGCGTGCTCCGGCGACCTCTTGTTCAACCTGCCGGGCCAGTCGCTCTCGCAGATGGAGCGCGACGTCGACACGGCGGTGGCGGCGGGGCTCGATCAGATCTGCCTCTACCACCTGGTGCTCTACCCGGGCCTCGGCACGCCGTGGTCGCAGGACCCCGCGCTGGTGGCCGCCGTGCCAAACAACGAGGCCGCGTGCGAGCACTGGCTGCGCCTGCGCGAGCGCCTGTTGTCCGCCGGCTACACGCAGTCGACGCTGACCAACTTCGAGCGCGCCGACGTGGGCGAGAAGCGCTTCCGCTACGAGGTGGCGAGCTTCTCGGTGGAGCGCACCGATGGCCTCGGCGTTGGTCCTTTGAGCCTCAGCACCTTCGTCAACCCAGCGCAGGGCCGCGGGCTCAAGCTCTTGCGCAGGAAGGACCTGGGCTTCCCGCCGTGGTCCGGCGGCGACCTCATGTACCAGTACGACGCGCAGGGGCTGCGCCTGTTGTTCCTCACCCGCGGCCTGGCGAAGACGCGGGTGGAGCGCGCCGTCTATCGCCGGCTCTTTGGGACCGAGCTCAAAGACGATCTGGGCGCGGCGCTGCCCGCGGTGCTTCACGCGGGCCTGGTCACCGTCGACGACGAGGCACTGGCGCTCACGCCCACGGGGATGTTCTACGCCGACGCGGTGGTGTCGCTGTTCGCGCAGACGGCGCGCGCGGTCGACGGGAGCGCGGGTGGCGGCGTGCACACCCGCGATCTCTTGCGCGAGCTGCCCCACAGCGGCGATTACACCGGCATGGGGTGAGCTCATCCGATCGCCAACGGCGCCGGTCGCGCCCTTCCCTTTTGCCCAGCCATCGCCCATGAGGCGGCATGCCCGAAGGGCTGCGCCTCGAGCTTGATCCGCGTCAGATCGTGCTGCGCGACCTGCCGGTGCGCCAGCGCCTGCGCGCGGCGTGGCGCGTGACGCTGGCGCGCCTGCTACCGCTCGGCGGCGCCTCCGATGGCAACGACGTCACGCTCTTCTTCGACGGCGACAGTGCCTACGACGCCATGCTGGGCGCCATCGCCGCGGCCACGCAGCGGGTCTGGCTCGAGACCTACATCTTCGAGCCCGATCGCGCGGGCCGCGCCTTCCTCAACGCGCTTGCCGCGGCCGCCCGCCGCGGCGTCGACGTGCTGCTGCTCTACGACGTGGTGGGCTCGCCACACCTGAGTGACGAGGTGCTGCGACCGCTCAAGGAGGCCGGCGCCGAGGTGGTGGCCTTCAACCCGCTGTGGCGCGGGCGCATCGGCGCGCGGCGGCCACTGCCCTTCTTGCACCGCGACCACCGCAAGATCCTGGTCGCCGACGACGCGGGCTTCTGCGGCGGTATGAACATCGCCGAGGACTACGCTGGGCCCAAGCACGGCAACGGCCGCTTCCGCGACACGCACGCGGGCCTGCTCGGGCCTTGCGTGGCCGACCTGGCCGACATCCTGCGCGCGTCGGTGCGCACGGCCGGCGGGCCGCGCTTGCCCGCGGTGCCGGCGCCGCCGCCCCAGCAGGGCGGCGTGTTCTTGCAGGTCCTCGGCAGCGACGTGCGCCGCCGGCGCCGCCACATCCAGCGCGCGCTCTTTCACACCGTGCGACGCGCGGTCAGCACCTGCTTCCTCACCACGCCCTACTTCGTGCCGCCGCCGCGCTTGGTGCGCGCGCTGGTGCATGCGCGGCGCCGCGGCGTCGATGTGCGCGTGCTCACCGCCGGCGTCTCCGACGTGCCCATGGTGGCGGCGGCGGCGCGCCACCTGTACGGCAAGCTGCTCCGCGCCGGCGTGCGCATCTTCGAGATGAGCGGCAAGACCTTGCACGCCAAGACCGCCACTATCGACGGGCTCTACGCGTCCGTGGGCTCGTTCAACCTCGACCGCTGGAGCTTCGGCAGGAACCTCGAGGTCAGCTTCGCGGCCGTGGGGGCCGGGTTGGCGCAGAGCCTCGAGCAGCGCATGACGGAAGACCTGGCGCTCTCGCGCGAGGTGCAGCCCGACGAGCACGAGGCGCGCGGCCTGTGGCAGCGCATCGTGTGCTTCGTTGCCTATCAGCTCATGCGCCTGTGACGCTCACAGGCCGAGCAGCTTGGCCGCGTTGGCGTACTCGATGAGGCTCTGCTCTCCCTCGGTGAGGCCGAGCAGCTCGGTGGCGTCGAGGGCCTGCGCGGTGCTGTCGTGCGGGTAGTCGGAGCCGAACAGCACGCGGTCGGGGAACAAGCGGATGACCCACTGCAGGTCCTCGACGATGGGGGAGCGCGCGAACAGCGTGGGCAGCGCCGACAGGTCGAGGAACAGGTTGTCGGCCCAGCCCGGGCGCCGGCGCAGCGACGAGATGACGGCCGTGTCGAGGAAGCGCGTCAGCGCCATGTGGCCCACCACGATGCGCGTGCGCGGCGCGCGGCTGGCGAGCTCGACGATGCGGCCGAAGGCGCCGAGGTCCCCGATAGATCCGCTCTCGACCAGCACCATCATGCCGCGGTCGCCGGCGCGCGTGACGACGTCGAGCACGCGGGGGTCGGCGAGATCGAAGCGCTGCGCGGCGCCGTCGAGGGCGAGCAAGCGCGCGCCCGCCGCGGCGCTGCGATCGATCTCTTCGAGCGCGGCGGGGCCGTCGTAGGGGTGCACGGAGACGCACGCGAGCACCTTGGCCTCGCGCCGCTGCAGGTCGAGCACGCGATCGTTGAGCGCGCGCGCGTTGGCGATGCCGGCGGGTGCGATCACCAACGCCGCGACCTTGACGATGCGCGGGTTGGCGGCGTTCTTGAGGAAGCTCTCCTCGTCGTTCGGGTCGTAGGCGGCGCGCAGGTCGACCACGGGCCCGCCGTAGCGCTCGACCTTCTTGTCGCGCTTGGTCTTCTCCGGTCCAGCACAAGCGGTCGGCACGAGCGTGAGCGCCACCAGCGCGACAACCACGAGACGCGCCGGGTACGACAAGGGGCGGGCGTAGGGCATGGGCGCGATCTAGCAGGGCGCAGGCGCGCAGGGAACTTACAGCGCTTGCCCTGGCGGCGCCTTCCGTCGGAACGTTTGCCCATGAACGTCGCGTTCCTCTTGCTCTTTGCTGCGCAGGGCGCCGAGCCCGCGCCGCCACCCGCCGCCCCCGCGCCGCCAACGACACCGACCGCGCCGCCATCGACGTCGCCCACGCCGCCGACCTCGCCACCGAGCGCGCCGCCGACACCCGCGAGCGCGGACGAGGGGCTGCCGATGGAGGTGGAGGGGTGGACGGTGGTGTCGTTCACCAGCGAGCCGCGCCTGCCCGACGGGCGACCCACCACCGAGCGCTGCGGCATCGAGCGCGACGTGGTGGTGGAGCGCTTGGTGGGCGTGGGCACGGCGGCCGAGAAGACCATGAAGCGCGCGTTGTTGCAGGTGCCGTGCGAGAAAGACGACGGTGGCGCCTTGGTGCCCGGCAAGGCGACGCTGGTGTTCCCCAGCGACGCGCCATCGACGACCGACGCGGGCGCCGCGGCGACGGCGCCTGCGCCCGCACCCGCGGAGCCGGCGCCGCGGCCGTGCGCGCAGGGCGAGAAGCCGCTGTCGAAGGAGAAGCTGCCGCCCGGCGGCGTGCCCTGCGCGGAGGTGGAGAGCGAGCGGGGCGTTCCCTTCCTGAAGGGCGAGCTCACCCGCTTTGGCGACGTGCAGATCACGAACCAACGAAGCTCCTTCGGCGTGGGCATCGGCGCTGCCGCGCTCGACGACGCGCTGTTCCTGCAGTTGCGTCCCGACCTCAACGTGCATTGGGGGCCCTTCTCGCTCGGCTTGGGGACGCCCTTGCGCTTCGAGATCCTCGACCTGTCGCAGCTCTCGCTCAACGACCCGTCGAGCGCCGGCACCATCTTCGCGGAGACCGGGCGCTTCCGCACCGAGGACTGGGACCAGCTCGAGGACTTCTTCCGCCCGCTGCGCTTCCTGCGCTGGGGCAAGAAGGAGGAGCGCCTGTATGTCGACGTCAACCGCGTGCACCCCGTGACGCTCGGCCACGGGCAATTGGTGCGGCGCTACAACCCCAACCTCGACATCGACGAGGACAACCTGATGGTCGCTGCGGACGGCTACACCGACGTGGGCGGCGTGGAGCTGATCGCAGGCCCACTGCCGCTGCCGCGCCTGGTGGGCGGCCTGTTCTTCTTGAAGCCCTTGGGCGGCTTCGTGGACGCAGACAACGTGCTCGGCAAGTCGTGGTCCATCGGCCTGACCGCCGTATCCGATCTGAACGCCCCCACGGTGCTCGACGGGCGCGCCAACCCTGCCGACGGGCGCACCCAGCTCGCGGTGGACTCGTCGGGACAGTTTCTGTGGAGCGGTCGCAACAACCCCGTGGGCGACACCGTGCAGGGCGTGGGCCTCGACACCGAGCTCAAGGTGCTCAAGCTCGACATCGTCGACATCAAGGTCTACGCCGATTGGTCGCAGCTCTTCTTCCCGCCCGATCGCTCGGCGGCGCAGGCGTTCAACGCGTTCTCCGCCGGCGGCGCCACCCTTGGCGGCCTGGTGCGCATGAGCTTCGGGCAAACACCGGTACGTCCCATCGAGGCCGAGAGCGAGGAGGTGAAGGCCGGGCGCGCGCCGCGTGAGATGAAGGCGGCCCACGCGATGCGCATTCGCGTGGAGGGTCGCAGCTTCGATCCCCGCTATCTGCCGAGCTACTTCAACACCATGTACGAGGTCGATCGCCTGCAGTTCGGTACCACCGCGCACGGCGAGCGCGCCTCGCTACCGACGAAGGTCGCGTTCCTGGCGGCGCAAGAGGGCGAGCCGTGGCGGATCGGGACCTACCTCGAGGCGAGCTACTCGTGGATCGACGCGGTGGGCGCCACCGTGGTGTACGAAGACGCGCTGGCGATGGGCGCAGCCAGTCAACCGGTGCGTGGGCGCAACCTGGCTATTCACCTGGAGACCATGGGCTGGGGCTTCCTGCAGCTGTTCGCCACCTATCACTACCGCAACTTCGATGATTTCAATGGTCTGTTCACCTTCGCCACCGACAATGAGATCCTTTATGGCGGTGGTCGTATTGAATTGTTGCCCATCCTCTTCATCAACGCAGGCGTGCAGCGCGCGTTCCGGCTCGGGTTCACCGAGGATGACGTGGAGCGGGTGGAGGACTCGCACGGGCGGCGCTACTCGAGCGTGGGGCTCGAGAACGTGTGGGCGGGGACCTTGGATGTAGAGCTCGGGTGGCAGTTTTGAGTGCACGTATCCGTCCGCCAGAGCACACCTTCCCGGGTGAACTGACACGCCGCAACGTGCCTCGCCAGGAGGTACGAGATGAAGAGCGAGAATGCGTCGATAGCGTGGATCGCGGCATTGAGTGGGCCAAAGCAGTGGACGTCCGAC
>JADZDP010000027.1 GCA_020850995.1 Deltaproteobacteria bacterium
GAGCGAGGCGCGTCGATGGCAAGGAGCCCCGCAGGGCCGTGGCCGTCGCCACGGACCGAGGACGCGACGCCGCCAGCGACGATGGATCGCTCGCGAGGACGATTGAGTTGTCCGTTCGCGGGCCCTTCACCCCTGAGCTCACGTGCATCTGCACTGATCCGCGGTGGGCATGGCCACGAGGTCAAGGAGCAGCGGAGGGCCATCCCCGTCGGGATGGACCGAGCACGCGACGCAGAGATCGTGGCCAGGACCGAGCGAAGCGGTGCAGATGCACGTGAGCTCAGGGGTTAGAGGGACTGACCGATGGTCGCCACACCAGATACCGTCACTCGTGTGCCAAATTTCGGCAGGGCACGCGATCGCCTCCGCGCCAGAACGCGCTGATGCGCTGGCACAAGGCGTGGATGATCCGGGCCCATGACAACGAAAGCCGGCGCCACCCTCGTGCTCCTCGTGACCACCATCACCGCGTGCGGCGAGGAGGGCCCTCTGCGGGAGGTCGACACCTGCTCGTGGACCCGCGAGCTCGCCCTCGCCCGCGACCGGTGGGCCTCCATCGGCCCGCGAGTTGCGGACGACGGCGTTGCCACAGTGGCGGCGTGGGAGGAGGCGCCGCAGGAGACCACCCTCGGCGGCTGGAGCATCGGCACCGCGCAGGCCGTGTATGCCGTGTTTGACAGCGCCACGGGCGCCACGCTGCTCGAGCCCACGGCGCTCGACGGCACCGACAACACCGATGACGTACGCGTGGTGGCCACCGGCGCGGGCTTCTTGCTGTTCGCCATCCACAACGAGGGTATGCGCGTGTTCGCCATCGACGACACCGGAGCGCTCATCGGGGGACCCACGCAATTCGATGCTGCGGTCTTCGCCGACGGGCTGGTGGCCGATGCCGACGGCGCGACCTTCGCCACCGACGTCTCCGCCTTCGAGGACGGGGGCCGCATCGTCCGCATCGATGCGGCGGCAGAGGTCGTTGCCGAGGCAGCGCTTCCTGGCGACATCTACCTCTGCGCGGGGGCCGCACCCATCCCGTCGAGCACGCGCCTCGCGTTCTGGTGCCACGACATCACCAACACCGGTGCGCCCGTGCTCGTCACCGCCGAGCGCGACGGCCAAGCCATCGAGCTGCATGAGCTTCCCGCCGATATCCTCGGTAGCACCGTGCGCCTGGTGCAGAGCGGCGAGGCGCTGGTCGCGGTGTTCGCGTGGTGGAACGAGCTGCGCGCCGTGCGCCTCGCCGAGGACGGCAGCATCCTGGTCGGACCCTCGGTGATTGGCGCGGGTGAGGACAATCTCGACCTGGTGGGTGGCAACGTGTGCTTGGAGTCGTGTCGCGGCGTCACCACTGCCACCACCACGAGCGGCATCGTCGTTGGCTACCAACAGTTCCCAACCAGCTTCCGAAGCCCCGAGCGCGAGCGCGCCACCTTCGCCCTGCTCTCGGTCAACGATGATGGCTTCGCCAGCAGCGAGGTCGATTCGCGGACTGCCTACGCGCACGACGTGGCCTCCGACACCTCGTCGCTCACCTTTACCTGGCTCGAGAGGCTCGGCACGCCCTTTGTCTGGACGAACCCCCCGCAGCGCATCGTCGTGCAGCACCGCTGCGACGTGGCGCAGTGAGGCAGACCTGGCACCAGGAGCCACCAAGAGGACGCGATGCGCCGCTTCGCGAGCGATCCTTCGCGCACCTTGCCCGCTCGCGGGCCCGAGCGCCCCTCAGCGCCGCATGCGATCGGGCCGCCGCGCGGAGGCGAGCGGACCGCGCGTGACGTCGTGGATCGCGGCCACGAACGCGTCGCGCGCCGCCTCGAGCGCCGGCAGCGCGCCCGTGAGGAAGGCCCCGCCGTAGTTGGTCTCGGACGGCGGTGCGATCCACTTGGCGAGCTTCACGTCGGCGGCCTTGAGCGCGGCGTCCACCGCCAGCACGCTCTCGAGAGGCGGTGCGATCAGGTAGGCCATGGGCTCGCCCGACGCGACGCTTGCCTGCGCTGCCAGGTAGCGCCCGGTCTCGGCGATGACGTGCGCCAGGAAGGCCGGCTGCCCGTGCCCACCCACGAGGTCGCCCGGGAAGCTTTGAAAACGCACCACGCGCAGGTGCTCGCGCAGAGCAACCAGCGCCTCCTCCACCTCCGCCGGATGCTCGCCCGCGACGACGCCGAGGATCTCGCCCGACAAGGGCCCCGAGGCGTGCTTGCTGCCCGCGTAGAAGCTCTTGGCGAACACGACGTCGACGCGGGCGTACTTGGTGCAGTGATCGAGGGCTACGTAGAGCGAGTCGTCTTGATCGCACGTGACGAGCCCTGCGCTCTTGTGGCGCGCGGCATCGAGGCCCATGGCCGACGCGAGCTGCGCGTCCACGGCGTCGATCTGACGGCAGCTGAGCAAGACGGGCCAGCAGTCCACCAGCTCGATCATGCATCACCCTTGGTGCGCGATGAGGTCGCGCCGCGGACGCACGAGGTGCAAGCCGCCGCCGCCCGCGTCGAAGGTGCGCCGCAAGAGCCGCGCGCACTCCCTGGCCGCCACCGAGGGCGGCAGGCCCAGCGGCCGGATGTTCGAGATGCAGTTCTTCTCGGCGTTGTCTTGGCCAAGGCGCGGCTTGAAGGACGTGTAGATGGATAGCGAGTCGCCGGTGCCGAGGCCCGGGCGCTCACCGACGATGATGAGCGTGCTCTTGGCCCCCGTGAGCGTGCCGATCTCGTCTTGCACGCCGATGCGCGCGTGGCGCACGAACAGCGGCTTGCCCACCCTGAGCCCCACCTGGCGCAGCTCGACGACGAGCGCGGGGATCAGCTCCTTGCCCTGCAAGAGCAGCGCGTGTGCCGCCAGGCCATCGCCGGCGATGAGCTGCACGTCGACACCGTGATCGGCCTGCTGCTGCAAGCGCGCGCGGCTCTCGTCGTCGAGGCGGCGGCCCTGGTCGGGGTGAAGCAGGTGCTCCGCCAGGTCGTGGCAGCGGCTCTTGAGCGCGACGAGCCCAAGCTGCTGCGGCCACTCGTCGGGCACGCTCGAGTGCACGGCGTCGAGCGCGATGGCGTGCTCGGCGCGCAGTTGCAGGTAGGTGGGCGTGAGGTACCGCGTGCCAGTGCGTCCCTGCACCACGCGCGCAGGCGTGGCGTCGACCACGCGGCGGGCCTCGAGCGGGTCCACCGGCACCTGGCGCGGGGCGTTCCGCGGCGCGCAACGATCGTCGTCGCAGGGCTCGGCCGGCGCGGTGCGCTCCCCGATCTCGCTGACGGTGAGCGTGTCCTTCACCACCTCGCGCACCAGGCGCTCGAGCGTCTCGCGGTCGATGCTCATCGCGCGGCCCCGCCGGTCTTCTCGGCGAGCGAGCGCTTGGGCGACGTGGAGAACACGCTGGCGTCGCCGGCACGGGCCGTGAGCTTGCCGTTCTTCCACAGCCCCATGGACTGAAGCCAGCTCTCGAACTCGGGCGCGGGCTTGAGCGCGAGCAGCTCGCGCAGTGCTGCGTTGTTGTGAAACGAGGTGGTCTGGTAGTTGAGCATGACGTCGTCCCCCATGGGGATGCCCATGAGGTAGTTCACGCCCGCCATCGCCAGCAGCATCTCCAGGTTCTCCTGGTCGTTCTGATCGGCCTCGGCGTGGTTGGTGTAGCAAGCGTCGCAGCCCATGGGGATGCCCATGAGCTTGCCCATGAAGTGGTCCTCGAGCCCGGCGCGGGTGATCTGCTTGCCGTCTTGCAGGTACTCGGGGCCAATGAAGCCCACCACGGAGTTGAGCAAGAAGGGCTGGTAGCGACGCGCCAGGCCGTAGGCGCGCGCCTCCATGGTCACCTGGTCGGTGTCGTGATGGGCGTTGGCCGACAGCGCCGTGCCCTGCCCGGTCTCGAAGTACATGACGTTCGGTCCCTGCGCCGTGCCCTCGCGCTTGGTCTGATCCCAGGCCTCGTCGAGGAGACGGACGCTCACGCCGAAGTTCTTGTTGGCGCCCTCGCTGCCAGCGATGGACTGGAACATCAGATCGAGGGGCGCGCCGCGCTTCATGGCCTCCATCTGCACGGTCAGGTGCGCCAGCACGCAGTTCTGCGTGGGCACACGGAAGCGGCGCATCAGGTCCTTGGTGGCCTTGAGGATGTCGGCGCACTTGTCGACGTCGTCGGTGGAGGGGTTGACACCGATGACGGCGTCGCCGTTGCCGAACGAGAGGCCATCCTTGACCGCCGCCAGCACGCCCTCCACGTCGTCGAGCGGGTGGTTCGGCTGCAGGCGTGACGAGATGCGACCCGGCAGGCCCAGCGTATTGTTGCAGCGGACCACCACGCGGATCTTCTTGCCCGCCATGACGAGGTCCATGTTGGACATGAGCTTGGCAACGGCGGCGACCATCTCGGGGGTGAGCCCGGGCGTGAGCTCGCGGATCTCGTCGCCGGTGGTCTTGTGGTCGAGCAGCCACTCGCGCAGCTCGCCCACGCTCCAGCCACACACCTTGCGATAGGCGCGCTCGGCGGCCGGGTGTGCGAGCGCGTCCTCGACGACACGGGTGACCTCGTCGCTCTCGTAGGGCACCGCGGGGTTCTCGCGCAGGTCCTTGAGGGTCAGCTCCGAGACCACGCGCTTGGCCGCGGCCATCTGGCGCATCGACGTCGCCGCGAGCCCCGCCTGCAGGTCGCCCGAGCGCGGCTCGTTGGCGCGCGCCAGCGCCTCCTTCACGCTCGCAAAGGTGAAGGACTCCCCGAAGAGCGTCGTCGTCAGCCGCACGAGCGGGTTTTCCTCCACGGCGGGTCACGGTTCAAGGGGTCGGTGCTATAGAGGCAGGCCGATGGCCTTTTCCCCGGAGGACCCATGTCGGATGAAGAGATGAAGGCGGAGCTCGAGCGCCTGCGCAAGGAAAACGAGGCGCTCAAGGCAGGCAAGGCCAAGGCGGGCCAGTTCTCGCTCAAGGTGAGCGAGAAGGGCGCGGTCAGCGTGTACGGCATGGGACGCTTCCCGGTCACGCTCTACCAGGAGCAATGGCTCAAGCTCCTCGACCACGGCGACGAGATTCGGCAGTTCATCAACGACAACGGCGACCGGCTGAAGAAGAAGGACTGACCGCCCGCACCCGCGCCCTTTCGCGTCCGCGGCGCCAACAGCGCTACCATCGAGCGGTGCGTCTTGGCGTGCCGCCCTCCCCGAGCATCGACGCCGCGCGCGCCCGCACCGCGCCGATCCTGTCCGCGCTCGCCGCGCGTGGCGTGCCCGTGGAGCTGGTGTTCGCTGCCAGCTACGACGAGCTCGGCGAGCGGCTGTTGGCTGGCGCGCTCGACGCCGCCTGGGCGCCACCCATCGTGTGCGCACGCGTCGAGGCCGCCGGCGGCGTGACGGTGCTGCGCGCGGTGCGTGGCGGCAGCACCAGCTACCGCGCCGCGCTGGTGTGCCGCGCAGGCGATCCCGTCGACCTGGCTCGCCACCAGGAGCTGGTAGCAGGCTGGACCGACGAGAATTCGGCGGCGGGCTACCTCTTGGCGCGCTCCTGGCTGGCCGGCCGCGGTATCGACGCCGTCAAGGGCTTCAAACGAGCGCTCTTCCTCGGCAACTACGAGTCCGCGCTGCGCGCCATCGCCGACGGGCGCGCCGACCTCGGCTCGATGTTCGCGTCGGTGCCCGGCGCGCCGCCGCACACCACCCTCGACGAGGTCGATGACGGCCTGCGCGCGCGCCTGCACGTGGTCGCCTACACCGCCGAGACGCAGACCGACGGCGTGGTGTTGCCGCCCACCGCGCCGCCGGGGACGCTCGAGCGCTTGCTCGCAGGCCTGCAGGCCCTCACCGCCGACGCGCCCGGCGCGAGCGCCCTGCGCCAGCTGCTCGGCTGCGAGGAGCTCCGCGCGGTCCCACCGCGGCCAACCTCGCCCGCGCTGCATGCGCTGATGCACGCGCGGCGCTGAGACGTGCAGACGAGCGTGGCGAGCGGCCCGCGCGCGAGGCAGCGGTCCGCTGCCCATCAGGAGCGCGCAGCGCCCGCTACTCCTTCGGCAGCTTGTTGTAGAGCGCGTCCACGTCCTTGCGCGTCTTCAAGAACAGCACACCCTCGGTGTACTTCTCGACGACGGCCGCGTCGGGCAGGCTCGAGCGGTCGGGCTTGCCGCGCTTCTTCTCGGCGAGATCGTCTCGCGCCTCGCTCCGGGCGCTCTTCTCGGCCTCCAAGAGCTTCATGTAGGCGATGCCAATAACAGACAGCTCCGACTTCTCTCTGTTCTTCACCAAGAGCGGGTTCTCGGTCAGGCGACGCTCGATCTCCGTGCGCTTGCGCTTGTAGCTGCCGTAGTCGCCGCTGCTGGCGTCGGAGACGATGGCGCTCGCCTTGCCATCATCGCCCTTGGGGGGCTCGTCGCCCTTCTCGACCCGATCACCACCCTTGTCGTCGCCCTTGGGGTGATCGGGCTTGTCGCCCTTGTCGCCCTTGTCATCGCCCTTGGGGTGATCGGGCTTGTCGCCCTTGTCGTCGCCCTTGGGGTGATCGGGCTTGTCACCCTTGTCGCCCTTGTCATCGCCCTTGGGGTGATCGGGCTTGTCGCCCTTGTCGTCGCCCTTGGGGTGATCGGGCTTGTCGCCCTTGTCGTCGCCCTTGTCACCCTTGTCGTCGCCCTTGTCACCCTTGTCGTCGCCCTTGTCGCCCTTGGTCGGGTCTGTGGGGATGTCGACAACGACGGTCGACGCGCCGCCACGGAAGGACTGGATCATGGTCCACACGGCGCCACCGACCTGGGCCACGCCGCCGAGGATGCTGAGCACGAAGAGGATCTTGCAGACGATGATCACCCAGTTCGCGCAGCGCCAGTACTTGGCCCAGGCGAGCATGAGGTACACGAAGACCAGGCCGGCCACGGCCATGAGCGCGGCGGGCAGCACGTTCAGGATGAGGAAGCCGCGGCCCACGCTCATCACCAAGCGCCCGACGACGCCGGCGAACAGCGCCGTGAGCGCGCCCGCGCCCTGGAACAGGATCAGCGCTACCAGCGACATCACGGCGTAGTTCGAGCGGGACTTCTCGTCGGTCTCGCCTTTGCCGATCTTCTCGACGACGAACTTGGTCACCGGGTGCATGATCAGCCCGAAGACCACGCCGGCAACGACGGCGATGGCAGCGGAGATCGCCGTGCCCACCAGGAAGCCGCCGATGGCGATGGTGCCCATCACCGCGCTCGCGATGAAGCTGGCCACGTTGCCCGCCACCATCGCCGCCAGATACGCCGGGATGGCGAAGGCGATGAGCTCGATGGGCCGCATCGCCTTGACCTTCTGGTCCTCGACGCCCTTGTTGATGGTGCCGATGGGGTTGACCAGCATCAGCGGCACGTTGGCGAGGTAGTATCCGATGGCCTTGGGGATGGCGGCCATCACCGCGCTGGCGCCGCCGCCGCCGCCGCCCATGGCCTCTTGCAGGTAGGGATCCTCGGCGACGGGGTCTTCCTGCGGCAGTTGCCGCGAGGTGCCCGCCACCGGCTGCGAGGCCTGCACCGAGCGCGAGCGCGACTGCTCGGCAGGCAAGAGCGGCTCCACGTCAGCAGGATCTGGCGTCGGCTGTCGCTTCTGTGGCTGCGGCGCCTGCGACGAGCGCGCGCGCCTGGGATCGGACTCGCGCTGCCGCGGCGTGCTTGCTCCGTCGACGGACGTGACCTCGAACTGGTGCTTGGAGAGCGAGAAGGTGAAGCCCTGGGTGATGGCCACCGGCTCGGTGATGCGCCGGTTGTTGACGACGGTGCCGTTGACGCTCTTGAGGTCCTCGAGGAACCACTGCCCGTCCTTCATGAAGACGCGCGCGTGCCGCTTCGAAACGGACTGGTCCGCGATGGGCACGTTGGCCGGGCCACCCGTGCGCCCGAAGACGAAGCCCTCGGGAGGGATCGAGTAGGTCTCCGACGAGGAGCAGTTGCGGATCTCGCACTTCATCGTTTTGGGGTCTCGCCTTCGACGTTAGGTGCCCAGGGTAGGACGTGGCAATTTCTCGTGCACTGTCGGGACGCACCTACATTGCCCCACATCCACGGTAACGTCGGTCACGGAACGAGCCTTGCCACAGGCGCCGCATCCGCGCGAAGCACGCCCCTTTCCCCCGGGGTGACCCATGAGCTTCTCCCTTCGTGAACGCGCCCGCTACGCCTTCGACAACACGCTCGCCAAGGGGACCGTCGCGCTCATCGCCTGGCTCGCGGTGGTGTCGCTCCTGGGCATCCTGCTCATCGCCGCGCTGGTGGTGCTCTTCGGGGTTCGGCCCGAGGGTGCCGAGGAGCTCGGCTTCGCCGAGGCGGCATGGGGCAACCTGATGCGCACGCTCGACGCCGGCACCATGGGCGGCGACGAAGGTTGGCCATTTCGCATCTGGATGTTCCTGGTCACGCTGCTTGGCATCTTCATCCTGAGCACCTTGATCGGCGTGCTGTCGAGCGGGCTCGAGGGGCAGCTCGACGCCTTGCGCAAGGGCCGCTCGCGCGTGGTCGAGCACGATCACACCGTCATCCTCGGCTGGTCAGAGCAGGTGTTCCCCATCATCGCCGAGCTCATCGAGGCCAACGCCAGTCGACGGCGCGCGTGCATCGTGGTGCTGGGCGAGAAGGACAAGGTGGAGATGGAGGAGGCCATCGCCGAGGCCATCGACGACACGCGCACCACGCGCATCGTGTGCCGCAACGGCTCGCCGCGTGCGCTGCACGACTTGCACATCGCGGGCATCGACAGCGCGCGCTCGATCATCGTGGTCGCCCCCGAGAACGAGGAGGGCGAGAAGAGCCCCGATCCCGACGTCGACGTCATCAAGGCGCTGCTCGCCATCACCAACAACCCGAACCGCAAGCCCTCGCCCTACCATATCGTCGCCGAGGTCCGTGACCCGAAGAACTTCGCGGTGGCGCAGATGGTGGGCAAGGACGAGGTGGAGCTGGTCCTCGTCGGCGATCTGGTCGCGCGCGTCATGGCGCAGACCTGCCGGCAATCGGGCCTGAGCGTGGTGTACACCGAGCTGCTCGACTTCGGCGGCGACGAGATCTACTTCAAGGAGGAGCCCTCGCTGGTGGGCAAGTCGTACAGTCAGGCCCTGCTGGCCTACGAAGACTGCGCGGTCATCGGCATGCGGCAGCGCGGCGGCGCGCCGGTGCTCAACCCCCCGCCCGACACGCCCATCGCCGCCGGCGACAAGCTCATCGTGGTGGCCGAAGACGACGACGCCATCAAGCTCGGCACTGCGCCGGCGCCGGCCAACGCCGCCGCCATCGTGGCGGCGACCGAGGTCCCAGCCACACCCGAGCGCAGCTTGATCCTCGGGTGGAACTGGCGCGCGCCCAGCGTCATCAACGAGCTCGACAACTACGTGCCGCCGGGCTCCACCATCCACGTCGTCGCCGACGCCGAGAGCGCGGAGGAGACCATCCGCACCGAGTGCAGTGGGCTCAAGCGACAGAAGCTCCAATTCCGGCGCGCCGACACCACCGATCGCCGCGTGCTCGACGCGCTCAAGGTGCAGGCCTACGATCACGTGATCGTGCTCTGCTACTCCGACACGCTCGACGTGCAGAAGGCCGACGCCATCACGCTCATCACCCTGCTGCACCTGCGCGACATCGCCGACAAGGCCAACCACCGCATCCCGGTGGTGAGCGAGATGCTCGACATCAAGAACCGCGCGCTGGCAGAGGTGACGCGCGCCGACGACTTCATCGTCAGCGACAAGCTGGTCAGCTTGATGCTCTCGCAGATCTCCGAGAACAAAGAGCTGAACCTGGTGTTCGCCGATCTGTTCTCGTCGGAGGGCAGCGAGATCTACCTCAAGCCGGCCACCCAGTACGTCACGCCCAACGTGCCCGTGACCTTCTCCACCGTGGTGGTCGCCGCCGCGCGGCGGGGCGAGAGCGCGCTCGGCTTCAAGCTGGCGGCGCAGTCGGGCGACGCGTCGAAGTCCTACGGCGTGGTGGTCAACCCCGAGAAGAGCGAGTCGGTGACCTTTGGGCCGCACGACAAGATCATCGTGCTCGCCGAGGATTAGTCCGTGCGCTCGCGAGGCATGCCATGAACGACGACCACCTGCACCGCTTCGCTCAAAAGGTCGTGGAGCTGCAAGAGCAGCAGCGGCAGCAGGTCGACGAGCAACTGATGGGGGAGGTGGCGCGCGAGCTCGGCATGTCGGAGGACGAGCTGGCGCGCATTCGCGATCAGAGCCGCACCTGTAAGGAGCGCGCGCGCACGCTGCGTGCGGCCGGCAACCTCGATCAGGCCATCGAGGAGCTCGAGACCGGCTGGGTGTTCAACCCCCTCGACGTGGAGATCGCGTACCAGCTCGCCGACGGGCTGTTCACGCGCGCCCAGCGCGGCGGCGCCGCTCGCCAGGAGGAGTGGCAGCGCGCGTTCGATCTCTGTCGTCGCGTGCTCGAGATCGCACCAGCGCATGCCGACGCGCCGGCGCTGCTCAACGCCATCAAGAACGGCGACCCCTCGAAGCGATCCACGGGGGTGCCCGTGCTGCTCATCGCCGTGGCCATCGCCGTCGTTGGCGTGGCGCTGCTGGGTGTGCTGGCGTGGCTCGTGTGATCGGGGGTCAGTGCGTGGCCATGATGTCGATGGTGCGCCACCGCCCGCCACGGAAGCGCCACAACAAGACACCGGCCAGGATCGCCAGGTACACCACCAGCCAGCCCATGGCGACGACGTCGCCGCCACCGAGGCCGTGCACGCTCCAGTAGGCGCCGGGCGCGAAAATCCCCCACGCAACGGCGGCCCGCACCCAGAAGGTGAAGGCCGTGTCGCCGGCAGCGCGCAGCGCCTCGGCCAACACCATGCTGGCGGCGTCGACGAGCTGCCACGCCGCCGACAGCATGAGCACGCGCACGCCGACCTCGAGGAAGGTGGCCTGATCGGCGCCGTCTTTGACGAAGATGGAGAACAAGAGCCCGGGCACCAGCAGGTACAGCGCACCCACGCACCCCTGCCACACGGCCGCCACGGTGAAGGTCAGGCGCACGGTGCGTGGCACGTCGTCGTGCGCCTTGGCGCCGATGGCTTGGCCGACGAAGATGGCGCCCGCCGATGCCAGCGCGAACGCTGGCATGAAGGAGATGGAGTTGAGCTGGAACACCGCCATCACTGCCGCCAGCGCCGAGGTGCCGAGGCCAGCCACCACGACGTTGATGAAGAACGAGAAGGCGGCGAACTCGATGAACCAGTTGAGCCCCGAGGGCAGGCCGATGCGCAGCATCTGCCCGAGCTCGCGCAGTGACATGTGCGGCACCGCGCGCGTGCGCTGACCGACGCCGCCGAGAAAGCAGCCGAGCAGGAACAGGAAACCCAAGAGCGTGGCGATCGACGACGCGATGGCGGCGCCAGTGACGCCGAGGGCGGGCGCACCCAGGTGGCCGAAGATCAGCACCCAGTTGAGCGCCACGTTGGCCACCATGGCGATGACCTGCGCCGCCATGGGCAGGCGCGTGTTGCCGAGCCCGTTGTAGTAGTTGCCGAGGGCCTCGAGGCCGATGGCGAAGCCACCCGAGGGCAGGCGGTACCAGAGGTAGGCGCTCATCAACGTCGTCACTTCCGGCGTGTAGTCGAAGGCGCGCAGCAATGTCGGCAGCGCCGGCATGGCGGCGATGCAGAGCAGGCCGGCGATGGCCGCCAGCACCAATCCGTAGAAACCATAGCGGCGCGCGCCAGCAGCGTCGCCGGCGCCGACGCGCTGGCTCGCGTACGTCGACACGATGAACGCCACGCCCATCGGCAGGATCAAGATGTTGAAGGCGTTGATGCTCCCAGCGGTGGTGGCCGCGAGCTCGTTCTCGCCCAGGCGCGCCACCATGGTGGCGTCGGTGAAGCCCACCACCACCTGGGCGCTGCGCGTGACCACCACGGGCCAGGCGAGCCCGAGCAGCTGGCGCGCACTCGGGCGGGTGACCACGGGTGCTGTGCTCGCTTCCATCGCGCCAGGCCTACCAAGTGGACGGTCCGGCGCAACGCCGGCATCCCACCCCATGCGGGCGACCTGCCCGGTGGGACAGCGCGGCAAGACGTGGCACGACGGCCGCGGCAAGATCGGCCCATGTGGTTGCCGCTTCGCTGGTCCATCGCGCTCGCGTTGTTCATGGGCACGGGCTCGGTGCTGCTCTACTGCGCCCTAACGGAAAAGCCCGCCGTCGTTGTCGTCGTCGCTGCGACGGGCGCGCCATCCCCTGGAGCGGCGCTCGCCATACCGCCGCTGCATGCGGCCGACGTGCCGAGGGAGCGCCGGCACCCGCGCGCGCCCGAGCCCGTCGACGAGCGAGCATCCCCAGCACCTGCGGGTACCACCACGGGCGACGAGCAGCTCGCCCAGCGGCTCTTCGAGGGAGCGGTCAGCCGCTTGCGCGAGCGCGACACCGCGAGCGCATGCGTGGCCCTGCGTCGGGTCATGGCGACGGCCGCGCCCGGGAGCATCTGGCGCGACAAGGCCGAGCTGCTGCGCGACCTGCGCTGCTCTTGACCGTGCGGGGTGCGCGCGCTGTATCCCGCGAACGCCTTGCCAGGCCGATTCCACGCGGCAGGCTCGCACCATGTCGCCCGCGCACCTGATCGCGCTCGCGCCCGAGGAGCTCGTGGCGCTCCTGGGCGCGCACGGCGTTGCCTGCACGCCCGGCGAAGCGCGCAGGCTCTTGGCCCACGTGGTCTCCGACGGTGCGCACGACCTGCGCGCCATGAAGAAGCCCGTGGCGCGCGCCGTTCGCGAGGCGGTGGGCGCCCTCACCGTCGACGAGCGGCCCACCGTCATCGAGCGCGCGCGCGACGAGGCCGACGGCTTCGAGAAGCTGCTCTTGCGCGCCACCGACGGAGCGCTGTTCGAAGCCGTGCGCATCCCGCTGCACAAGCCCGGTCGATACAGCGTGTGTCTGTCGTCGCAGGTTGGCTGTGCCATGCGCTGCGCGTTTTGCGCCACGGGCCGCCTCGGCCTGACGCGCAACCTGCGCGCCGACGAGATGGTCGCGGCCTTCCTGGCGGCGCGCGCCGAGCTCGCGCCCGGTGAGCGCCTGTCGGGCGCGGTGTTCATGGGTCAGGGCGAACCGCTCGCCAACTACGACGAGGTGCTGCGCGCCGCCCGCGTGCTCTCGCACCCTTGCGGCGGCCGCGTCGAGGCGAAGAACATCTCCATCTCCACCGCCGGGCTGGTGCCGCAGATGCTGCGCTACGCCGAGGAGGGGCACCGCTACCGCCTCATCGTGAGCCTGCACTCGGCCATCCCCGAGCGGCGCCAGCGCCTCATGCCCGTGGCGGGGCAATGGTCACTGCACGAGCTTGCCGGCGCCATTCGCCGCCTGCACGCGCGCACCGGCGATCGCGTGACGGTCGCGTGGGTGGTGCTCGCCGGCGTCAACACCGGCGACGACGAGGTGCAGGCGCTGCGGGCCCTGCTCGGCGACGTTCCGCTGCGCATCAACCTCATCGACGTCAACCCCGTCGAGCTTCCTGCCGGCCTGCCCACCGACGGGGAGCGCGGCGGGCCCGAGACCTTCGTGCGCGCCTCGCCTGCCGAGCTCGCGCTCTTCCTCGACCGCTTGCAGCTCCTCGGGCAGCCCATCGTGCGCCGCTACTCCGGCGGCCAGAACCGCCACGCCGCCTGCGGCATGCTCGCGGCCCGCCGCCAGGCCGCCGACTCGCGGGCCGGCGACGACGCGCTGTAGACTCACGCCAGCGTGAGCGTGAAGGACGAGCACACGGCCATGGACGACCGCACGGCACCGATGCCGTCGCAGGCGCGACCCGTGTCTGTGGCCGGCACGGTCGAGCCGACGGTGAACCGCGAGCCCACGCCCGACCCGCCGGCGCGCGAAGGGTCGGCGGTGCACGTGGCACCAGAGCGGCCGAAGAGCGGCAGCTTCGACGACGACGTCGAGCGCCAGCGCGCGCCGCCGGCCCGCCCCGCCGTGGGCTACACCGCGACCTTCGCGGCGCCCGTGCCGGCCGCGCCGCACGCCGGGAACGCGACGCTCGAGGGGCCCCGCGCTGTGCCGAGCGCGCCGGCGCCGGTGGATGTGTTCGCGTCGCGCGCCTCCTTCGCCGGCGGCGATGCGGGCGCCGACGCGCAAGCGCCGACGGTGCTCGCGCCGCCCCAGGGCGTCGAGGCGGTCGCGTCGCCACAGCGCGCGCCGGCGCCGACCACCGACCCGCAGTTCGAGCTCGTGGTCACGGCGCCCATGGCGCTGCCCGCGCTCACGGCCCTGCGCGCGCGGGCCATGCCTACCGAGCCCCAGGGCGCGCCCGTGGGTCCCCCGATCACCGAGGAGGTGCCACCCGCGCAACCGCGCAGCACCGACCCCTGGATGCCGGCCGTGGTGCTCCCTACGGCGCAGATGCAGGCCACCGCGGAGGCTGCGGAGCCACCGGAGCCCACGGTGGCAGTCGAGCGCGCTGGCGACGAGGGCGAGGACGGGCACACCCTCGGCGAGGCACGCGGCGCCGCCACGCTGGAGCTGCCCGCGCAGGCGGCGCCCACGCCGCTGGAGCCGCCTACCCTGCCGCTCACCGAGCTCCTCACGGCGGCGGAGCCTGAGCCCGTGGCGCCGCTCGAGCCCACCACGGTGGGCGAGCTCGCAGCAGCTCCCGCGGTCACCCCTGATGAGCCAACGGTGCGCAGGCGCTCGCCGCCCGCGGCTCCTCGGCGCAGCCGCGCACCGTTGCTGATCACCGCAGCGGTGGTGGCGTGCGCCGCGATCGGCGCGATCTGCGCGATCGCGCTGTTCGTGCTCGTTGACGACGACGAGCCGGTAACGCCGTCCGCGCCGCCGACCGCGGCGGCCCCGCCTCCTCCCGCGCCGGCCCCGTTGCCGACCCCGCCTCCGGTGGCCCCATCGCCGGGTCCACCCGTGGTTGCCGCAGCGTTGCCGCCGTCGGCGGCCAACGCGACACCACCGCCCCCGCCGCTCGACGAGCCCGCGCCACCCGCGCCCCCTGACCCGCCGGCCCTGGCGCCGCCCCCGCCCGCGCCGCCAGTGGCCGCTCTGCCCCCGCCGCCTCCTGCGCTCGAGCCCGTCGCCGTCAAGGCCGCGCCTGCCGCAGCACCGGTGCGCGCCGCCGACGGCTTCGGTCCCTTCCTCGACCGCAGCGGGGGCGCTGGCGGGCTCGGGCGTGCGCTGGGCGCCGGCGTTCGCGCCGTCATCGGCGAGGCGCTGGCGGGTACCGCCGTCGGCGTTCGTGGCGACGTGGTGCGCGCCCGCCTGAAGGACGGGCGCGCCACCGCCGAGTGCGTCCTGGTGGTGTTCGACGCGCAGCGCGCGCGCGTCACGGTCCGAGGCAGCGCGAGCGTCGAGGCAGCGGGCCCAGCCGCGGCTGCGCTGCCGCGCGCCGCCGAGGCCTGTGCCCACGCCGTCGACGGAGAGATCAAGGCCGCCGTGGCGCTGGCCAAGGGCACGAGCGTCACTGCTGAGCGAACAGCTCCATGATGTCGCCCACGCGGGCCGCCCACGCGGCCTCGTTGTGCCCCGCGCCCTCGTCGAGCACGTAGAACAGGTCGACGCCCTCCACCTGGCCCTCGTCGAGCATGAGCTGGTACATCTGCTCGGTCTCGCAAGAGTTGTCGCCGCCGCTGCCGTCGTCGCGGATGCCGTCGCCGTCGTCGTCGGCGCAGGGCGTCGCGGTGCCGCCGGAGTCGAGGTAGACCGTGAAGGGCCGGCGCCCCGCGCCGCGCCACAGGTCGATGATGGTGTCATCGCCGTCGTTGCTGCCGGCAGCGATCGAGCCCCAGCCCAAGGTCCCCGACAGGCTCGCGACGAAGTCCCAGCCCGCGGGGTTGCGATCGGCGATGGCCAGCGACACGAGCCCGCCAAGCGAGCTGCCCATCACGCCCACGGGCCCCGGCTCGCCGTACCAGCGGCGCACCAGTGGGCGCACCGTCTCCTCCACCAAGCGCGCGTAGTCGTCGGCGCTGCCGCCCACGTGCTCGGGGATGTCGTCGGCGACGTGGGTGTACTCGTCCATGCGCGCCGCGGTGTTGTCGATGCCGATGACGAGGACCCCGGGCGGTACGCTCGCCTCGATGTGCCACGAGCCGAACATGGTCTGATCGTCGGGATGGAACAGGTTCTGGCCGTCGTGTGCGTACAGCACGTGCGTGACGGAGCCGGCGGGCACCAGCGCGCGCACCACGCGGGGCCCAAGGCCGAAGCCGCCGACGTCGAAGTGGCGCTCGCGCCCCTGCCCCACGCGCGACACCAAGCTCATCTCGCCGTACCCATCGAAGCCGTAGGCACGCGAGCGCGGGTCCGCCAGCCACGACGTGCCGTTGGTGAGCTTGTAGCCGCCCCCGTCGGCGGCCGAGCGGGCGAGCCAGGCGAAGTCTCCTTCGTCGGTCATGGGCTCCGGGACCCACCCGTTCAGCTCGCCTGCGAGCTGCCGCTCGGAGGCGAAGGTGCTGACGAACAGGCGCCGGCCGTCATCGAGGACCAGGGGCAGGCCATGGCTCTTCGAGAGCGCCAGCAGCGCCGCATCGGGGTCGGCGCGCAGCAACGCGAGCGCCTCGTCAAGGGAGAGCAGCTCGCCTTCGCCCTCGCCCTCGCCCTCGCCCTCGCCCTCGCCCTCGCCCTCGCCCTCGCCCTCGCCTTCGCCCTCGCCCTCGCCCTCGCCCTCGCCCTCGCCCTCGCCCTCGCCCTCGCCCTCGCCTTCGCCCTCGCCTTCCCCCTCCCCCTCGCCTTCCCCCTCGCCCTCGCCTTCCCCTTTCCCCTCGCCTTCCTGGGTGTGCCACTCCATGCCCGGGCACGCGCTGAGCATGGTCGATGCAATGAGGAACAAGACAGTGCGCTGCACGAGCCGTCGCGCCTCCGTGGGCGGGGAAACCGGGCATTCTGGCCGCGCGGACGCGGGTGGAAAGGGGGCACGACGTGGAAATGGGCGCCCCACCGGGCGCTTCTCGCCCCACCGTTTCGTGCTACCCGCCCTGGCTCATGACCTTCCTCGATCGAGCCGTGAAGCTGCTCTTGCCTCGCGAGGTGCAGTTCTTCGATCTGCTCGAGCGCGGCGCCGCCTGCGCGCGCGACTCGGGCGCCGCCATGCTGGCATTGTGCGAAGCCAAGACACCGAGCGAGCGCGACGAGAAGCTCAAGGTCTTGCGCGACGTCGAGCACGCGGCCGACGCCGTCATTCACGAGACCTACGACGAGCTCAACCGCACCTTCGTCACGCCGCTCGATCGCTCCGACATCTACGCGCTCGCCACCGAGCTCGAGGAGATCGTCGACCTCAACCACGCCACGGCCATGCAGCTCATCGTGCACGCCATGCAGGACGTCCCCGAGGGCGCCATCCCGCTTGCGCGCCTGATCGCCGAGTCCACCGGCGAAGTTGCCAAGGCGGTCATGCTGCTGCGCACCCTCCGTCGTCTCGACGAGGTGCAGCAGCACACGAAGGAGCTGAGCCGCCTCGAGCATGAGGGCGATGAGATCTTTCGCAATCGTGTGGGCGCCTTGTTCCGCACCGAGAAGAACGCCGTCTTACTCATCCAGCACAAGGAGTTCCTCGAGGGCCTCGAGCGCACCCTCGACGCTTGCGATCACGTCGGCACCGCGCTCAAGACCATCGTCATCAAGAACGCCTGATGTCGCTCTTCGCGATCGTCGTCCTGGTCGTCATCGCCGCCGTGGTGTTCGACTACATCAATGGCTTCCACGACGCTGCCAACGCCGTGGCCACGGTGGTCAGCACCGGTGTGTTGCCCATGCGCACCGCCGTGATCCTCGCCGGCGTGCTCAACGTCGGCGGCGCCCTTCTGGGTACGGCGGTGGCAAAGACCATCGGCGGTGACCTGATCGACGGCGCGCAGGTCACGCAGACCCTGGTGCTCGCCGCGTTGGTCGGCGCCATCGCGTGGAACCTCTTCACCTGGTACTTCGGCATCCCCTCGTCGTCGTCGCACGCGCTCATCGGCGGTCTGATTGGCGCGGGCATCGCCAAGGCCGGCATCGGCGCCATCAAGGCGGAGGGCGTCATCAAGGTGGTCAAGGCGCTGGTGCTCTCGCCCATCATCGGTTTCGGCGCCGGCTTCGTGGTCATGATCGCGGTGCTGTGGATCGTGCGCCGCGGGCGCGTGACCGTGCTCAACCGCGTCTTTCGGCGACTGCAGCTCCTCTCCGCCGGCTTCATGGCCGTGTCCCACGGGAGCAACGACGCACAGAAGTCGATGGGCGTCATCACCATGGCGCTGGTGGCCTACGGCGCGGTCACCAAGAACGACGCCGGCAAGTTCGATGTGCCCCTGTGGGTTGTGCTGGTGTGCGCCACCGCCATGGGGCTCGGCACCGCAGCGGGCGGCGTGCGCATCATCAAGACCATGGGCTCCAAGATCATCGATCTCAAGCCCATCCACGGCTTCTGCGCCGAGACCAGCGCCGCAGCAACCATCCTCGGCGCGTCTTTCCTCGGCGTGCCTGTGTCCACCACCCACGTCATCTCGAGCTGCATCTTGGGCGTCGGCTCATCGCAGCGCGTGAGCGCCGTGCGCTGGGGCGTCACCACGAAGATCCTCTGGGCGTGGGTGCTCACCATTCCGCTGAGCGCTGCCGTGGCAGCCGGCACCTACCTGGCGACCGCCGCGATCTTCGGCCGCTGAACCGGCGCGCGGGTTTGCGACGTCACCGCGCACCTTGTCGCACATAGGACGTTCGCGGCGCAGCTGCCGGGGTACAGGCGCTGGCTGATGGCGGCTGCTACCATTGACCCATGAGCGCGCCCCTCGTCGATCTCGTCAACCGCACGGTCCTCTGCCTCGCCATCGCCGGCGCGGTCACCAGCGTCACCTCCACCATTGGGACGCCCGCGACACCTGCGCCACCCGCGCTGGCCACCATCGAGTTCGGCATTCTCGACACCGATGGGAGCTTCGTCCAAAGCGACGTCGTGCCCCTGCTCATCGGACAGGAGTTCGGCTGGCGCCTGCATGTCGCCGACAACGACACGCACACCTGGCGCGAGGTGCTCATCGCGCCGGCGGCGCCACGGGAGTGGATTGGTGACGATCTCGTGGTGGAAGGCGAGGGCACCATGGGGATCACCGAGCGCACCGAGTCGGCGCGCGGTGGCGTGCTCACACACGGGTGGACCATCACCGAAGGCGATCCGGCTGGGCCCTACCAGATGCAGCTCTTCCTCGACGGCGAGCTGGTCGAGACCACCACCTTCGTGCTGCGCTGATCGGACGCTCAGCGCCCGAGCCGAGCCCAGAGATCGGGCGGCACCACACCGTCCCGGCAGATGCGGCGGTACACCTCGACGGAGCCACGCGCGTGGCGCGCGCACCCCGCGGGGTAGTCCACGGCGTAGAGCCCGAAGCGCGGCGCGAAGCCCTCGGCCCACTCGAAGTTGTCGACGAGCGACCAGTGGAAATAGCCGCGCACGTCGGCGCCTCGGCGCACCGCGCGCGCCATGGCCTGCGTGTGTCGCACCAGCTGACGTTGCCGACGCACGTCGTCAGTGGCGGCCTCGGCCGTGCCGTTCTCGAGCACGTAGATGGGCTTGGCGTAGCGACGCGCCAAGGCCACCAGCCGTTCCTCGAACGCCCGCTCGTCGGGCGCCCAGCCAAGGTCGCTCGGCTCGTCGCCAGGCTCCGCCGGGTCGGCGTGGCGGAGCTGATACCGGAGCGGTCGGCGTAGGTCGGTCTCGAGGTAGGCGCGCCCGTACTCGTTGACACCGACGTAGTCGCAGCTCGGCATCGCGCGATCTAGGAATCGCAGCACGAACAGGCGCTCGACGACGGCAGCCATGACCCTGTCGAGCGGCGCGTGGTTGCGCCAGGGCAAGAAGGTGCGCACATGTTGCGCGATACCGACCTGCACGGGCGCTGCGCGGCGGGCCGCAGCGGCACGCAGGGCTCCGGCAGCGGCCTCGTGCATGCGCAAGAGCGCCGCCAGCACACCGTCGGCCGCGAAGGGACCGCCGCGCTTCTCGTTCGGCGGAAACACGCCCTCGAGGTAACCAAGGTACGCGAGCACCACCGGCTCGTTGATGGTGCACCAGTGGCGCACGCGATCGCCGAACGCCTCTACCAGACAGGTGGCTAGCTGCGCGAGGCGCGCGGGTGCGTCGGCGCGCTCCACGCCGCGCTTACCGTCGGGGCCGCTCGGGTGCCACAGCCAGGCGGGGCTCGCGAAGTGAAAGAGCGTGACGAAGGGTTGGAGCGCGCGGCGCGCGAGCTCATCGAGCACACGCCCGTAGAAGTCGAGCGCGGCCGGCTCCGGTGCGCTCATGTCCTCGCGTGGGAACAGGCGCGCCCACGACATCGAGAAGCGGTGCGCCCGGTGTCCCATGTCGGCGGCGCGGGCGACATCGTCGGCGAAATGACGATCGAAGTCGGCCTTGTGCGAGAGCCATCCCCCGCCCTGCTCGAGCCCCGCGATGCCGTGACCCTGGCGCCGCGCGCGCTCTTCGAACGCGGTCCAGTCGCTCGGCTGCTGGCGTTCAACCTGCTGATCGGCGGTCGCCGCGCCCCACAAGAAGCCCGCGGGCACCGGCAAGAGCTGCTCGTCGACGCCGAGGTGACGGTGCGGGCCGCGGCGCGGCATTCGCAAGGTCCCGAGCATCAGCTCCGCTCCAAGCGGTACCCAACGCCGCGCACGCTCCTGAAGTTGAATGGCGACTCTGGCGTCCAGCGTAGCTTCTTCTTGAGGCTCGAGACGAAATTGTCGACGGTGCGCTCGTCCACCACCACGCTCTTGCCCCAGACGCGATCGAGGATCTCGTTGCGCGACAGCGCCTTGCCGGCCTGCTCGATGAACAGCACCAGGAGATCGAGCTCGGTGCGCGTCAAGGGGATCTCGGCGCCGGCGGCGTCGACGACACGACGGGCGTCCTTGTCGATGCGCAGCTCGCCCAGCAAGAGACCCTGCGGCGCGGGCACCGCGGCGTCGGCGCGCCGCAACAGCGCCTTGACGCGCGCCAACAGCTCGCGCAGGCGATACGGCTTCTTGAGGTAGTCATCGGCGCCGACCTCGAAGCCGCGCTCGAGATCACCGTCGAGGGTGCGCGCAGTCAGCATCAGCACGCGCGCCTTCTTGCCTTCGCGCCGGATGCGCTCGCACAGCGAGTAGCCGTCTCCGTCTGGCAGCATCAGGTCGAGGATGACCAGATCGAAGCTCGCCGCCGCCAGCAGCGCGCTGGCCGACGCAACGCTGTCTGCCGTGGCCACCGACAGCCCCTCGTCGCGCAAGACCTCGTCGAGCGTGGTGCGCAGGTTGGCATCGTCTTCCACAAGCAGGATGCGGCCGGGATCGTTCACGCTGGTAGCTCCAGCACGAAGGTTGTCCCTTGCGGGCCGCTGTCGGCAAGGCGCACGTCGCCGCCGTGGAGCGCCGCGATCTCGCGGCTGAGGGTGAGCCCGAGCCCCGATCCGCGCGCTAGCGTCAGCGAGCGCTCGAAGGGCCGAAAGATGCGCGCCTGCTCCACGGGCTCGATGCCGGGGCCGTTGTCGCTCACGAGCACCAGCACGTCGTCGCCGCTGCGCTCCACCACCACACGCACCCTGCGCGTGGGACGAGGGTTGTGCCTCCACGCGTTGCGCACCAGGTTGGCGATCACCAGGCGCACGAGCTCGCCGTCGGCCCGCACCGTGAGCGCCTCCCCATCGTGCTCGGTCTGCAGGCCGGGGCACTCGAGCTGCGCACGCTCGAGGACCTGCTGGCACACGTCGAGCACTGGCACTGCGCTCTCCCGCAAGATCACGCCGCCGCGCGCGATGCGCCCGAAGCACAGCACGTTCTCCACCATGCCCTCGAGCACGTCGACGTCATGCTGGAGACGCTCGAGGGTGCCATGCGCGCGCGTGTCGCTCACCCAGCGCTCGAGGGCGTCGGCCTGCAGGCGCATGGACGCGAGCGGCGTGCGCAGCTCGTGCGCGACCGACGCGATCAGGTCGCGCCGCAAGCGCGAGGCCTGCCGACGACGGCGTCGATCGATCATCACGAGGAGCGCTGCGCCCGCCGCCAGCACGCCGGTCGCTATCGAGGTAGCGCGCACGGCCGACGCGACACGCGCGCGCCCGGCGCGAAGCTCGGCGAGCCCGACGGGGCGCAGCTCGACCTCGTCGAGCCGCGTCCAGCGCGCGTCGTCGGGCGCTGGCAGCTCGGCGGTGGCGGCCTCGCCGGCCAAGGCATGGCGCGCGGCCAGCAGCGGAGCGTCGTTGCGCACGACGTACGCGCTGCCGTCGGGGCGCACCTCGGCAGCGAGCGCGGCGCCGCGCGCCCAGGTACCCGGCGTGCTCGGCGGCGGCACACGAGCCAGTGCGCGCCACGCCCCGAGAGTCGCGAGCAGCCGCGCGTCGCTCACCCCGGTGCTGAGCAAGAGCCGCGCGACGCGCGCGCTCACCAGATCGTCGCACAGTGATGGCAAGGCTCGTAACGCCTGCTGCAGCAGCGGGGGCACACGACTAGCCCCGCGCTCGACGCCCTCGATCAGGAGCGCACGCACGAGCGCAGGATCCACCAGGTCGCTGCCCACCAGCGCCTCCATGGGCTCGAGCGCCGCCAGCGTGTCGACCGCGGCGCCGTGGCGCTCGTGCGCGCGATAGGCCAGCCACGCGCGCACCGACGCCTCCACTCCCTTGGCGTCGCGCGCGCGCGCGGCCAGCACCACGTGGTGCGCGACCGTCGTGAGCTCGGCGGGGATCGACGGTGGCTCGGCGCACGCGGCGTCGGGCGGCACCATGCGAACGCCCCCGGCCCACAGCTCCACGCCGTCGAGCTGCACGGTCAAGTCGCGCTCGGCGGCGCGCGCGACGCGCTCGGCGCGCGCCAACTCCTGGCGCGCCTGCTCACGAAACGCGGCGGTCGCCGACGCCCCGGCGCGCTCCAAGGTGCGCTCAAGCTCGTCGCTGCGCGCGCGGTGAGGTGCGCCCAGCGCGAGGGGCAGCGCTGCGATGGCAGCCACGGCCATCAGCGCCGCCGCCGCCGTCGCGCCCACCACCAAGGCGCGCACGGGACCACCCCCGCGTCGCGCCCACTGACGGCGCAGGCGCCGGCGCCATGCGCGCCCCCACGGAGCCATCAGCGCCTCGTCACCGGCAAGTGGTCGAAGTCCATGGTGGCGAGCGGGGCCTCCGCCGAGAAGGGGTCACCGCGCGTGTCGAGCGTCCGCGCGCGGGCAATGAGCGCGCCGAGCTCGGCGACGTCGTCGCGACGGCGCAGCTCCGCGGGCAACGCGCGCCACTGCTCCTCGATGGCCGCCCACGCGAGGTTGCGCACCCAGTAGCTGCCGCGCAGCTTCTCGGCGAACGACGACGCCACTAGGGCGAGCCTGCTCGTGCCCGACACCTCCGCCGCCGAGCGCCGCACCAGCCGCGCGCCCAGCTCTTCCTCGATGAGGCGGCTGGCCGACTCGCCGGGTGTCTTGGCGCGCACGCGCAGCCAGCCGATACGATCCGCGCCCGGGCGCAGCTTGATCTCGTACAGCGCCGTGACCTCGTGGCCCGCGCCGATCTCGCCCGCGTCCACCCGGTCGTCGGCGAACTCCTGGTTCTCCAGGTGGCGGTTCTCGAAGCCGATCAGGCGATAGCGCTCAACCGCGTCAGCATCGAGCTCGAGCTGGATCTTGACGTCGCTGGCAATGTTGACGAGCGCGCCCCCGAGGTTCTCGACGAACGCCCTGCGCGCCTCGTCCGGTCGATCGACATAGACGTACCTGCCTTGCCCTTTGACGGCCAGGCGCTCCAAGAGCACGTCGTTGTAGCCGCCCATGCCGACGCCCACAGTGGTGAGCGCCATGCCGCGCTGCGCGCGCCCGTCGATGGTGGCGAAGATGCCGTCTGCGTCGGTGACGCCGTTGTTGGCCACGCCGTCAGAGCACAGGATCAGACGCGTGACGCGACCGTTGCCCGCGCGCTCGCTCGCCATCTCGTAGCCAAGCAACAGTCCGGCCTGGACGTTGGTGGACCCCTCGGGGCGCAGGCGCGCCAACGCTGCGCGGATGGACGCCTTGTCGGCGCCGCTGGTGGGCGGCAACACGACGTGGGCGCTGCTGCCGTACACCACCAGCGACACCGCGTCGTCGGCGCGCAGCCGTTCCACCAGCACTGCAAGTGCGTCCTTGACCATCTGCAAGCGCGTACCCTCCATCGATCCGGACACATCGACGACGAACACCAGGTTGGCCGGCGGGCGTGCCGCCTCGTCGATGACGCGCCCTTTCAGCCCGAGCACGAGCACGTGGAAGCCGCGGCGATTGGGCGAGGGGAAGGCCTCGGCCACCACCGAGAAGGGCTCGGGCCTCGCCACCGTGGCGAGCGGCGGCGGGTAGTCGTAACGGAAGCTGTTGACGAATTCCTCGACGCGCACCGCCGCGCGATCGGGCAGCCGCCCGTCAACCAACACGGCGCGGGCCAGGGAGTAGGCGGCGGTGTCGACGTCGATGGAGAAGGTCGACACCGGCTGTACGCGCGTGTCGACGGTGGGGTTGGTGCCGTAGTGCTCGACGACCATGGGGCCGTTTGGGCGCTCGCTCTCCGTCGAACCCAGCACCGGCGTGTCGGCGAAGTCGCTTGCGGGCGCAGGCGGCAGCGGCATCGTCGTTGGCACACCATCCTCCGGCGCAGCGGCCGCGGGCGCCTCTGCCGCCGCGGGTGCTCCGGCGGGCACCTTGCCAGCTTCCGGCTTGCTGGTCGCGCAGGCCGGCAGCCACAGCGCCGCCAGCGCCACGACGAGGCGTGGCGTGGCGCCAACGAGGTCGTGGAGCGCGGGCTTCATCTTGCACCTTCGACCGCGGCCACCGCACCCTCGATGGGACGCGCGGCCGCGAGGCGGCGCACCTGCGCCACCACGTCCTCGCTGATCCTCTCCGCCACCTCTTCGAGCACGCGCTCCTTCAGGTGCTTCTGCTTGCGCTCGGTGTCGAGCACGGTGTCCTCCTGCTTCTCGCGCATGCGCTCGAAGGTGGTGAACAGGATGGTACCCGTCTTCACGTCGAAGAGCGTGGCCTCGATCACGCCCTCGGTCTCCAGCACGTTGGCGGGCGCGAACAGGGGCCCCACCAGCGTGGCCCAGGTCCAGGCCCACCCGCTCGGATACACGCTGTCGACGAAGCGATGCCGGTAGAGCAGCAGGTAGTCCGCGCGGTAGCGCGCCGCCAGCTCGCGCAGGCCGGCCAGGCTGCCGGTGGCGGGGAAGTCGGTCGACACCTCGCTCACCACCTCGAACAAGCCGGTCTCGTCGAGCGTGCTGGCCAGCACGCCGGGCACGCCGGCCAACGGCAGCTCCTCGTCGGCGCCGTAGCCCTCGCGCACGGGCACCACGCCGACGCGCGCCTTCTCCTCGAGGAACACGGGCGCCTGCAAGATGTCCTTCAGCTGCGCCTCGCTGAGACCGCCCAGGGCGTCACGCGCGAAGTGGTTCTCCGTGAGCAGCGTCGGGCGGGCGGCCGGGGCGTCGGCCACGGCCTCGGCGGCGAGCGCCAGCGGCGGCAGCGTGGCGGTCTTCTGCGCGGCGGCGCAGGAGCAAAGGATGGCGAGGGCGGTGATGGCTACGACGAGACGACACATGGTTCCTCCGGGCTCAGGAGTGAGCGTGCCGGAGGAAACGACGGCGACCTCCATGGGGGCGTCGCCGGATCTTCACGATTCGGTCATGGACCGATGGGACCGATCCGCGCCGTGCGCGGGCCGTCGAAGCCGTTGAAGCCGAAGAAGCCGATGGCGAGGATGGCGGGATCGTAGCGCGTCTGGGCGTCGGACACCGTCCGGTCGAGTGAGCGGATGATCGATCCGTCGTCGCGCAGCGCGCTGCAGGTGATGCCGCCAGCTCGGAAGGTGAGCGTGATCGAAGCCGGCGCCTCGTCGACCAGGCCGAACATCGACGCGATGGAGCGATCGGGGACGGGCGTCACCCCCGCTTGATAGGAGCCACAGCCCAGATAGGTGTCGCCGTTGTCCTCATAGATGGTCGCACCGATGAACTGCCGAGTCGCGGGTTCATTGAGCCGAATGTCAAAGGAAAAACCGGGCTCGAGCGCCTCACCGTCGTCGGCAAGCAGGCCGCTCAGGTCCACCGGCACCGACAGGGTGTGCCCGAGCAGCGCGAAGCTCATGGGCGTCACGTAGGCGCACACGGTGTCGTCGTCGCCCGCGGCCGTGATGACCAGGCCGCCCGCGCTCTCACCCACGTCGCACGGGTTGGAGCCGCCGCTCGATGACTCGACGAGCTCGAACCACGGCGCGGGCGCGCCGTCGCAGAGCGTGTCGACGAGCGCGTCGATGCCGCACAGCGCCGACGCGGGCTCGTTCCCGTTCAGATCGCGCACGCGCCACTCCGGCGTGCTGCCTCCCTCCATCTCGAAGGCCAGGAAGGCGGTGGTGAGGAAGCTCGGCGTCGGCAAGGTGCCGATCGTGTTCCAGCTCTGGTAGTCCGACGAGGTCTCGAAGAAGAGCGTGCCGGCGCTCTCGGTGATGGCCCAGTAGCGCTCACTTGCGCTGTAGGCGCGCGTGCCGCTGGTCTGCGCGCTCTCGGAGCCATAGGCATCGTAGATGCGCCCCTCCAGGTCGCCGTCGCTGAGCTCGATGCGCACGGACTGGTTGTCGGAGTCCGGCTCGAACGCGCGTAGCGCCATGCCAAGCGTCGCGCCGCTTGGCGTGAGCGTCTCGATATCGATGACCACGGACGAGTCGCGCACCAGCACGGCAGCGCGCGCGAACACCTCCATGTCGGCACCACTCATCACCAGCGATCCGCCCTCGATGGTGGCGGTGGACCCGCCCCCCATGTCGAGACCCCAGCGAACCGCGTCGGGTGCCACGCCAGCGTCGAAGGCGTCGCGCATGGCCCAAAGGCCGCCGCAGGTCCCAGGATCCGGCGGTGCCACCTGACACCCGTCGCCTTCGCCTTCGCCCTCGCCCTCACCCTCGCCCTCACCCTCGCCCTCACCCTCGCCTTCACCCTCGCCTTCACCCTCGCCCTCGCCCTCACCCTCGCCCTCGCCCTCGCCCTCCCCTTCGGCTGGGAGCTGGTCGAGGGGAACACAGACCTCGTCGCGGCACAGGGCGCCAGGCGCGCAGTCGGCATCAGCGGCGCACGGGAGCGCCGCCGCGCCGATCAAGCGACAGCTGGCGACGAGCACAAACACTGGCAGGAGCGCGCCCAGCCTCACACGCGGAGTGTAGCGCACGACAGGGTCAGGGCACGGCGCCTGGCTCAGTGTGGACGAGGCGAGCGCCGCGCAGGTGCTCCACCGCGGCCGAAAGTCCGTCGAGCGTCAGCTCGAACATGGGGAACACCCGCCGGATCACCGACACCGTGGGCGCGTTCCAGATGCGTCGGGGCTCGGGGTTGAGCCACGCCGAGGCCTTCGGTCGCTCGGCGAAGCGCTTGAGCCACTCGATGCCCGAGGTGCGCGACATCGACACCCCCCAGGCGAGCCCACCGGCTTCGGCGCCGAGCTCGTAGGGGCCCATCCAAGCGTCACCCACGATGACCAGCGTCCAGCTCTTGTCGATCTGCTTGAGCACGTCGTCGGTGCTGGGACCCTGGTAGCGCGAGATATCGGTGTAGAGGCGGTCGTAGATGCAGTTGTGGAAGAAGTAGTGGCGAAAGGCCTGGAAGTGCGTCGCCTGGTGCGCGGCGGAGAACAGCCGCTCGCAGGTGTCGGCGTGCGGATCCATGGACCCGCCCACGTCCATCAAGAGCAGGAGCTTGACGCGGTTCTTGCGCGGCGGGCGCAACACCAGCTCGATCTCGCCGCCGCTCTTGGCGCTCTTGTCGACGGTCTCGTCGATGTCGAGCTCCTCGGGACCCTGATCACGCGCCAGGCGGCGCAGGCGACGCAGCGCAGCCCCGAGCTGCCGCACGTCGAGCACGCGATCACCGCGCAGGTTCTCGAAGCGCCGCTCGCCCGCGATCTGCACGGCGCTGCGACCGCCGCCGGCGCCGCCGACGCGGATGCCTTGGGGGTTGCGCCCGCCGTGCCCGAAGGGCGAGGTGCCGCCGGTGCCGACCCAATGGCTGCCGCCGTCGTGCCGCTCCCGCTGGGTCCGCAGGCGCTCGCGCAGCTCACGCTGCAGGGTCTCGAGATCCATGCGCGACAGCTGGGCGCGCTCTTCGTCCGTCAGCTCGCGCGGCAGCACGGGGTTCTCGAGCCACTGCAGGATCTGCTCGTCGATCGCGTACTGATCCTCGAGGCCGCCGAACCACTCGGCGAAGGCGCGGTCGTAGAGATCGTAATGACTCTCTTTCTTGACCAACAGCGCGCGCGCCAACGCGTAGAAGGTGCCGAGCTGCGCGCGCTCGTGGCCGCGCGCCAGCGCGCGCACCAAAGACAGCCACTCGGTCAGCGTGACCTTGAGCCCGCGGGCGCGCAGATGGAAGAAGAAGCCGATGAACATGAGCGCGCTACTGCCGAATGGAGCGCAGCTTGCCGGTCTTGACGTTGACGAGCGCCTCCACGTCGGCCTCCTTCTTGAGCAAGAGGCCCACGAAGGGCATCTCGCCCTCGAGGCGCTCTACAGGGATGCCCGCGCGCCGCAAGGCCGCGATCCAGTCGATGAGCTCCGACGTGGACGGCCGCTTCTTGATGTCGGGCTGCTTACGCAGCCAGTAGAAGCGCACCAGGCACGACGACAGCAGCTTGTCTTCTACGTCGGGCTGGTGCACACGCACGATGTCCTTCATCAATTCCTCGTCGGGGAAGGCGATGAAGTGGAACACGCAGCGGCGCAGGAAGGCGTCGGGTAGCTCCTTCTCGTTGTTGGAGGTGATGATGACCACGGGGCGCTTCTTGGCGGTGATGGTCTCGCCGGTCTCGTCGACGCTGAAGCTCATCCGATCGAGCTCGTGCAGCAGGTCGTTGGGGAACTCCATGTCGGCCTTGTCGATCTCGTCGATCAACAACACCACGCGCTCGTCGGAGAGCAGCGCGCGCCCGAGCGGTCCGTACTTGATGTACTGCCGGATGTCGCGGATGTCGCGGTCGTTGAAGCGCGCGTCGTTCAGGCGCGCCACCGTGTCGTAGAGGTAGAGCCCGTCGCGCGCCTTGCTGGTGGATTTGACGTTCCATACGAAGAGCGGCGCCCCGATGGACTCCGCCACGGCCTCCGCCAGCCGCGTCTTGCCGGTGCCCGGCTCACCCTTGATCAAGAGCGGCTTCTCGAGGTCGATGGCGACGTTGACCGCGTCGCGCAGCTCAGGCGCCACCAGGTAGCCGGCGGTCCCGTCGAAGGTCGTTGGAGCCATGGTGCGCAGCATACCGCGGGGAACCCTCGCGTCTATCGAGGCCGCGCAGCGACCGTCGCGGCGCGATGCCTCGTCGTCGTAGCGTTGCCCGTCGCGCTCTGCCAGCCAGGGAAACACCGCGTGCCGCGATGGGCGCCGCTGACCGTGACCGTGCGCTCCGTGTATCGTCGCCGGGACATGGGCCACCGACCACCACTGTTGGAGCGCGTTGGCACCAACGCCATGCTGCGTTGGTCCACCGATGCTGGTCCGTCGACGCCCCAGGCCGTGCACATCCTCGACGACACCGAGCGCGCAGCGGTCCGACGTGTCGAGCGCGCCGCGCTGATGCGCGCCGCGCTGGCGGGCGCGCTCTCGGCGCTCGCCGCTGCGCTCGCCGACGCCGCCGTCCGTGATCAGGAAGACGCTGATCCGGTGCTGTATTGGGCGGTGGTTGGCGGTGTGTCGGCCCTGGCGGCCGTGTCCGAGATCGCGTTCCTGTCGTGGGACGCGTTGCGCGCCGCGCACGGGATCCGCGTCGCCGCCGGCGTCGCGCTCGACGACCAGTACGAGCGCGCTCACATCATCGCCATCCTGGTGCGTGCCGCGCTCGAGGTGCCTTCGCCGCCCGACGCCGTGCCCGGCGTCAATCCGCTCAAGGAGACGAGCCGGTGGCGCCTGCTGCTCGCGGGCCTGGCCTACAAGCTCAAGGTGTCGGCCACGAACCTGTTGTTCAAGCAGCTCCTCCGTCGTGCGCTCGGGCGCGCCGCCGTGCGCGCCTGGCTGCAGTTCGTCTCTATCCCCATCACCGCCGCCTGGAACGTCTTCACCTGCGCGCGCGTCTTGCGCCAGGTGCGCGTGCGGGCGTTCGGCCCCTCGCTGGCGCAGGACGTCGTGACCCGTCTCGTGCCCGCAGGGGCCCCGGTGCCGCCGCCGCTGGCGGAGTCGCTCGTGCGCGCGGTGGGCGCGTGCGTGGTGCGCTCCGCCGACCCCCACCCGAACCTGGCCCGCGTGCTCGACGAGCTCGAGCGCCGGCTCGGCCGTGCGCGGCCCGCTGGCCTCGACGATCCCGCGTTGTTCCTGAGCGGATTGTCGGCGCTCTCGCCCGAGCACGCCGGCATCGTGCTGCGTCTGTTGCGCGCGGCGGTCGTGTGCGACGGCCGGGTGGCGCGACGCGAACGCGCCTTGGTGAGCGAGGCCTGTGCTCGGGTCGGTGTCGAGCACGATGCCGCGGTGCTCGACGCCGAGCTACGTCGCATGCTCGGCGGCGCGCCCTTGCTTTTGCCATGAGGGCTCACGCGCGGCGCAGCGTGAGGCGCGTGATCTCGCTCGGCGTGCGCGTGGTGCGCAGCGGTGGCCCCCACCAGCCGGTGCCACTGTTCGTATACACGTGCATGCCCTCGTGCAGGTGTAGCCCCGCCGCGAAGGGCTGCACGAGGTGGATGAGCAGGTTGCCAGGGAACACTTGGCCGCCGTGCGTGTGCCCCGAGAGCTGGAGCTGGAAGCCAGCCTTGGCAGCCTCGAAGGCGCTGCGCGGCTGATGGGCGAGCAGGAGCTTGAAGGCCGCGCCCTCCGGCGCACCGCGCATGGCGGCGTGCGGATCGCTCTTGTGCGCCGGCACCATGCCGCCGGCGGTGTAGTCGGCGACGCCACCGATGACGATGGCGTGACCTTCGTGATCGATGACGCGGTGCTCGTCGATGAGCACGGTGAGCCCGAGGCGGCGCACCTCTGCGACCCACTCCTCGGCGCCGGAGTAGTACTCGTGGTTGCCGGTGACGAACCAGGCGCCGTGCCGCGCGCGCACCTGACCAAGCACCTCGGTGTGGTGCGCCAGCTCGGCCACGCTGCCGTCGACGAGGTCGCCGGTGATCGCCACCATATCGGCCTTGAGCTCATTGACCAGCTCGACCACCGTTTCGAGGAACGGTCGCTTGAGCGTTGGACCGATGTGGATGTCGGAGATCTGCGCGATGACGAAGCCGTCGAGGCCCTGCGGCAACCCAGCGATGGGTACCGTGACGTCGACGACGGTGGGGCGCGCCAACGCGCGTACCAGGCCCACGCCGAAGGTGCCCGTGGACAGCGCCAGCACGCCGAGGTTGGTGAGGTCGAGGAGCGCTTGGCGCCGCTCGGGCTCGGCCGGCAACAGGCGGGTCAACCGACCCGCCAGCCAACCCACGTCGCGCAGGAAAGTGAACGCCAGCAGCAGCACCAGCGCACCCATCGCGAGGTAGGCGCACCACGACAGCAGGTCACCAACCGCTTCCTTGTGCAAGACGAAGCGGATCACGAAGGACAAGGGCTGGACCAGCACCAGCCCCGCCACTGCCACCCACGCCCAGGACCGCATGGTCGTCGACCAGCCGGTGGGGATGAGGCGCACGCCGACGTAGGCGGCGAGCGCCCCCAGCACCGCGGTCATCACCACCAGAAACATCAGCATGCGCGCCACGCTCAGCTCCACACCCTACCGTAGCGTGCATCGACCCATCGCGCAGCGCCGCAGGCCGGCGCCGTTGTAGGCTCGGCCCGCCAGCACCGTGGGAGGACCATGTCAGGTACCGCCAACCCGCTTCGCCAGGGCCTCGTCGAAGACCGCTCGCCCGAGCCGTGCACCGTGGTCATCTTCGGCGCGTCGGGCGATCTCACCAAGCGCAAGCTGGTGCCCGCGCTGTTCTCCCTGTTCACCGAGCGCTTGCTGCCGCCGAGCTTCGCGGTGGTGGGGTACGCGCGCAAGGCCATGAGCGACGACGACTTCCGCGCCGAGATGCACGAGTGGTGCAAGAAGTTCGCGCGTCACAAGCCCACCGACGATCAGTGGGCGCGCTTCGCACCCTGCCTCTCGTACCAAACTGGCGACTACGAGGATCCCGAGGCCTACGCCGGGCTCAAAGCGCGGCTCGCGGCCATCGACACCGAGCGCGGTATCTCTGGCAACCGCATCTTCTACCTGTCGACGCCACCGGCGACCTTCCCCATCGCCGTGCAGCGCCTCGCCGAGAGCGGCCTCACCGACCGGCGCGGCAACGACAAGTTCACGCGCGTCATCATCGAGAAGCCCTTCGGCACGGATCTCGACTCCGCGCGGGCGCTCAACGCGCATTGCCGATCGTACCTTCGCGAAGATCAGATCTACCGAATCGATCACTACCTCGGCAAAGAGACGGTGCAGAACCTGATGGTGTTTCGCTTCGGCAACGCCTTGTTCGAGCCGCTGTGGAACAACCGCTTCGTCGACCACGTGCAGATCACCGGCGCCGAGGCCATCGGCATCGAGGGGCGCGGCGGCTACTTCGATCTCGCGGGCATCGTGCGCGACATGGTGCAAAACCACCTGTTCCAGGTGCTGTGCCTGACCGCCATGGAGCCGCCGGTGTCGTTGGCGGGCGACGACCTGCGCGACGAGAAGGTCAAGGTGCTCAAGGCGCTGCGCCCGATCCCCGAGGGGCGCTTCGACGATTTCACCGTGCGCGGTCAGTATCGAGCAGGGTCGGTCGCGGGCAAGCCGGTGCCCAGCTATCAAGACGAGCTCGGGGTGAACGCGGGCTCCACCACCGAGACCTTCGTCGCGCTCAAGCTGTTTATCGACAACTGGCGCTGGGCCGGCGTGCCCTTCTACCTGCGCTCGGGCAAGGCACTGCCCAAGAAGGTCACCGAGGTGGCCTTGGTGTTCAAAGACACGCCCCACCGCTTGTTTGGCGAACGCAGCGTGAGCGAGCCCAACGTGCTCGCCATCCGCATTCAGCCCGACGAGGGCATCAGCGTGCGCTTCGGCTCGAAGGTGCCGGGCAACACGCTCGACATCCACCCCGTCAACATGGAGTTCCGCTACGGCACCAGCTTCGGCGCCGAGCCGCCCGAGGCCTACGAGCGCCTGCAGCTCGACTGCATGCTCGGCGATCAAGCGCTCTACACCCGCGCCGACGAGGTAGAGGCGAGCTGGCGCTGGATCTCGCGCTTGCACCACGCGTGGGCGCAGCGCTCGTCGGGCGAGGTGCCGCGCTACGAAGCGGGCTCGTGGGGCCCCGACGAAGCCGACCTGCTGCTGCGGCGCGACGGGCACGTCTGGAGGCGACCGTGAAGACGCGCGAGGTCGTGCTGGCGCGCGACGTCGGCGTCGACGTGGGCGGCATCGAGCGCGAGCTGGCGGCACTGTGGCGCGACGCGAGCAAGCGCTCGCGCAACCACGCGCAGGTGACGCGCGCCTGCTCCTGGAACTTGGTAGTCCACTGCGCCGACGACGCCACGCACGCGATGGCGCGCCCTCTCGTCGATCAGGCGGTGCGCCACGTGCCCACGCGCACGCTCATGCTCAAGCCGCGCCCCAACCTCGCCGTGGGCGATGGTCC
>JADZDP010000028.1 GCA_020850995.1 Deltaproteobacteria bacterium
CTACACGCGCTTTACGCCCAGTAATTCCGAACAACGCTTGCACCCTCTGTATTACCGCGGCTGCTGGCACAGAGTTAGCCGGTGCTTCCTTTGGAGGTACCGTCAATGCGGTTTGTTAGTCCGCTTTTTCGTCCCTCCCGACAGAGCTTTACAACCCGAAGGCCTTCATCACTCACGCGGCATTGCTGGATCAGGCTTTCGCCCATTGTCCAATATTCCCCACTGCTGCCTCCCGGAGGAGTCTGGGCCGTGTCTCAGTCCCAGTGTGGCTGATCATCCTCTCAGACCAGCTACCCGTCGTAGCCTTGGTGAGCCGTTACCTCACCAACAAGCTGATGGGACGCAGGCTGATCCGTCGGCGCAAGTTGCCCTGCTTTCTTCCCCCAAGGCGAACCCCAAGGGAACTTATCGGGTATTAGCCCGCCTTTCGGCAGGTTATTCCAAACCAACGGGAACATTACCTACGTGTTACTCACCCGTGCGCCACTTATCCCTGGAGCAAGCCCCAAGGTATCGTTCGACTTGCATGTGTTAAGCATGCCGCCAGCGTTCGTTCTGAGCCAGGATCAAACTCTCCAGTTGAATCCTGCCGGCTTTCGTCCTGGCTAAAGGACGATTGCCTATATCTTTGTTCGCAATCTCAAAAATCTTTTGGGTTCACGCGGACCGAAGTCTTTGTGAAAGATCTTTGACGGAGCCCATACATTGAGCTTCCTTCAGTATCTGGTTTTCAGAGAGCCATCTCCGTCTCGCTTCCCCGTCGAAGATCGAAGGGGAATCACGGTCCGGGACAGGGGCCTTTAGGCCGTCTGTCACGAGAGCACTCGGCTCATCGCGATGACTTCAACGCGCTTGGCGGAACCGCCAATTCGTTGAGGTGGGGCGGACTATAGCGGCGGGGACGCGGTTGTCAAGCTTTCGCGTGCGGCATTCGCCTACATCGAAAAGATGATGAGTTTTCAAGGTGTTATCCTGGGCACCCGAAGAGGCGCGCGCTGATCTCTTGCCGGTCCGCACGGCTGATCCGCTGCGATCGAAGGATCGCCAGGAGATCTCCGAGCGCTCGGTCGAGGGCCTCGTTGACGACCAGGTAGTCGTAATCCGCCATGCCGGCGGCGATCTCCGCGCGCGCCGCCGCGAGACGACGCTCGATCACCTCGTCGGCGTCGGTCGCTCGTCGACGGAGACGCTGCTCGAGCTCGTCGAGCGTGGGCGGCAGGATGAACACCGTCTGCGCCTCGGGATAGGCCGCCTTGATCTGCCGTCCTCCCTGCACGTCGATGTCGAAGACGACGTCGTGGCCGGCGGCCAGCTGCGCGTCGGTCCACTGGCGCGAGGAGCCGTAGAAGTGGCCGTGGACGTGCGCGTGCTCGAGGAAGGCGCCGCGCGCGATCATGCCCTGGAAGGTCGGCACATCGACGAAGTGGTACTCGACACCGTCGCGCTCGGCCCCGCGTGGCGCCCGCGTCGTCGTGGAGATCGAGAGCACCAGCGCCGGGTCGGCGTCGAGCAGCATGCGCGACAAGGTGGTCTTGCCGGTGCCGCTCGCCGCCGACAGGACCAGAGGGAATCCGCGACGCACGAGCTCACTCCACGTTCTGCGCCTGCTCGCGCAAGCGCTCGATCTCGCTCTTGAGCTCGACGACGAGCCGGGTGGCCTGCGCGTCTTGCAGCTTGCTGCCCGCGGTGTTGGCCTCGCGGAGGAGCTCCTGGCACAGGAAGTCGAGCTTGCGGCCGCTGGCTTCGGCGCCGTGCACGAGCTCGCGGCCGAGCGCGACGTGCATGACCAAGCGCTCGAGCTCCTCAGTGACGTCGAGGCGGTCGGCGAGGATCGCGATCTCCTGCGCGAGGGCCAGCGGGTCGAGCTCGGCGCGCAGTGCCGCCAGGCGCGCGTGCAGGCGCTCGGCGGCGCGGTCGGGCGCCTGCTGCGCGCGCGCCGCGAGCTCCCTCGCCAGGCGCGCGATGGCGTTGAGGCGCTCGTCGAGGATGCGCTCGAGCGCGGCGCCCTCGTGCGCGCGCGCGGCGTCGACGGCGGTGAGGGCGCGACCAACGGCCTCGAGCAGCGCGGCCTCGAGATCTTCGTTCACCGGTGACGCGCAGCGCAGCTGTAGCGCGGCGCGCAGCACATCGCCCTCGTGCAGTCCCGGGCTGGCCCCGAGCGCTGCGGCCAATCGGCGCACCTCGCGCACCACGTCGCTCACGGCCTCGACGTCGACGGCGGCGCGGGTCGCGCCGCGCGTCTCGAGCTCGCAGGTGACGTCGACGCGGCCGCGCTGGAGCGCCCCGCGCACGGCGCGCACCACGGCATGCTCCTGTGCAGCGAGCTCCCGCGGCAGGCGCACCTTGAGGTCGAGTCCTTTGTGATTGACGGTGCGCACGTCGACCACGAGGCGAACCTCGCCCACCGTGACCTCGCCGCGCCCGAAGCCCGTCATGCCGCGCATCGAACGAGGACTGCCGGACGAGGGCGCGCTCGATGCGCCGTCGGTGGCGTGGTGGCGCCGGTCGCTCACAGCGGCCCCGTGACCGCGACCCCTGCCCCGCCCGCCAGCGGCAGCGGCGTCACCGCCACGCCGCGGCGTCGCGCCCGACCCTCGAGGTCGAAGTGCACCAGCCACGTCGCAGCGCCGCTGGCGACGCCGATGGCCGATCCCACCACCACGTCCTCGAGGTGGTGGCGGTGGTCGCTCACGCGCGTCGCCGCCACATAGCCCGCACCGCCGAGCAACCCAGCCACCGCCAGCGCGCCCAGCGGCCGCACCCACTCGGGCGTCGACGCGCCCCAGACGTGCTCGCTACCCACGGTGAGCGCGAGGAAGGTGGCCGCGGCGAAGCTCGATGAAGCGTGGCCCGACGGAAACGACTTCATGCCGTCGTTGAGCTCGGCGCGATCGATCTCGAAGCCGTCGTCGACCGCGCTGCAGTCGAGCTCGACCTCGACCTCGATGACGCCGGTGCAGGCCGCGCGCACGTAGCGCTCGCGGAAGTCGGGGCGCAGGCGCCCGAAGGTGAGCTTGAGCGCCTCGGTGGCGAGGTAGCTCGCGAACACCGCCTCGGCGCTGCCGAGCACGATGGCGTGGGTGCGGTGGAGGTCGCCGCGCAGCGCGAGGTCGAGGCCCGCCTCGGCGAGGATGGGGGTCACGATCATGGCGGCCAACACGCCGCTGCCCACCTTCTCTTGGGTCATCGGCCGCCCGATGACGTCGTCGAGCCGAGGGTCGAACAGCATCGTTTGATCGGCTGCCTTGAGGTCGACGCTCGGCCCCATGAGCGCGGGGAGGGGCTCGATGCTCGCCGTCGCGTCGGTGAGCCACAAGGTGCCCACGGCCACCACCGCGAGGTACTCGGCGCCGTACCACGCGAGGTAATGGCCGGGCTGGCCTGCGTCGAAGAAGGCGGGCCCCGAGGGTTGGGGCGCCGGCGTCGGCGCGGGCGGCGCGGCGGTGGGCGGCGCAGCGGGTGCTGGCGCGGCGGGCGCAGCCTCGCGCGCGAGCGGCGGCACCAGCACGGGCGCCGCTGGCGGTGCCGGCGCGGGTGCTGGTGCCGGAGCGGGTGCGGGCGTCGGTGCTGGTGCGGGCGTCGGTGCCGGGGGCGGCGGCGCTGGTGCGGGGGCCGGCGGCACGGGCTCTTGCGCGCGCGCGCTCACGACCGCGAAGAGCGCCACGGCAAGCAGGAAGGATCGAGCGATCATGCGGCTCCCGGTCCCAAGCGACGACGCAGGGCCTCGCCGAGGACGTGGATCGATACCACGGAAGTGAGCACGCACAGCCCAGGCCACAGGGCCAAGCCCGGCTGGTCGTAGAGCGCGTCTTGAGCGTGGCGCAGCATGTTGCCCCACGAGGGTGTGGGCGGCTGCACGCCGAGCCCCAGATAGGAGAGCGCGGCCTCCGCCAGGATGTTCCTGCCGACGTCGATGGCGGCGGCCACCAGGATCGGAGGCCAAGCGTTCGGGACCACGTGCACCAGCAGCAGGCGCGCCGTGCCGGCACCGAGCGCGCGCCCGGCCTCGACGAAGCCGAGCGCAGCGACGCGCTTGGCCTCGCTGCGTGCGATGCGCGCCACGCCCATCCAGCCGAACAGGCCGAGGATGAGCACGAGCTTGAGCACCGCGCTCGTCGGCGAAGGCGCCGAGCCGCCGAAGCGCATGGCCGACACCAGGAGCAACAGTGGCAAGAGCGGGATCGCCAGCAGCAGATCGATGGCTGCGGTGATCACACGGTCGACGCGCCCGCCCACCAGGCCTGCGCATGACCCGATCGCGGTGCCTATCACCGTCGACACCAACGCCGCGCCCACACCCACCGTCAGCGAGACGCGCGCGCCGCGCACCAGTCGAGCGAGCAGGTCTTGCCCGATAGGATCGCAGCCGAGGAGATGCGGCCATTGGGCGGCGCAGCCGCGCAATGCCAGGTCGGGCCGCGTAGCCGACACGCCGAGCGCCGCTTCGATGATGCCTGCGCCAAGCGCCACCAACGCGAACAGCGCGAGCGCGGTCAACGCGAGGCGCGCGCCCGTCGAGCCCCCGCTCACGACGTCGCTCCGCGCCGCACGCGCGGGTCGAGGACGGCGTGCAGCAGATCGGCCGCGAGGTTCGCGCCCATGACCAGGAAGGCGCTCACGAGGAACACCACGATGGCGACGTAGGAGTCGTTGTGCAGGATGGCCTCGTACTGCAGCCTGCCGACGCCGGGCCAGGCGAACACCGTCTCGGTCAGGAGCGCGCCGGCGAAGAGCTGGGGCGTGGCGAGCGCCACCACGGTCACCAGCGAGACCAGCGCCGTGCGCAGGGCGTGGCGGGCCACGCCGAGCGAGCCGAGGCCCTTGGCGCGCGCCGTGCGCACGAAGTCGAGCGGCAAGGCGCTGAGCATGCCGGCGCGCACGAAGCGCACCCACTGCGCCGCGTACACGAAGGTGAGCACCAAGGTGGGCAGGAGCGCATGCCACGCGCGGTCGACGAGCACCGCGCCGAGGTCGTTGCCGAGGCCTGGTGATTGGATGCCGCCCGCCGGCACGAGCTGCCAGCGCGCCGCCAGCACCACGATGCCGATCATGCCGAGCCAGAAGGCGGGCACCGACAAGCCCGCCAAGCTGAGCGCATCGATGACGCGATCGAGGGCGCGACCCTTGCGCAGCGCGGCCAGCACGCCGAGTGGCACGGCGAGCAGCAGAGAGAGCATGAAGGCCGGTGCCACGAGCGCGATGGTGTTTTGCACACGCCCGAAGCGGCCGATGGCGTCGGCGAGACGAGGCGCGAATGCGCCGTCGCAGCCGCTCTTGCACGGCGCGCCGAACAACAGCTCCGCCACGGGGCGCTTGTACGTCGACGACCAGCCCAGCGCGTCGAGGTCGCCGAGCAGCGCGAACACGGCGCCGCGCTGCCAGCGCTGCGAGGGCACCGCGCCATGCTCGACGGCGACCGCGCTCGTGACGGTATGCGCGCCACGCGCGATGGCCAGGCCGATCACCGTGACCCCCGCCGCGTCGAAGCGCGCACGCAGGCGCCCGCCGTCGACGCGCCCGGGCCCGCGCACCACGCGCGCTTCCACGTCGACGCCGAGATCCTCGAGCGCGATCTCGAGCGCGCCGTCGGCGGCGGCGCTCACGATGCGCGTTACGGGCGCACCTTGCACGCCGGCCGCGCGCGCGGCGGCAGCGAGCGCCACGTCGCTGCGCCGCCCCAGACCCGCGGCGTGCTCGGTGGAGCCGCCGAGCTGGCGCTCGCCGTCGTCGAGGAGCACGGGTCCTTCCGGCGGCACCACGGTTGTCGGATCCGGTGGCGCCACCAGCACCTCGAGCCAGCCGAGCGCCTCTTGGCCGCTCGCGCTGTCGCGCGCCACCCACGGCAGCGCGTGCACGCCGGCCTGGTTCAGCGTGGCGCGCAGGCGGCCGTCGACGACCTCGGTGGCGCCGAGCGCATGCTGCTCGCATCCAGGCACCACGGGCAGCGCGACGTCGAGCGCGAAGCCCCCGTCAGCCGAGATCTCACCGATCACGGGCGCGAGCGGGGGCGCCTTGGGCGGCGGCAGAGGCTCCGGGTGCCCCACGAGCCAGCGCCACCAGCGCACCGGCCACGGCCGGTCGAGCCCACGCAGGCGCTTGAGGCGCGCAACGTCCTCGGGCTGGACATTGGGGTTCGAGAGCACCAGGAGATCCACCGGATCGCCGGGCAGCTGCTCCATGACGCCGAAGAGCGCAAACGACAGCACCGCCAGCGTGGCCGCGATCTGCGCGAGCCGCAGGAGCACCCGGCGCGCCAGCCCCACGACGGCACGAGGGCGGCGCGGCTCGCTCATGGCCAGGCCCACTCGTGTGCGTTCCACGCCTGCGATTGCAGGATGCCCACCGGGCGCCAGCCGCGGAAGCCCTTGGGGACGACGCTCACCTCGGTACGAAAGTAGAGGGGCAGTTGCGGTAGCTCGGTGGCGAGCACCAGCTCGAGCTCGCGCGCGAGGGCCGCGCGCTTCTCGTCATCGAGCTCGGTGGCGATGCGCGCGATCAGCTCGTCGGCGCGCGCGTTGCAGAAGGCCGGGAAATTCTGGCCGCGCCAGCCGTTGTCGGCGCGCGGGATCTGATCGCAGCGCCAGAAGGCCTCGTTGACCTGGATGGGATCGAGGGACCAGGTGAACATGGCGAGCGCGCTGAACTTGCGGTGGCGCATGGTGTCGCCAAAGAGCACCTTGGCAGGCTGCAGGTCGATAGCGACATCGACGCCCACGGCACGCCACTGCGACACCAGCACCTGCGCCACCTGCTCGCGCAGCTTGTCGCCCGCGGTCGTGGCGAGCTCCAGGTGCAGGGGCTTGCCCTCTTTCACGCGCACACCGTTTGGGCCGAGCTGCCAACCAGCCTCGTCGAGCAGCGCGGCGGCGCGCGCGAGGTCTTGCACGCGCACCGGCAGCGCAGCGTTGTGATACGGCGAGCCCACCGGGCGCGTGCCGTGCGCCACCTCGAGCTTGCCGCCGAACACGGCGTCGACGAGCCCTTGGCGATCGATCGCGCACAGCAGCGCTTCGCGCACGCGCCGGTCGGCGAGGCGCGGGTTCTCGAGGTTGAGGTCGAGGTGCTCCCAGTGGAGCGCCGGCGTGAACACCACCTCGAAGCGCGGGTCGTTACGCGCAGCGAACGCGCTTGCCTGGTCGAAGGTGAGCCCCACGACGGAGATGGCGTCGATGGTGCCGGCCAGCAGGTTGGCCTCGAGCGTGGTGGTCTCGGGGATGATGCGCCACACGATCTCGTCGAGCACCGGCGCAGGCTGCGCGTGCGGGTTGCGCACGGCGACCACGTGGCTGCCAGGGGCCCACTCCTTGATGGTGAAGGCACCACCGAGCACGGGCGCGGCGCCGAAGGGTGATTCCTTGAGCTTGGGCCCGAGCCTCACCACCTCGGGCTCCACGAGGTGGCGCGGCAGCACCTCGTGGTTCCGGAACACGGCGTAGTACGCGTAGGGCTCGCGCCAGGTGACCACCAGCGTGCGCGCGTCGGGGGCCTGCATGTCGAGCACGCGCTCGGCCATGGTGCGGTCGACGATCTCGATGGTGGGATCCTGGTACAGGCGCCAGGTGAAGACGAAGTCGTCGGCGCTGACCGGGTGACCGTCGGCCCAGCGCAGCCCCTCGCGCAAGCGCCAGGTCACGCGCATGCGGCGCGCGCCGGCGTCGTCGACGAGTGTCACGCCGCCGTTCTCCAGCGTGGGGATGGCCTCGGCGGCCTGCGGGATCAAGCGCCAGTGTTCATCGAAGACCGTGAGCGAGAGCGCGCCGGGCCGGCCGATGTGCTCCGACGCGTTCATCTGCTTCATCGGCATCCACAACGTGTCGGGCTCCTGGGTGATGCCGATGACCAGGCGCTTCTTGTGCTGCAGGGCGGGCGCCGCCGGCTCCGTGCGGCACGCGCCGGCCACGAGCGCGATGAGGAGCAGGGGCGCGAGCGCGCGGCGCATGCCGAGACGATCCCCCGCGGCGGCCACGGAGACAAGCGCCACGTGGTGGTGTCTGCTAGCGTCGAGCCGTGACGCGCGACCAGGACTTCGATGGCCTGATCACCTTGCCGAGCGGTGGACCGCCCGACCCGAAACAGGTCGGCAGCGCGCGCATCGAGGCGCGGCTCGCCGTTGGTCCCTACAGCCGCGTCTATCGCGCCGTCGACCTCGAGCGCGAACGCACCGTCGTCATCAAGATCCTGTCCGCTGAGACCGACACCGAGGTGGCGGGTCGCTTCCTCGACGCCGCGCAGCGCCTCACCGGCCTGTCCCACCCCCACGTCGTCGAGGTGCTGGCCAGCGGCATGGAGGGCACGACGCCGTGGGTCATGACGGAGTACCTCGAGGCAACCGACCTCGACGCCGGGTCGCGCCGCGCCCTCACCATGGCGCCAGCGACAGCGGTGCGCGCGGTGCTCGAGGCCGCCGAGGGCATGCGCGCGGCGCTCACCCGTGGCGTCGTGCACGGCGATGTGCGCCCCCGCCACCTGCTCGATCACCGCGGCGCCGTTCGCGTCACCGGGTTTGGGCTGACGCCGCCCTTCCACACGGCACAAGGTCGACGGCTGCGTGGTCACCCGGCCTATGTAGCGCCCGAGGTCGCGCAGGGCGGCAAGCCCACCGCGCGCAGCGACATCTACTCGCTCGGCGCTACGCTCTTCGAGCTGGTGGCCGGCCGCCCGCCCTTTGGCGCCGCGGGCAACGACGCCCTCGTCGCCTGCGCCATTCACGAGCCCTTCCCTACCTTCGCCGCCCTCGGTGTCGACGTGCCGAGCGAGCTCGAGGAGCTGCTCGCGGGCATGGCGGCCAAGCTGCCGGAGAAGCGCTTCGACGGTCCCGAGGAGCTGTTGCAGGCGGGCGCCGTGGCGCTGCCGGCGCTGCGGCGCGAGCTGTTGAGCGATCCCGCCGTGGTGGTGGAAGACGGACGACAGCTCGGGTTGCGCCTGCCCCTGCCCGAGGGCGACACGCTGCTCGGTCGCGTCCCGGGCGAGGGGCTCGCCATCGACGACGCGCGCGTCTCACGCCGGCACGCGGTCATTCACCGCAAGGGCGACTGGCTCGAGGTGGAGGACCTGGGCAGCAAGAACGGCATCCGCGTCAACGGCGCCGCCACGGGCATGCGCCAGCTCTTCCCGGGCGACCGCATCGCCATCGGCGACACGGTGCTGCGCATCGACGGCGATCGGCCGGCGCCCACCGTGGAGCTGCCGGGCCCGGTGCCCGCTTCACCAGTGCGCGGCGCCTTTGGCGTCATCGAGATCGCGCACGCGCCCGCGCAGCAGGCGAGCGCCGCCGCGCTGTCGGTGCCGGGCGGTGGCCCTGGCACCGCCGCGCGCCTGCATATCCTCGGCCGTTTGGCGCCGCTCATTGCACAACGGCCCAGCGCACGCCTGCACGAGCTCAAGGCCGAAGTGCTCGGCGTGCTGGCCAACGCCATGGGCGCCGACGAGGTCTCCTTCGTGCGCATCGAGCGCGGGCAACCGGTGTTCGAGGCGCGCTCCGGAAAAGAGGCCAAAGTGCTCTCGTGCGTGCTGCCGGCCCTCGAGCGCGCGCTGCCGGGGCAGATGGCGCTAGTCACCTCGGTGCGCGTGGGTGAGGACGATCGCTGGGGTGTGCTGCTGGCGCCCGTCACCGAGGGAGGCGTGGTCGCCGCCTACCTGGTGCTGGCGCGGCACCAGGGCCTGTTCGACGACACCGCGCTGGCGACGCTCGAAGGCGCGTGCGCGCTCCTGTCGTTGCGATCGCCCACGATTCCGCCTCGTGAGTAGCGACTAAGGGCCCGCGAACGGACAACTCAGTCGTCCTCGCGAGCGATCCATCGTCGCTGGCGGCGTCGCGTCCTCGGTCCGTGGCGACGGCCACGGCCCTGCGGGGCTCCTTGCCATCGACGCGCCTCGCTCGCGATCACCGATCGACTTGTCC
>JADZDP010000029.1 GCA_020850995.1 Deltaproteobacteria bacterium
AAGCCTTGGTCCCTGCCCTCGAGGATCCACGCGTGCTCGGGGGCGAAGGTGAAGCCGCGGTAGGGATCGTTCGGGCGGTGGCGCACGATCCACGCGTAGTACATGCCGTAGCCGGGCGCCGCCACCTGGGGGTGGTCGACGGCGCCCGTGATCTTGACGGTGTCGTGGCTCTTGACCTTGAGCACCTCGTCACCGAGCTCGGCGTGGCCGTAGCCCTGCGGCTTGCTGAAGCGGTAGTGGTACAGCTCGGGCTGGCCGTGATGGTGCGGCGGGAAGCTCGACCAGCGGCCCGCCAGGTTGATGACCTCACCGAGCACGAGCTGGCTCTCGGGCCGGGTGTCGAGGTCGAACACCAGGCGCACCACGCGCAAGCAGGCGTCCTGCACCAGGCCCTTACCGCGGGGCTCGCTCTGGCACTCCGCGGGCAGGAAGATGCGTGGCGAAAAGCGCGTGGGGTTGCTGGCGCGGACCAGCAGCCATTCGACGTCGCTGCGCGCGCTCAGCTGCACCTCGGTGCCCGGGCCCGCGTGCACCACGCTCGGCCGCTCATCGAACAGCGACGCGCGTGACAGCGCGGCGCGCGCCTCGCCGGCGCGGGCCTCTACGCTGCCCTCGATCAAGAGCCAAGCGCACTCCTTCTCGTCGCTGCGCGCAATGGTTTCGCCGGCCCGCTGCCGCACGATGGCGCAGTCCATGGCCACGTCGTCGGCCTCGTGGCACAGCGCAGTCTCGCCGAAGGGGAAGCCGCCCGAGGGCGGCCTGATCAGCGCTGGGTGCACGCGTCCTCCTCGAGGGACGCGCGGCTGTAGCACGCCGGCACGGGCTTGGAATCGCGGTCGGCGCGCCTGACCAGGACCGAGCGGGGCGCGCGCTACGGCGATCGACCGACGAGCGCGTGGGCCCGGCGTGCTCGGCGCACCGATAACGCTCCTGTGGGAGGTGCGTATGGGTCGCTCGTCGCTCGCTCTGCTCTCGTTGTCCGTGTGCATGCTGGCGCCGGCGTGCGTGGCGGAGCTCGACGCCGGTGCTCCCTCGGACGCGCGGCGCGCCGTGGTGGGCGGCATCGCCGTCGACGACGACGCCGACGTGGGGGCCACGGTGTCTTTGTTCTTCACCGATATGGGGGAGTCGGGCTGCACGGGCACGCTGATCGCGCCGCGCGTGGTGGCCACCGCCGCCCATTGCCTCGAGGGCGTCGACGCGTCGCAGCTCGAGATCGTGGTGGGCGCGGCGCGGCCCGCCCAGGCCGACGCCGCGCGCCACCACCAAGTGGCATCGGCGACGGCGCACCCCGAGTACACGAGCCGCGGCTACCCCACCGACGATCCCGCGGGCCTCTCGGACGAGCGCGACATCGGCGTGGTCGTGCTCGCCGACGACGTCGTTGACGTGGCCCCCGCGCCGGTGCTGGCGCAGTCCAGCTTCGACCAGGTGCTGGTGGAGGGCACCGCCGTCACCCTGGCGGGCTTCGGGCTCACGGCCGAGAGCTACGACGCCGACTACGGGCAGCTCTACGTCGCGTCGGCGCCCTTCGCGCGCCGCTCGATCGCGGAGATGTTGGTGGGCGGACCGGGCCAGGCCGACACCTGCTACGGCGACTCGGGGGGCCCGGCCTACGTGGAGATCGAGGGCGTGCGCCACTTGGCGGGCATCACCTCGCGGGGTTCGTGGCTCGGCGACGGCTCCTGCGGCAACGGCGGCATCTACACCCTGTTCGGTGCCTTCGCCGACTTCGTCATCGAGGCCAGCGGCGGCGCGTGGACGGGCGAGAGCGGCGACGTCGACCTGCCGCCACCGCCGCCGCCGCCCGAGGACCCGTCCTCGTGCGTGGAGAGCTGCGAGATCGGCTCTTCATACGACGGGTCCTGCTTCTGCGACCCGCTGTGCGAGCAGAACGGCGACTGCTGCGCCGACTTCCACCAGGCCTGCCCCGACGTGGGCTCGTGGACCTGCCCGGTGGAGGACCTCGAGAACGGTGCCTGCGACTGCGAGTGCGGGCTGCCCGACCCCGAGTGCGCCGACGACGAGTGCGCAGCGCCGCCGCCAGGCGCCGACCCGAGCGACCAGCCCGTGCCTGCGGACGACGACGCTGACGGGGCCGCCGAGGGCGACGAGCCCGCGCCGCCGCGCGGCTGTGCCGCCGGCGGCGCCACCGTGCCCGCGGCGCTGGCCGTGCTGCTGGTGGGCGTGCGGCGACGGCGGCTCGTGCTGCGCTGAGCCGGGGCGTGTCCTTGAGCGCGCGCAGGCGGAGCCGCTGCGGCGGCGGCAGGAGGAGAAGGAGAAGAGGAAGAAGAGGAAGAAGGGGTTGGGGCTTGTTGTCTTGCCCGCATGGCGGGATCGCTGCTCTCGCGAGAGCAGGCGGCGCTGCGTTCCTGCAAGGTGGGCGTCCAGGGTGACGACGTCACTGCGGGAATGAACGGCCCCCCATCTACCTCTTCCCCCATGAAATGGGGGAAGCCGTTCCGGGTTCGCCACGGCGGCGTGGCGAAGGTGGCACGGCCTTCCCCAGTACTCTGGGGCTGACCCGGTGCCACAAACCCGAAATCTGCAGGGGATGCTGCTTGGTCTTCTCGTCGATAGCTGCGTCGCGTCCTCGCCGCGTGGCTCTGCGACGCGGCTGCGGGGCTCCCTGCCCGAGACATCAAGCCACGGCGCATGACCCCCTACGAACTTCGGGTCTGTGGCACTAGTCTCCGTGGCAACGGAGCTCGCATGGTCACGCCCCTCATGCTCGTCGCGCTCGTGTGTGGCCCGGCTGCTGCGCCGGCGGGCGCAGCCGCACAACCCGCCGCCGCGGCGACGCCCGCGGCGCCGTCCTCCGGGGCGGCGTCCAAGCCCACCGTACTGGTCCTCGACCTCGAGCCCGCCGGGGTGTCGAAGGACGACGCCCACTTCGTCACCGCCGAGATCGCGCGCACGCTCGCCGAGCCCGCCACCGTCAACGTGCTCAGCGCCGCCGACCTGCGGCGGCTCGCCTCGCTCGAGAGCGACAAGCAGGCCATGGGCTGCGAGGCGCAGTCGTGCCTGGCTGAGCTCGCCAACGCCATGGGCGCCGAGTACGTGGTGTTCGGCACCGTCGGCCGCATCGACGAGCAGTTCATGCTCGAGGTCTCGCTGTTCGCGGCGGTGGCCGCGCGACCGGTGGGCCGGCGCGACGTGAAGGCGAGCTCGCTCTCGCTCCTCCTCAAGCGCACGCCGCGCGAGGTGCACGCCTTGGCCGGCGAGCTCTTGCCGCCCTACGCCGGCCC
>JADZDP010000030.1 GCA_020850995.1 Deltaproteobacteria bacterium
AAGGGCGACAAGCCCGAGGCCGCCGAGGCCGCCGAGGGCTAAGGGCCCTCGAATGGACAACTCAGTCGTCCTCGCGAGCGATCCATCGTCGCTGGCGGCGTCGCGTCCTCGGTCCGTGGCGACGGCCCCGGCCCTGCGGGGCTCCTTGCCATCGACGCGCCTCGCTCGCGATCACCGATCGACTTGTCCATTCGAGGGCCCTAACCGCCTCGACCACCGCCTTCCGCGAACGCCCCCACGGTGCCATGCGCGATCGAGCGGTGAGTGCTCGCCGCGCACGAGGTGCACCATGGCGCTGCTCTGTCCGAACCCCGAGTGCCGCTTCTTGCGTCGTCTCGGCGTCGCCGCCAGCTACCGCGCCGGCGTGACGACGTGCGCCGACTGCGGCGCGGCGTTGGTGGAGCGCGCCGACGTCGGCAGCGCCACCACCGTGGCGGTGCCAGGACCGGTGCTGTGGTCGGCGCGCCATGGCCGTGCGGTCTCGGTGCCGCTGCTGGTTAGCGCGGCGTGCGTGGTGGGGATGCTCGGCCTCGGCGTGGTGCCGCTTCCCTATCTCGACGGCGAGCTGGTGCAGGAGTGGCTTGGTCCTTCGGCGGCGTTTCGCTTCTTCCTCGCCGGCCAGCTCTCGGTGGGTGCGCTCGGCATCGCGCCATGGATCACGGCGGCGCTGCTGGTGGAGATCGCGGCCGCCGTGGTGCCGCGCTGGCGCCCGCTGCGTGAGGCGGCCGGCCGTGCAGCTTTGGTGGCCGCCACCGATCGGCTCGGCGTTGTGGTGGCGGGGGCGCAGGCGCTCCTGCTCGTGCCCTACTTCGAGAGCATGAGCAGCTACGGTACGCCGCTGCTCGTGGACCACGGGCTCGTCGTACGCCTCGTGTTGATCATGAGCATGGTGGCCGGCGCGGTGCTGGTGCGCCTGGCTGCTCGTGTCATCGACGCTCACGGCGTCGGCGGCGGCATGACCCTCCTGGCGGCGGCGCCCCTGCTCATCGAGGTCGTGCGCTGGCTGTACGTCACGGTGACCATGGCTCAGGCGGGCGAGCTCGAGCGCGGAGCACTGGTGGGTGCGCTGTTGGTCATCGGTGGCGCCGTCGCCACCACCTTCCTGGTGCGACCCTTTGACGAAAGCGAGCGGCCGCCCCTGCCGGTGGCCGGCGTCCTCCCCATGGTCTGGGCTACGGCGGCGGTGCAAGCCGGCGTGTCGGCGTTGCCGCTGGTCAACCAGGTGTCGCCGAGCTCGGCGCTGCAGCACGGCATCACGGGTGCGTGCAGCGTGGTCCTCACGATCGGCCTCGGTCGCGCGCTGCACCTGCGTGCACCGGGCTTCGGACGTGCGGTGCCGCTATCGATGGCGTTCGTGCTGGCCATCATCGCGTTGTCGTGGATCGGCGACGTCATCCAGCTGCCCGTGGCGATCCTCTGTCCTGTGGTGCTGGCCTGCGTCGCCCGTGACCTGACCGCAGAGCTGAGCTTCCGTCGTCGTCACGGTCAGATCGCGGTGGTGGCCGGCGCGCCCTCGCTGGCGCGAGCCCGCGAGCTCGTGGGGCGCCTGACCAGCGCCGGCCTCAGCGCGCACGTGCGCGCCGCGCACCACCGCGCGCTCTGGCACTTCTTCGGCCCGCACCTGGCGCTCGACGTGCTGGTGCCCGCGGGCGACGCGGAGCAGGCGCGCGCGCTCGTGCTGGGCGACAGGACGGCGTGACGACGTGACGGCGCGCGCTACGCCGAGCGCGCGAGCTTGCGGAAGTCCGGCGCCTCGAGGTCCACGCCCAGCTTCGCCAAGGATGCGCGCACGCGCGCCTCGATGAAGCGCTGCACCTCGTCGTCGACGGCCACGAGGCCGCTGGCGGTGGCGCGCGTGGCCTGCACCACCGCCGCGAGCAAGAGGCCGCGCGTGAGCTGGATGAGCTCGGGCGGGATGTCGGTGGCCATGTTGGCCACGAAGCCCGAGCGCAGCACCAAGCGGCGCGCGCCGTTGTTGCCCGGCACCACGCTGTGCTCGCGCTCGCGATCCCACGGCTCGAGCGGCGAGGGGTCGAGCGACACGGGCGCACCCTGGAACTCGCTGGTGGTGCCGTTGTGGATGAAGGCCTGCGCCAGCGGGTCAGCGGGCGGCTCGAAGGCGGGATCGCGCAGCACCTCGCTCATGAGCTCGTGGCGGCCCGAGGCCGCGTTGACCAGGATGGCGTCACGCGGCAGCGCGTCCCACTCAGCATACGCCAGCGATCCGCGCCCGGAGCAGCCGAACACCAGGTGGCCGTGGGCCAAGCACTCGGCGCGCGAGGGCGTGGCCACACCGAGCTTCGCCGCCTGCGCGCGCAGCGCCGGGACCTCGGCGTGGTCGTCGAGCTTGGGATCCCACACGCGCACCCGATAGCCGCGGCGCAGCAAGGACGCGGCCACCGCCTGCCCCACGGCGCCGAAGCCGAGCACGGTGGCCTCTTTCGGCTGCACCGTGACGTGCGCGCCCACGTCGACGAGCTGGGCCTCCACGTCGTGCACGATGCTCTCACCGATCATGGGCGACTCGAAGAGCTTCTTGAGCCAGCTCTGCGCCACGTCGACCACGGGGCAGCGCAAGCTCAGGCCCTCGAGCACTTGGATGCCGCGCATGGTCTGCTCCACGGCGACGCAGCGGGTGACGAGCTCGGGCGGGAACACCTGGTGCAGCGCCTTCACCAGCTTGCCGCCCTCGTCGAGGAGCACGAAGCGGGCGCCTGGTGCGTCGGCGCCCGGCGCGGTGAAGGTGCGCAAGAGCTGCACCACGCTCGGGTCGCGCAGGCCCTGCTCATCGACACGCCCCTCGCTCACCAGGCGGCGCGCCAGCGGCGAGGCGAACAGCGCCTCATGGTCGCGCTCGGTGACGCCCTCGTAGCCAGCGCGGCCCGCCTGGGCCAGGTGCACGCCCGCGCGCGCCAGGGCGAACTGGATCTCGTCGTCGGTGGAGTAGGGCTTGCCCGAGAGCCAGGTGTGGTCCGGCGTGAGCCCACACACGGCGAAGGCTTGGAACAGCATCTCGGTGGTGGGGAACAAGTGCTGCACGGCCGCCATGTGAAAGCCCGCGAGCGGGCGACCCACGCTCACGAGGCGCGCGAGCTCGCGCAGCGCCGGCATGCGCGAGGCGAGCGAACGCGGATCTCCCTCGAGGCGCTCCGCGAAGCGCAACAGCTCGTTGATGGGCAAGCGCGAGCGCGCGCCGGGATCGCGTTGGTGATCGGCGATGAAGCCCGCCAGCGCGGCGCCCTCCTGTCCGAGCACCGTGCGCACGCGCGCGAGGTCGAGGGCCCGGCCGGGCCCCGACGCCTCGCACAGGGCTTGCGCCACGGCGCGCGTGACGTCGGGCCGCAGCTCGAGGGAGAGCAGCTCGCCGACACGGGTGGTGAGCGGGTCGGTGGCGCCCTTGACCAGCCGCGCCTTGAGGTCGGCGATGGTGGCATCGCCGGCAGGGCTCGTCAGCCACGCCACCACCTGCCGCTTGTCGAGCGCCACGGGCACCGGCGCAGTCTCGCTCGCCTGCGCCTGCTCGACAACTGGGCCGGCCGCGGGGGAAAACCAGGCGTGGCCCGCCGACCCCGCGCCCAGGCACCCGCCGCGAGCGCGCCGATCCCGAGCGATGCGGCGGCCATCGCGCGCGCGCTGGCCGACAACCCCGTGCTCGCCCACGCGGGCACGCGCACCATCGAGGTGCTGGCGGCCCACAGCGAGGCGCGCGCCTGGCAGCGCGGCGAGCGGCTGCTCGACGAGGGTGCCGCCAGCGACGCCTGCTTCGCGCTGGTGCGCGGCACCGTGGGCGTCTTCTACTCGTCCAACGACGGCGTCGACGTGCTGGTCAAGATCTTTGGCGCGCCCGCCATCTTCGGCGAGATGGAGCTGTTGTGGGGCCTGCCGCGCCTCGAGTACGTCGAGGCGTTTACGCCGGTGGTGGCGGTGCGCATTCGTGGCGACGAGCTGCACCAGGCGCTGCGCAGCGAGGGCGCGCTGGCCTACGCCATGCTGCGCGACGTGGCACGCCGGCTGTGCATCGCCGCCTACCACGAGCGCGCGCTGGCCTTTCAGACGGTGCCCATGCGCTTGGCCGGCGTGCTCTTATCGTTCGCGGCGGCCCACGGCACCCGCTGCGACGATGGCGTGCTCATCGACGTGCCGCTCACTTACGAGATGCTCGCGCGCTGCCTCGGCGCCACCACCCGCAGCGTCGACCGCGCCTTCGCCACGTGGATGAGCGAAGGTTGGTTGGCGCGCGACGGCGGGCGCGTGCGCATCGCAGACCTGGCGGCCCTCGAGGCGCACGCCGATCCCGAGCGCCTCGAGCTCTTCCACCGCTTGCGGTGAGCACGGTCACGATCGGTTTCGCACCCGACACATGTCGTGTTTGGGTTCGCGATCGGCTGTCACCTTGTGCTCACGCAGCGCGGTGCTGCGATCCAGGCTGCTGACAAGGAGAACAATCATGCAACGTATCGTGCTGTCTGCCGCGCTCCTGTGCGCGGTGTTCGTGGGGACCGGCTGCTACCGCTACGCGGTCAAGGTCGGCTCCGGTGGCGATCTCGACGACAAGCCGACGCGATCGGAGTGGACGCACCACTTCATCGCCGGCGCCGTTGGTGACGAGGTGATCGATGTGAGCTCGGTGTGCCCGTCGGGCAACGCCACCGTCAAGATCGAGCGCAACGTCATCGACGCGGTGCTCGGCAACATCGTGGGCAACGTGCTGTGGCAGCCGTCCACCGTCGAGGTGTACTGCGGCGACGGTCGCACGGCGGCGCTCACGCTCGACGATGAGAGCGGCCCGCGCTTCGCCAAGAGCGAGGCCTTCGCCGACGCGGTGGCCGAGATGGCCCCGAGCGAGCTGCCCGTGGTGCTCGCGTACCAAGCGCAGTGAAGGCGCGATGCGGAGGCCCGCGCGTCGAGCGGGCCTCCGCGCGACCGCGAGCGCTGTATCAGCGCACGGCGCGTGTGATGCGCCCCGCCGTCACGTCGACGCTGGCCCCAGCGCCGTCGAGCCCGGCGCCCACCTCGCTGTCGTCGAGCAGCTCGCGCGCGAAGAAGGCCGTCAGGTAGCGCACGCTCAACGCCAGCACCTCGTCGCTGTCGGCGCTGCCGGCGGGCGAGCACGCAGCACAACCCACGCAATGATCTTGATCCTGGAGTTGCGTGTGGCCCGCGCCCACGCCCACCAGCTCCACCGACGGCGCGGGCGCCACTTGGAAGAGCACGTGGTAGTTGTCGTCGGCGGGCGAGCAGCTGCTCGACACCTCTGCGCCGAAGAAGCCCGTGGGCATGCCGAGCGCGGGCAACTGGTCGCGCGCCATGGCGCCGCCGGCGAGCTCCGAGGCGTCGACGGGATCGAGGCCGAACCAGGCGCGCGCCACGTCGTGCAGGCCCTGCTCGGCGGCCACCAGCGAGGCCTTGCCGCCGCGCGAGTGCCCCGCCAGGCCGAGGTGCGTGACGTCGACGCGGCCGAAGAGCGGGCTCTGATCGTCGGCGTTCTCGGCGGCGAGCCACGTCGTGGCGATGGTGACGATGTCGTCGGCCACGCTCTGCGTGTCGGTCAGCACACCGGGGTCGTCCCGGACCACCACGATGACGCCGTGGCTGGCCAAGCGCTCGCCGTAGGGACCATAGGCCTCGCGCGGTTGCAGGAGCCCCGGGGACAAGCTCACCACCGGTCGCGGGCCCGGCGTGCTCGGCACGTACACGTCGAGCTCCGTGTCGCCAAAGCCGCCGAGGTCGATGGTGCGCGTCACCTGCGTGACGGTGGCGGGGCCGGCGCGATCGTAGGGGCCGAAGGGATCGTCGGGCCCCGCGTCGTGCGATGGCCCGGCGTCGTCGTGGGGCGGCCCGGCGTCGTGGGGCGGCCCCGCGTCGTCGTGCGGCGGCCCGGCGTCGTCGCGCACGGGGCCAGCGTCCTCGCCCTCGTCGTTGGTGCCCGCGTCCTCGCGCGACGCGGCCGTCGGCGGACACGCCGACGTCAGCGCCGCCGTGAGCGCGACGATGACGACGACCAGAGCCTTGGGCATGTGCATGGGGTGGAGGAGCGGCGCGCTCACACGTCGCGCGGGTCCTTGACCGTGAACGCGATGGGCAGGGTCACGCCTCGGCTCGCGAGCTCGCGGCGCACGAAGTCCTTGATGGCGTCCTCGCCGAAGGGGCTCAGCTTGAAGTACTTCACCTGCACCTTGGCGCCGCTCAGCGCGACGCTGGCGATGGCGTCTTCGATGCGCAGCTCCTCGGTGAGGCGGTGCTGGACCTTGTTGATGTGCGCGGCGAAGGCGGCCACGGCCCTCCTCATCGGTGCCACCGGCGCGGGCGCGATGCCGCCGATGGGCAAGCTCGGGGGGCGCATGGGCAGGATGGCCGGGCGAACGAAGTCGATCTGCGCGCTGGCGAGCCCTGCCTTCTTCAGGTGCTCGAGCACCGCGGCCTTGATGGCCGCGTCGTCGAAGTGCGGGTGCGCGCGCAGCGCCACGGTGACGCGGCCGTCGCGCGCGCTGACGCCGGCGATGTCGTCCTCGACGCGCAGGTCGGTGGTGAGGCGGCGTTGCACCAGCGCGATGGACGCCTGCGCTGCCGTCACGGCCTCGGCCAAGCTCACCTTGGGCTTCACGCTGTGCAGCTCGACGCGCGCGCCGGGGGCGCCGTGCTTGGCCAAGAGCCCCTTGACCAGGTTGCGCAGGCCCTCTGGCTTGAAGCCGTATTTGTCGTCGACGAGCACGTGCACCTCGCGGCCGTGGAGCTCGAGGCCGCGCACGGCGTCTTCCACGCGCAGCTCCTCGGTCATGCGGCGCTGCACCTTGCGGATGTCCTCGAGCGCGAGCGTCATGGCGCGGCCGATGGCGCGCGTGTGCAGGGACTGATGAGCCGACGAGACGCTGGTGACACCCATGAGATCCTCCGTGCTGGTGCCGTTTTCGGTCGGGTAGGTAGATGTGTTGCCGTGTGCGACATCACGAACGCAACATCCCGCAATTGTTGCGCTTTGTTCGATGCCGAGCTGCGACCGCGCGGGGGATCCCCGCGGCGCCCTCACTGCAGCTCGTCCATGCCGATGTCGGGCAGCCCGTCGCTGAAGCGGCACTGGCCCTGCGCGTCGGCCAGCACGGTGGTGGGCGCGCCCGCGGCCAGCGCGTCGCCGCCGGTGTTCACCGCCGGTGACGAGGGCTCGAGCAGCAAGGTGGCGAGCTGCAGCTCGGGGTCGACGAAGAGGTTGCTCGTGGCCTGCACCGGCGGCGGCAGCGCCTCGAGCTCCGCCAGCGATACGCCGACGTTGTCCACGCTGGCGGCCACATCGGGGCCGAACAGCAGGTTGTGCTCGAGCACCAGCTCGTCGAGCCCGTTGGCGTACAGCGGCGGGTCGCTGAACGACAAGAGCACGCTGTTGGTCACCAGCGCCGTCGCCTCCGACGAGGAGAGGAACAGCGCGGCGCCCGACGAGCGCGCCAGCAGCGTGCAGTGGTGCAGCTCGATGCGTGCGCAGCCAAAGCAGTCGATGGGCGCCGCCTCGAAATCGAAGCGGCTGTTGGTGGCGAGCAAGCGACCGAACACGCCCGAGACGTCGACCTCATCGAGGAAGGTGGAGCGGTCGGCCACCAAGAGGCCGTCGACGGCGGCGCTGCCCTGCACGGTGGAGCGCAGGAGGCGGGTGCCCGAGGCCGAGGCGCGCAGCTCGGTCTCGCCCAAGGTGGTCTCGATGAGCGTGGCGGGCTCGCTGACGCGCGTGGCGGTGTCCTCGACGATGACGCGGTTGACCGTGCCGGCGAGGACGTAGAGCGCGGCGTCGCCCCGGATGCGCACGCCCTCGGTGTAGTCGCGCAGATCCGTGTAGCCGCCCACCGAGATGTTGCTGCGCTCGCCGGTGCGCTGCCAAGTGCCACGATCGAGACCGCCGATGATCACGTCGAAGGCCAGCTCGTCGATGACGTACGACGCGGTGGCGTGCGCCAACAAGAGCGCGCTGGGCGCGCCGCCCTCCACACGGGCGCGCGCCTCGCCGAGGGTCTGGATGGGCGCCGCGCGCGTGCCGGCGGCCGCGTCGCTGCCCAGATCCGCGTCGATGAAGATGCCTGAGCTGTCGTCGAGGGGCGCGTCGCCGCCCACCAGGTCGTTGTCGCGCCCGTCCCCCGGCACCTCGAAGGCGCCAGGGAACACCAGCGCGTCGGCGTCGTCGAGGTCGCCGCCGTTGGCGCAGGCCGCCGATTGGGGCGCGCCGTCGCCGTCGAAGTCGACGCAGGCGATGGGCGCGGGCGCTGGGCAGATGGCGCCACCGCCGTCGACGAAGGGCACGCCGCCGACGAAGGGTGGCGGCAGCAGCGCCGACGGCACGGTGGCGCTGTGGCCAAAGCGATCCACCAGCGACACTTCGATGGGCCACGCGCCAGCCGACACCGGCGTGGCGACAAACGCGACCAACTCGTAGCGCCGTCCCACCGCAACGTCCACGACGAAGGGCAAGCGCGTACCGGCGGCCACCAGCGATGCCGCGGGCGGTGCCGCCAGGTCCTCGCTGGCGACGAAGCCGAAGCGCACCGTGCTGTTGAGCCCAGCCACCGGCGTGTCGTAGCCGCCGGCGCTGATGGCCAGCGTGGTGGAGCCGCTGACGATGTCGGGCGCACGCACGTCGACCTGGACGGCGCGCGCCGCGCTGGCCGCGTTGCCGGCGGCATCTATGGCCTCGAGGTGCGCCTCGTTGGCGCCGTCGACGAGGCCGGCGGCCGCCACCGGCACCGTGCAGCGATAGGTGAGCGAGCCCGCGGCCTCGTCGAGCGCACAGCCGTTGGCACCCGAGCGGGTCGCGCCCAGGCGCAACGCGGTGGTGGCCACGTCGAGCGGCTCGCTGGCGCGCACGCGCATGCTCAGCGTGGCGCTCGTGTCGGCGCCGGTCACGTCGCTGTAGACGCCGCTCGCCGGCGCGTCGAGCTCCGCCAGGTCGAAGAGCTCCGGCGTCGTGCGGTCGACCCGCAAGCTCACGCCGCTGAGCGTGTGTTCGCTGGGGTTGTCGGCGGCGTCGGTGAGCGTGACGCGCTCCAACGGGTACACGCCCTCGAGCGCGCCGGTGACGTCGACGAGCAGCGTCCAGGTATCGCCGTCCACGCCCACGGGCGTGAAGGTGAGCGGCGTGCTGCCAGCCGCGAACACGGGCACTGGCGCGTCGCTGCCGAGGGCCTCGTCGGCCACCAGCACCAAGCGCGCGGCGCCGCTGGCCAGCGCGGCCGGCTCGAAGCGCGCCTCGAGCAACGCGGGGGCGCTGCGGTCGGCGCTCGGATCGACACACACATGGCGCGCGACGTTGCACACCATGCCACCGACGCACTCGTTATCGCGCGCGCACAAGAGCTGCGCGTCGTCGGGAACCGAGGTATCGAAGCAGCCGAGCGTGCACGCCACCGTCACCAGTGACGAGGCCGCGCGAATCGACCAGCGCGCCCTGCGCATGGATCCTCCAAGAGTACGCAGTGTAGCGGGCGGCGCGCCCGCGCGCGCACGGCGCGCACGCAGCGGCCGCGCGCCGCGATGCGAAGGCCGCCCTTTCTCGAAGCGGAAGGTCGAGCACCGCTGGGTCACACCAGCGAGCGCACGCTCACGGGGAGGGCGCCGGCATGCATTCGCCCGCCGGCTGTTCGCGCAGGTAGCGGCGACCCGCCCAGCCCTCGTGCGCCGGGCCCTTGACGCGAAGCCAGGCGCCGCGCGTCGGCGCCATCACCACGGGCACGCAGCGCGCGTGCGGCCCGAGTCGATCGAGCTCCAGCGCGCGACCCTCGGGACGCTCACGGATCCACAGCACGTCGCGGTCACCGACGTCGATGACCTGCACGAAGCGGGTGAAGCGCTCGGCGTCGGACACCGCGACGATGCGCTCGCCCTGATCGTCGAGGAGCCAGCTCCAACCGCTGTGCGACCCGTTGACGGCGACGGCACGGGCCGCGCCGAACGGCGCCGCTCGCGCACGCAGCAGGTCGTGCACGCGGTGCAGCGCCGGCACGTGGCGCAGGCTGATGTGGCAGCCGTACTGCAGCGCTATCAGGAGCTCATCGGTCCAGAACACCTCGAGGTAGCACCACGAGATCGCGCCGTCGTGGATGTCGACCACCTCGCGGCCGCCGTAGCGCGCCATGGCCTCGCGCTTGATCTCCTGCGCCGCCGCTGCCGACGTGAAGCGTCGGAGCTCCAGCTCCCCCGTGACCCGCTGGCCGCCGTGGGCGCGCAAGCGCTGGAGCTGCCATTGACCGACCGGCGTCGAGCTTGCCCGGTCGCAAAGGAAGTCGCGGTTCACGGCGCCCGGCCCTGCGCCGTCGAGCGCGGCCACGCAGACGGTGGGCGCGCTCGAGGTGACGCGGCGAGCGCCCGCCTCCGCGAGGAGGCTGTCGATCTCCGCGAGCAGCGCCGCGCTTGCTCCATCGTCGGCGCGGGCAGCGCGCGCCCCGGTGACGACGATGCAGGCGAGGACGAGCACGGAGCGGCGCGCGGTCGCCATGACTCGCCGAGCGGTACCACGTTCAAACCGGGGCGTCAGTGCGCGGGGTCGCCCGCAGTGCTCGCGCGAGCGCACAGCGCTGCCCAGCAGTGGCGACGAGGTGCCGAGGGCGACGTTGCGTCGCGCTGATCATCGCTGCTCCGCTCCCGAGGCATCGACGCACGGGATGGTCGCGCTAGGATTGCGCCGTGGTCGCGCACCTCCCCTGCGAGGCTGCCACGGGGCCTCACCTGCGGCTCCGTCTGCGCGATGGCCTGCCACCGTTCGAGAAGCGCGCCGCGGTGGCGTTCGCCGCGGCCATGCTGACGTGCATCCCATTCTTGGCGATGCGGGTGGTGGACGTGCCGTCCTCTCGCGTGGGCCTCACACCGGAGGGCTTGCTGCCTGTCATGGTCATCATGGTCTTCCTCGGCATCGTGTCACTCGGGAGACCCAACATCGCCGTTTGGGTCGGCAGTGACGTGCACCGCTGGTTGCGCGCCATGCCCTTGGACGTGCGCCCACGGGGCACTGCTATGGTCATCGCCGCGCGCGTCATCGGCTGGCTGACGCTCGCGCTGTGGGCGCTCACGATCGGCTGGGTGTCGCTCACGGTGGTCCGCTGCCATCCGGTCTGAACGCCCGCCCCCGCGGGCATCTCGGGAGCGCCACCACGCCACCAGGAGACCCATGCACGCGACGCTGAACGGCCAACGCCTATGGTTCGATCTGCACGGAGAGAGCGGCACACCGGTGGTGCTGGTGATGGGCTTCGGCATCTCGGGGCGCGCGTGGGCGCCGCAGGTTGCTGCGCTGCGCAGTGCGCACCGCACGCTGATCTTCGACAACCGCGGCGTGGGCGAGAGCGAACCGAGCCGTGCCTCTTACGGCTTCACCGACCTGGCCGACGACGTGGTGGCGCTGCTCGACCATCACGGCTTCGCGCGCGCGCATGTGGTGGGCGTGAGCATGGGCGGGATGGTCACCCAGCACCTGGCGCTGCGACACGCCGAGCGCGTCGCCAGCATCGCGCTCATCGCCACCCTGCCCGGAGGATCATTGCGCTACACGATGCCGGGCGCGCGCGCGGTGAGCTTGTTCTTGCGGGCCAACACCTTGCGCGGCGAGCGACGCTTCGCGGCCCTTCGCCAGCTGCTGTACACGCGCTCGTACCTCGAGCACAGCGTCCCTGAGCAGGGCTTCAGCGCCGGCAACCTCGAGGTGTTCGCGTCGCCGGCGGCGACCAGCACACGGCTGCGTCAATTGCGCGCGGTGCTGCGTCACGACCTGACCCGCGAGCTCGGGCGCGTGCGCGCGCCCACCCTCGTCATCAAGCCCGAGCGCGACATCCTGGTGGCGCCAGAGAACAGCGAGCGCCTGCATCGGCTCATCCCGGGTTCGCGCATCTTGCGCCTCCCCGACGCCGGTCATGGCGCCACGCACCAGTGCGCGGCCGAGATCAACCTCGCGCTGCTCGAGCACTTCGCGCGCGCCGATGAGCTCGCCTGAGGGTTCGTGCCGCGCCGCGCTCGGCCGACGCGCGGCGCTCCACCCGTCACGGGCACGTCGCCAGCGCGCGCGCGACGTCGTCTGGAAGCACGGCGGATCGTGCGCGCAGCTCGCTTGCCAGCGAACAGAGCAGCGCGTCGATCTCGGCGCGGATCGCCGCGCCAGCGCCAGCGCTCGCGCGTACCAGCAAGAGCGCGGCGCGCTCCGGCGCGCCGACCGCGCGCAGCGCACCGGCGAGCTGCACCACCGCTGCGCGTGACGACACCGGATCGAGGTCGATGGCCACCAGCGCCTCGGACTGCGCGTGCTCGAGGTCGCCGGTGGCCGCGAGCGCAGCGGCGAGGCCGGTGTGGAGACTGGGGGTGCGCGGGTTGTACGACAGCGCCTCGAGGTACACCTCGACGGCGTCCGGGGCTCGCCCTACCCGCAGCAGGGCCTCGCCGTACAGCCAACTGAGGTCTGCGTCGCGGCTGCCCGGTGGCATCTCCTCGATGACCTGGATCGCGAGGCGCGGCTGCTGTCGGTCCATCGCGAGGTCGACCAACACCCGCACCGCAGCCCAGTTCGCCGGGTTGGCGTCGAGCGATCGCCGCAGCAGCGTCTCGTCGTCACGCCAGTAGCCGATCTGGCGCACGGTCACCAACATGAGCGCCACGGCGACGACCGACGCGGCGGTGGACGTGAGCGTCTTGGCGCGCGCGAAGCACAGGTCGAGCTGCTTCGCGAGCGCGAAGGCGATGCCGAGCATCGGCAAGTAGCTGAAGCGGTCGGCCATCGATTGGTTGCCGATCCAGAACAGGCCCGACACCGGTACCAGGCCGGCGAGCAACCACACCCACGCCAGCAGCCAGTGCGGAGCGACGACGCGCGCGGCCACCACCAGCACGGTCACGGCCACGACCACCGCCAGCGCGACCAGCACGGCGGCGCCGGAAAAGCCGTCGAGCGGTGCCACCACCAGCACGTGCAGCCCGCTCGGCCAGAGCGCGTTCAGCAGGTAGGCCGGGATGGTCACCACCATGTTGGCCAGGCGATAGTCGAGCGGGATGCGCTCGAGCGATGACAGCTGGCCACCGGTGGGCGCGAGCAGCGTGGGCAGGGCCCCGAGCGCGCAGACGAGCAGGTACGGCGCCTTCTCGAGGATGCGACGCCACAGGCCCGCGACGTCGGGAGCGGGCGGCGTTGGCGTGCGCGGGAGCCGCAGGCGGCCGAGCGGCCAGAAGTCGAGGCACACGAAGAAGGCCGGCACCACCACGGCGCTCTGCTTGCTGAGCAGCGCGGCCACCAGCGCGAGCACCACACCGCCGGCGCGCACGGTCGATGGCCGCTCGCGGTGCCAGAGGTAGAGCGCGAGCGCCGCGAGCACGAACAACCCCGACAAGGTGTCTTTGCGCTCGACGACCCACGCCACCGACTCCACGCGCAGCGGGTGGATGCCGAACCAGAGCGCGCCCGCGATGGCGCCGAAGCGGAGGCCGACGAAGCGCACCAGTAGCCAGCAGAGCAGCGCGCTGTTGAGCGCATGCAGCAGCACCGAGACGAGCAAGTGTCCGCGCGCCTCGGTGCCAAACAGCTCCACGTCGAGCTGCCACGAGAGGTAGGTGAGCGGGTGCCAGTTGGCGGCGCGCACGCCGCTCCACGCCCACTGGAAGGACTCCCAGGTCAGGCCGCTCGCGATCGCCGGGTTGTCTTTCACGAGCGGCCCGTCATCGAGCGCGAGGTAGCTGCCCTCGACGGCGCTGGCGAAGGTCAGCCCCACAACGGTGGCGACGACGCAATAGACGATGGGCCAGAGCAACCGCAGGCGCGCACCTCGAGGGTCAGCGCCCCAAGCGTACCCCGACCACGGCGCGGGTGCGTCGAGAGAGCTGTGTCGGTTGCTGCGCGGTCACCAGTAGCAGTGGCGCGACCCGCTCAGAATGCCTGCCCCACGATGACGTAGAAGCCCGGACCCTCGGCCTCGTCGGGCGACAGCGCCAGGTCGGCGCGGATGGCGAAGCTCTCGTTCCACAACAGGCGATAGGAGACGCCGGCGCCCATCAGCAGCTTGGCCGACTGACCGCGCAGCTCGGTCAGATCCCAGCCGATCCACCCCACGTCGGAGAACAGCGCCGCGCCGTGATCGAAGCGCTCGCCCCAGAGCTCGTGCTGCACGAGCTGCGCGCGCAGCTCGGCTTGCGCCACCGCCTTGAGCTTGCCGAGGTAGCGGTGCTCGCGGATGCCGCGGCCGAGCACGTGACCACCAAAGGCGATCCACTCCTGCGTGCCGCCGATGCGCGCCAGCTCCTCGATGGAAGGCTCGCCCACCACCACGTCGGCGAGCGCGTGCGTGGCCAACACCACACGCGGCGCTTGCGCCACAGCAGTGAACCACGAGCCGCTCAGGTTCACGCCCGCCCAGCTCCAGGTGGAGCCGAGCCAGGGGTGGGCGCCGCGCACGCTGGCCTCGGCGAACACGCCGCGCGTGGGGAAGGTCTCGGCGTCGCGATCGTCGACGACGACACCGAAGAGGGGCGCGCTCGAGATGCCTGGCTCACCGTCGGGGTGATCGAGGGCGAAGCGGCTGCCCGCATAGGGCGTGAGCTCGGCCAGCTCACCGGGGATGGTCCACGCGCCGCGCCAGCCGAACAAGAGCTCCACGCGCCAGGGCTTGTCGCGCAGCCACGGGCGCACGAGCAGCGTCGCGTGGGGCCGCAGGAAGCGCATCAGGTAGTAGTGGCGCGTGAACTCGTCCCACGCGGCGCCTCCCTCTTCGAGGCCTTGCGCGCGCGCCGCGTCGTCGGCCTCGGCGCCATCGCAGCTCACCTCGTTGCCCACGCCGCAGTAGTTCTGCGACACGGTGCTGTAGTAGCCGGCGCGCAGGTACAGGCGACCAGCCATGCCGAAGGGCTGCAGCGCGTCCCAGGTGAGCGCGTGCGCCTGCACCAGCTTCGAAGAGATGAACACGTTGAGCGTGAGCGCGTCGCGGTAGGGCAGCACGCCGTCGTGATGGTGATAGAGCGTGCCCACGCCGCCGGTACCGAAGCCCTCGTCGGTGTTGAAGGTGGCCGTGGGCACTGCCGCCACGGCGAAGCGATGCTCGCTCTCCGCTTGCGCGACGAGCACGAGGGAAGCAGCGAGCGCGACCTGCACCAGCACGCCAGGCTCGCGCTCAACCCGTGGCGACGCCGCGTTCGCGCGCGAAGGCGAGGAAGGCGTTTTGCGCGGCCACGTCGCCGTGGTTGAGGCCCACGCGCTTGACGCGCGGGATGTTGCCGAGCCAGCCGAGCAGCTCATGGCGGTCCATGTGCGCCGACAAGCCGCGCAAGACCTCGATGCGCGCGCGCACCGGCAGCTCCTCGCCGTCGAAGCGCACGGTGCCGCCACCGGCCGCGGCCACCTCTTGGATGCGGCGCCCCGGCGTGCCCGCGCCTTGATGGCCCACGAAGAGCACCGTGGTCTCGGGATCGGGCAGACCGTCGACGAGGTGGCCGATGATGCGGCCGCCGGTGCACATGCCGCTGCCGGCGATGACGATCATGGCGCCCTCGCTTTGGCGCAGGCGGAACGAGTCTTTGCCACGCCGCACGGTGAACAGGCTGTCGAAGTCGAGCGGGTCGTCGCCGTGCTGGATGCGATCGAGGGTCTCACGGTCGTAGAGGCGCTTGGCGCGCTTGTAGGTCTCGGTGACCAGCAGGCCCATGGGCGTGTCGAGCGCCACGGGGATCTCGGGGATGCGCTTCTTCTCGACGAGGTCGCTCAAGAACCACAAGAGCACCTGCGTGCGTCCGATGGCGAAGGCGGGGATCAGCACCTTGGCGCGCCGCTTCCACGCGTCGTTGACGATGCGCTCGAGGGTACCCTCGATGTCCTCGTGGGTGTGCTCGTGCGAGCGCGCACCGTAGGTGGTCTCGAGGACCACCAGGTCCACGTCGCGGTCGTCGCTCCACCGGCTGTTGGCGTCGCGCAGGATGGGGCTGTTGGGGCGGCCCAGGTCGCCCGACATGATCACGCGGCTCGCGTCGGTGCAGATCTCGATCGACGCACTGCCGAGGATGTGGCCTGCGTCGCGAAACGCGATGGTGCCCTTCAAGCCCTGCACCGTGGCGTTGACGTCGTAGGCCAGCGTACGCACCTGGCGCTCGAATTGACGCAGGAAGGCCGTGATCTCACGGTCGGGGAGGCGCGCCATGCTCAGGCTGTCCTCGAGCGAGATGCGGCAGATCTCGTAGGTGGCGCGCGTGCACAGGATGGGCTTGTCCCAGCCGCTGTCGAGCAGCTGGGGCAGGCTGCCGATGTGATCGAGGTGGCCGTGGGTGAGGAGCAGCGCGTCGGCCTCTTTGGCTTCCTCGGGCAGCTCCTTGCGCTTCGGATCTTTTCCCTGCGTCACGCCGCAGTCGACCAAGAGCTTCTTGCCGCCCACGTCGACGCGCGTCATGGAGCCGGTGACCACGTCGATGGCGCCGAGCAGGCGCACCTCGCCGTCTGGCAGCGGATGGACGGCAGTGCAGGCGACGATCTCGGGCATGGCTCCTCCAGGCGGCCGCGCACGCTAGCAGGTTCCAGCGCCCGAGATGGAGTGATCGACGGCGCGCGTCAGGAGAGGAAGGGCCGCGTCAGGTTCTCGTGCCCGCCCTCGCGCACCACCAGGTTGTCCTCGATGCGCACGCCGCCAAAGGGCGTCAGCGCCTCGATGGCCTTCCAGTCGAGCTCGGCGGCGATGGGCAGCGCGCGCAGCTCGTCGAGCAGCGCGGGGATGAAGTAGCAGCCGGGCTCGATGGTGAAGCACTGCCCCAAGGTGATGGTGCTGGTGTTGCGCAAGAACGGGTTTCTCGCCTCGGGCGCCACGTTGCGGCAGCCCACGTCGTGGGTCTGGATGCCCAGGCTGTGGCCGAGCCCGTGCGGCAAGAGCTTGCGCGTGGCCCCGCTGTCGACGAGCGCCGCCGCGCTGGCCTTGGCGACGCCGAGCTCGCGCAAGAGCGCAGCCAAGAGCTCGTGGCTCTGGTTGTGCAAGTGCTCGTAGGGCAGGCCGGGCTTCACCCGCGCGCACAGCTCTTGCTGCATGCGATCGAGGCCAGCCACCAGCGCGCCAAACAGGTCGGCGGCAGCACCGCTGCCGCGCGCCCCGGTGCGCACCACCGTGCGCGTGATGTCGCTCTCGATGCCGCAATAGCTGGCGCCCGCGTCGACGAGCAGCGAGCCCGCGCTCATGCGCCGCTTGCGGTACTGCACGTGGTGCAAGGTGGCCGCGTGCGCGTCTTGCGCCACGATGTTCTTGTAGGGCGTCTCGGGGTCGTCTTGCGCGGTGGCGGCAAGGTAGAGCAGGTGCAGCTCGAGCTCCGAGGGCAGCTCGCTCGCGGGCGCCTCGACGAAGGCGCGCAAGGTGGCCGCGTGCCCCAGCGCCGCGCGCCGGTTGGCCTCGCGCATGCAGGCGATCTCGTAGGCCGACTTGATGGTGCGCAGCGCGTCCAGGTCCTTGAGCACGGCCGCCGGCGCCACCTTGTCGTCGACGAAGCCCCACGAGGCGGCGCGGGCGCGGTCTTCGCCCACGAAGGCGGCGCGGCCGGCGCCGATGGCCGCATGCGGCAAGCATGCGCGCACACCCTCGGCGCCCTGCACCTCCACGCGCTCGAGCGCCGCCCAGTAGTGATCGCCCTCCTCGTCGGGCGGCCCCTCCCAGAAGTCACGCGCCACGTTCATCAGCACGCGGGGCTGCTTGCCGGGCTCGATCACCACCGCGCTGTCGACGACAGCGAGCGGCAGCCAGTGCTTGGTGTGCGGCACCGACACCAGCGGCCACGACTGGTCGTCGAAGGCGCTCTTCTTCTGCGGCGAGCCCGCATGCAGCACCAGGGCGTCGAGGCCATGCTTGCCCAGCACCTCGGCGTAGCGCGCCGACAGCGCGCGCACGTGGTCGGCATAGAGGCGAGCGAGCGCGGCGGGATCGACGGTGGTGCTCATGCGCCTTGGTCTATCGACTTGCCAAGCGGGGGAGAAGTGCGCTCCTCTCCGGCCCATGATCGCTTCCCTTCTTTCCCCCGCCCTCCTCTTGGCCGGCTTGTCGGCGACGCCGAGCACGCCCGACCCGGCGCTGCCCTTCACCACCTGGAAGCTCAAGAACGGCCTGCAGGTGATCTTGCACGAAGACCACCGCGTCCCCATGGTGGCCGTCGACGTCTGGGTGCACGTGGGCAGCGGCGACGAGGTGCCGGGCAAGAGCGGCTTCGCGCACCTGTTCGAGCACATGATGTTCCAGGGCAGCGAGCACGTGAAGGAAGACCAGCACTTCGCCGTGCTGCGCGAGGTCGGTGCCTCGATGATCAACGGCACCACCAACTTCGATCGCACCAACTACTTCGAGGTGGTGCCCGCCAACCAGCTCGAGGCCGCGCTCTGGCTCGAGAGCGATCGCCTGGGCTTCTTGCTCTCGCACGTCAACCAGGAGTCGCTCAAGAACCAGCGCGACGTGGTGAGGAACGAGCGACGCCAGCGCGTCGACAACGTCCCCTATGGCTCCTCGCGCATGGCGCAGTTCGCGGCGCTCTACCCCGAGGGGCACCCCTTTCGCTATCAGGTGATCGGCAAGCACGAGGACATCGAGGGCGCCGTCCTCGACGACGTCAAAGCCTTCTTCCGCACCTGGTACGCGCCGGCCAACGTCACGCTCGCCCTGGCCGGCGACGTCGACGAGGCCACGGCACGTGCGCTGGTGGACAAGTGGTTCGGCGCGCTGCTCTCGCCGCCGAGGCCAGTCAAGCGGCCCTTCCCGGTGGTGGCGCTGCAGAAGAACGAGCGCCTCGAGATCAAAGATCGCTTCGCCAAGCTGGCGCGCCTGCAGTGGACGTGGCACGGCGCCGCCCAGTACTCGCCCGACGACCCGGACCTCGGCGTGGTGGGCGACGCGCTCGGCGCCGACGGCTGGGGCCGCCTGTACCGCCGCCTGGTGGTGGACGAGCAGCTCGCGCAGGCGGTCTACGCCGGGCCCTCGGGCATGAACGCCACCGGGCAGTTCTCCATCGCGGTCACGCTCAAGCCCGGCAGCGACCCCGCTCGCGTGGAGCAGATCGTGCGCGACGAGGTGGTGCGCCTGCTGGCCGAGGGGCCCAGCGCCGACGAGGTGCGCCGCTCCATCGTCGACACCGAGACCAACATCCTGTTCTCGCTCGACGACCTGCTCGGGCGCGCCGAGCGCCTCCAAGAGATGAACCACTACACGGGCGATGCGGGCGGGCTGCCCGCGTACCTGGCGCGCGTGCGCGCCTGCACGCCGCCGAGCGCCCAGGCGGCCGCGCGCCGCTGGCTGGCCAAGCCTCGCGTCCTCGTCGTCACCGTGCCCGAGAGCGCCCCCGCCACCGCTCCCACCAGCGCCCCCAAGGGAGGTGCCCAGTGATCGCCCCCGTCGCCGCCGTCCTCTCCCTCGCGCTGCAGGCCCACGCCGGTGAGGTAGGCGCCCCCACCGTGCGCGGCCCCGCCGTGGATCGCACGCGCCAGCCCGCCGCCGGCCCCGAGCGCGACCTGGCCTTGCCGCCCATTCGTCAGTTCACGGTGCGTGGAATCAAGGGGTACCTGGTGGAGCGGCCCGGCCTGCCCATCGTGCAGCTCGAGCTGTCGTGGAACCTGGGTGGTGCCACCGACCCCGCGGGCAAGGAGGGCCTGGCCTCCTTGTGCGTCGACTGGCTCGGCGAGGGCACCAAGCGCCTCGACAAGACCGCCTTCGAGAACAAGAAGGCCGACCTGGGCGCGCGCATCGGCATCGGCGCCGGCGCCGAGACCACCGGGCTGTCGCTGGCCGTGGTCACCTCGCGCCTCGAGCCCGCGCTCGGCCTCGTCGCCGAGCTGTTGATCGAGCCGGGCCTGCGCCCCGCCGACCTCGAGCGCCTGCGCGGCCAGGCCAAGGCGAGCGTGGTGCAGGCGCGCGGCAACGCCGACGGCGCCGGCGCGCGCGCGTGGAGCGCCGCCTTCTGGGGGCGCGCGCACCCCTACGGGCACGTCGTGGAGGAGAAGAGCCTCGACGCCATCAGCGCCGCCGATTGCGCGAGCGTCGTGAAGAGGCTCGCCCCCGAGGGCGCCGAGCTGGTGGTGGTGGGCGATGTCACCGTGGAGCAGCTCACCCCGCTCCTCGAGAAGAGCCTGGCCTCATGGAAGGGCAAGGCGCCGGCGCGCGCCAAGGTGGGCCCGCCGCGCGGCCTCAAGGGCACGGTGTTCTTCGTCGACATCCCCGGCGCCGAGCAATCGAAGGTCATCGTGGGCCACGGTGGCCCCGCGCGCGCAGCGCCCGACTACGCGGCCACCATGGTGATGAGCCAGGTGTTCGGTCAGGGGCTGTCGAGTCGCTTGGTGCAGAACCTCCGCGAGCGGAACGGCTACACCTACGGCGCCAACGGCGGCTTCGCCTACCGGCGCTCGGGCTCGGCCTTCATGGTGCAGTCCTCCATTCGCACCGACGCCACCGGCAAGGCGCTGGCCGAGATCAAGCATGAGCTCACCGGGATGAGCACCACGCCCCCCACCAGCGACGAGCTGCGCCGCGAGCGCGACGGCGGCCTGCGCGCGCTGCCGGCGCGCTTCGCCACCAACGCCGCGCTCGCGCGCAGCGTGGGCGAGCTCTTGAGCTTCGGCCTGCCGCTCGACACCTGGCAGCGCTTCCCCGCCGAGCTGCGCGCCGTCGACGACAAGGCCGCGGCCGCCGCGGTCAAGGCGCACCTGCAGCCCACGCAGAAGGTGGTGGTGGCCGGCGACCGCGCCAAGGTGTTGCCCGAGCTCGAGGCGCTGGCCAAGGACGGCAGCTTCGGGCGCGAGGGGCTCGTGCTCCTCGACGCCGATGGCCGAGCGATCAAGTAGCGAGCCGGTCCCGATCACGCAGCGATCACAGCCGTAGCCCCGGCGGCAGCGCCTCGCCGAAGGCCTGCGCCTCGTCGGCGGCGGTCCACTCGACCTGCTCGCGCACCATCTGCACCAGGTGCGCGGGCGCGCCCGCCTTGGTCAGGCGCTCGGCGATGCGGCCCCGCAGCGCGGGGTCGAGGTCACGAGCGCGATCGCCGGTGACGCGCGCCAGCTGCGCCAGCGCGAACACGGCGCCCTCGGCGCTCTTGAGATCGGCGTTCATGATCTTCTCGGCCCACTCGCTCGCCACCGCGGCCGGCACCACCTCGTGCGCCGAGCCTGCCAACAAGTGGCGCGCGCCCAGGCGCCCGAGCGGCCAGTACGTCGACACCCCGCCGCGGCCGATCTTCTTCAGCACGAAGGCGCCGAGCTCGACCTTGTCGGCCGCCGCCAGGCGCTCCAGCGAGGCCACCAGGCGCACCATCTCGTCGGTGCCGTGGGGCGTGGGCCCCTCACCCTTCTTGCCCGTCCCCTGCTCGAGCAGCCAGGGCTTGAGGTAGGCGCCGATGTCCTGCTGCCGCTCCGTCGACAAACCAGCCGCCACGCGGCGCCACATGACCCACCAGCTCGCCCAGCTCGGCTTCTCACCGGTGTGCTGCAGGCCCTCCTTCCACAGGGGCCAGAGCTGCTCCATGCGCCAGTCGTCGAAGGGCACGCCCACGCCGGGACGCAGCGTGAAGCCGAGCAGCTGGCAGAACACGCGCTCGTGGTCCACCGTGCGGCGGCGGTTCTTGGCGGCGCCGAGCAGGGTGCCACACAGCTCGCGGTTGAGCCCCGTGGACCAGGTGTCGCGCTCGCCGAACAGCTTCTCGAGCTCGCGGCGCAGGTCTTTCACGCGCTTCGTGTCCACTCCTTTGTTTTTGGAGCCGTAGAACTGAAGGGTGAGCTCGCGCCCCTCCTCGAGGCGGCGGTGGATGCCCTCGGCCTTGGTGGGCGCCGCCGTGGCCGCGCTCCCCTCGTCGCCGCCTTGGGCGCGCGTCGAGAAGGAGAGCGAGAAGCGGCGCAGCGCCTCGGGCGTCATCTGCAGCGACAAGTCGAGGGTGCCCACCTCGGAGAAGAAGGCCGCCACGCGCACCGGCGCCTCGCTCTCGCTTTGCAGCACCGCGGACAAGGGCGGCAGGCGCTCGAGCTCAGCGTCGACGTCGACGAGCTGGCCGGCCTTGGCGCTCGACGAGGTCGAGGTGTAGAGCGGGAAGCCCACCGGGCGATCGAGCACCAGGCGAAAGGTGCGATCGACCTCGATGCGCTCGCCCTCGTGCAATCCCTTGGGCACCACGCACAGGGCCCGGGCGCGCCCTGCCGGGTCGCCCGCGCCCGCGCCGACACCTACGAAGTACGCGCGCGGGCTGCCGCCGCCGATGCGCAGGCCGCGCCCGCGACGCACCAGCCCGTACTGCGCGGCGCCGCGCGCCACCGCGAGGTCGAGGGCCTCGCCGTGCAAGACGCCACCCAAGAGCGGCACCTCGGCACCAACCCACGACGCCAACGTGGCCAAGAGGCGCGCGCGGATCGCGGGGCTCTTGAAGACACCGCCGTTCAACAAGACCGCGTCGGGCCGCGCCATGCCGTCGACGACGAGGCCGCCGCCGGCCGCCGCGGCCTCGGCGTGCCGCCGCAGGAAGGCGGCCACGTGGCGCGTGATGGCGGGCTCTTTCTCGAAGGGCAGCCCGAGCTCGGTGAGCGCCGTGCGCGCGCCGCGGCGCGCCACGTCGCTGGCCGCGGTGCTCGGGAAGAAGCCGTCGACGACGAGGCGCTCGGCGTCGGCGCGCGTGACCGGCGCGCTCTTGGTGCCGCCCACCAGCTTGCTGCCGCGCACCGCCAGCGCCACGGGCGTGGCCTCGGGCGCGTCGTCGCCGAGCAGCACCTCTTTGGCGGCGCGCGCGCTCTCCACCAGGCCGCCCCAGGTGGTGGCGTCGAGGGTGCCCACGGTACCCGTGAGCGCGCGCTCGACGTGGCGCGCCAGGGTGATGTCCATGTTGTCGCCGCCGAGCATCAGGTGATCGCCCACGGCGATGCGCTCGAGCACGGGCGCGGCCCCCGCGCGCGGCGCGCCCACGGCCACGAGCGTGAGGTCGGTGGTGCCGCCGCCCACGTCGACGACCAGCACCAGGCGCACGCCCCGCAGGTCCTCCGCCAGGCGCGCCTCGTGCGCGTGCAGGAAGGCATAGAGCGCGGCCAGCGGCTCCTCGAGCAGGCGCGCGCGCGACAGCCCGGCGTTGGCTGCGGCGGCCACCGTCAGCTCGCGCGCCACCTCATCGAACGACGCAGGCACCGTGACCGTGAGCTCCTGCTCGCCCAAGGCCGCGCCGGTGGCGGCCTCGAAGGCGCGCGCCACGTGCGCGAGCACCCGCGCCTCGGCGTCCACGGGCGAGAGGCGCTCCACGTCGTCGGCGGCGGCCCAGGGCAGGATGGCCGCGGTGCGCTCCACGGCGGGTACGCACAGCCAGCTCTTGGCGCTCAGCACCACGCGCCCCGGCACCTTCTGCCCCTGCGCGCGCGCGAAGGCGCCCACGAACACGGGCGCGGCAGGGGCCTCGTCCCAGGGCAGGCGCGCAGCGGCGGCAGGCAGCTCGCCCTTGGCCGCCAGGTAGATGGCGCTCGGCAATTGCGCGCCGCTCGCCACCTCGTGGGGCGCCACGGTCTGCGGGATGGGCAGGTCGTGCACGGGCCCGCCGCCGACGTCGGCGTAGGCGGCCACGGTGTTGGTGGTGCCGAGATCGATCCCGACGACGTAGCGCGGCTCAGCCATGGCGATGAGGGGCCCTTAGCCCGCGCTGCCGTCGTCGTCCAGCGCGGCAGGCGCCGCCTCGTGCAGGGGGCCGAGCGCCGAGCGCTCGACGATGCGCTGCGAGAACTGGTAGCCGGGCAGGTAGCGAAAGAGGTGGACGCCCTGGTCGGCGTCGACCTTGACGAGGCTGCCGTCGGCGGCCCGCAGGCCCACGGGGCTGGCGCGCTCCTCGAGCACCACGGTGGCGTCGACGGCGCGCTCGTCGCCCTCATCGGGCAAGAGGCGCCCCTCGAGCCGCACTGCCTCGTCGCGCACGGTGAGGCGACAGGCGCAGCTCACGCGCGAGCGCGAGTTGTCGGCGAGGATCACCTCGAAGGGCGCGCGCGGCGCGGCCGTGCGCACCACCGAGGCGATGTCGCCGTTGGGCGTGTGGCCCACGACCACCCGCTGCACGCCGCTGCGCACCAGCGCGTCGACGACGTCGGGCGCGGGCAAGGTGGGGTTGTTGTCGGCGTCACCGAAGCGCCCGTACACCACGCTGCCGGGGTTGCTGCGCGTGCCCGGCAACGGCGCTTGGTAGCGGATGAGCGCGCGCCACTGGCGCTTGCCGTCGAGGTCGCGGGCGCGCGCCACGAAGGCGCGCTGGTGTTCGCAGTAGAACGCGTTCAGCTCCTCGATCCACCGATCGACCTCGAGGCGCGCGAGCTCGGTGGCCACGCGGCCCGGCACCTGCGTCAGCGCCTCGGCGGCGACACCGCCGTGGACGAAGAGCGTGTGCCCGGCGCGCCAGGCGAGCTGGCAGGCGCCGAGGTACTCGCTGAGCTCGCCGGTGGGCGCCAGGTCGTCGAGGAAGCTCTGCACCACCTCGTCATCGGTGACGGTGCTGCCACCGCTCGCCAGCTCTTGACGACGGCAATCGAAGGCCAGCGCCGCGCCCATGGTGTGCTCGAAGATCCACCGCAGCAGCGCCGCGCGGGGGCCGCGAAGCAGCTGCTCGGGGGCGTGCCGCGGCGGCGCGCCCTCGAGCTCGGTGACCAGGCGGAGCTTGTTGATGTCGCGGTTGCCCGCGAGCAAAACCAACTGGTCGGGCTGGCGTCGTTTGCAGTCGAGCAGGAGGCGCACGATGGTTCGACCGTGTGCACCGCGGTCGATGGCGTCGCCGCCAAACACGAAGGTGGCGCCGGGGCGGATCAGCAGGGCCTCGTCGACGAGCGCCAGGTGCGGGTTGCCGGCCACGAAGGTCGCGAGGCGCTCCCACTGCCCCTCCACGTCGGTGAGGTAACTAACCGTGTGGTCGGCCCGCGGTGGGACAGGAGCGAAGCTCACGGCGCCGTCTTAGCGCGAGCCACCGCAACGCACCAAGCTTCACCTCGCCCGCGTCGTCGTCGTACCATGGCCTATGGCAGGCGAGTCGCGCATGCGCGCGAGCTACATCATGGACAACTTGAAGGCGGTGCGCGCCTTCGGGCCCGAGGTGGACGCACGGCTGCGCGCCGACATCGCCGACACCGTGGCCGAGATCGAGCACGCCTCGCGGGTCGACTGGTTGCCCATCGGCATCGACGTGGCGCTGACGCGCGCCGTGCACCGCCTCACGGGCGTGAACGGCGTGCGCGACTGGGGCCGGCGCTCGTTCTTGAGCGCCGTCGAGGGTCCCATGCTGCGGCCCATCGTGCGCGCCGTGGTGTCGCTGTTCGGGCTCACACCGTCGACCTTGCTGCGGCGGGCGCCCATGGCGTGGCAGCAGATCTATCAAGACTGCGGCATGTTGGTGTGCGAGCCGCTGGCGCCCGATCGCATGCGCGTGCGCCTCGAGGGCGCGCGCGGGCCCTTCCTCGACGACCAGGGCTACATCGAGGGGACCTGCGGCGTCTTCGAAGGCGCGGTCGACCTCGGTGGTGCTCGCGGCACGGTCGACGCCCACGTCGACAGCGCGGCCAAGCGCCTCGAGTTCGACGTGCGCTGGTAGCGCGCGGCTCCTCGGCGCCGCCGCTCACTCCACGCGAATGTTGAACTCGAGCTTGTGCCGCTTGTGCGTGCCGCTCTCCACGGCCGAGAGCTCGAGCGTGCCCACCTCGGTGACGCGGGCGTGCAGCTTGACCGGCACCAGCGCACCCGCGGGGCCCTGCAAGGTGGCCTCGATGGGCGCTACCTCGGAGAGCTCGGCCTTCTTCGGATCCATGGTGCTGGCCGGCGCGTCCTCCCGCCTCGTCGACGAGGCGAAGAAGCGGAAGGTGGCGGGCTCGCCCACCACCAGGCCGAGCTCCATGGGCAGCTCGATCTCGCTGCCCTCCTCCATGCCCAGGGGTGCTATGCACACGGCGTCGACGCGAGGGGCCACGCCCGGCACCGCCAGCTCCGAGCGCTCGATGCCCACGTAGTAGGCGCGCGACGCGCCGCCCTTGATGCGCACGCCTTTGCCGGTGCGCGCGCGCCCGTAATACGCGGCACCCAGCGCCACCGCCGCGTCGAGCTCGGGGCTCTCCATGAGCTCGAGCGCGCCGCCGAGCCACCCCTTGACGATGCCGGCGATGCGCGCGCGCAAGAGCGGGCTCTTGGTGACGCCGCCGTTGAACAGGAGCTTGGTGGGCGTGCGCCCGTCGAGGAACGCGGCCAGGTGCCGGGTGATGCCCGCGTCGTGCGCGTAGGGCAGACCGAGCGTCATCAGGCCGGCCTTCTTGGCCTGCTGCGGTCGCGCGCCCGCGTCGACCTCGGGGAAGAAGCCCTCGAGCAAGGTCTCGCTCAGCTCCTCGCGCAACAGCTCGGTGCGGATGGTGCCGCCCACCAGCTTCGAGCCGCGCCCGGGGATGGCCACCGGGACCTTCTGCTTCTTGTCGTGCTCGAGCAGCTCTTCCTTGGCCGCGCGACACGAGTGCATGAGCGCGCGCAATTGCCAGTCGTCGAGCTCGCGCCCCTCGGCCTCGAGCTTGGCCTTGAGGCGGTGCGCCAGCGCCAGGTCCATGTTGTCGCCGCCGAGCAGGATGTGCTCGCCCACGGCCACGCGGTGCAGCGCCAGGTTGCCGCCCTCGTCCTTCACCTCGATGAGCGAGAAGTCGGTGGTGCCGCCGCCGATGTCGACGACGAGGATGAGGTCGCCCACCTTGGCGTGCTTGCGCCAGCCATCGCCCTGCGCGGCCACCCATGCATAGAGCGCGGCCTGCGGCTCCTCGAGCAAGGTGAGCCGCTCGAGGCCCACGCTCTTCGCCGACTCTTCAGTGAGCGCGCGCGCCACGGCGTCAAAGGACGCGGGCACGGTCAAGACCACGTCTTGCTCCCGCAAGGGCGCGTCAGGGTGCGCCTGATCCCAGGCGCGCACCAGGTGCTCGAGGATGCGCGCGCTCACCTCGACGGGCGAGAGCCTCTGCAGATCCTCGGGGGCGCCGGCGGGCAAGAGCGGCGAGCGCCGATCGACGCCCGCGTGGCACAGCCAGCTCTTGGCCGACGACACCACGCGCCCGGGCACGCTGGCGGCGCGCTCGCGCGCGAACAGGCCCACGCAGTAGCGCGGGTCGGCGAACCAGGGCAGCGCCAGCGCCCCCGCGGGCAGCTCGACGTCGGCGGGCAGGTACAGGAACGAGGGCAGGAGCGGCCGCGCTTGGTGCTCGCCGGCGGCCACCACCTGGTCGAGGGCGAAGGGCGCGGGAGCGTCGTTGGCGTCGAGGGGGGCGCAGGCCAGCGCCGTGTTGGTGGTGCCGAGGTCGATGCCGATGCTGAAGCGCGCGCTGGTCATGGGATCTCCACCTCGGCGGGCGCCACCACGCGCGCGTCGACGGACGGGGGGCGATCGGGCAGCTTGACGTCTTTGGCGCGCCAGCCGGCATGCGCCAACGTGCCCTTGAAGGGCGGCGCGCCGCTCACGTTGCCCGACAGGCGGATCTGCTGCGGGTCGAAGCCGCGGTCGACGACGACGCCGGCGCCCTCGGCCTCGCCGCGCACGGGCTCGAGCACGAAGTACTGCTGCAGCGCCTTCTTGCAGCCCGCGTGCACCACGCGCGCCGCGGCGCCCACGTCGGCGTCGCCGGCGCCGGCGATGTCTTCTTGCAGGAAGTCGACGAGGCGCCCTTCGCGCTGCAGGAGCGCCAGCACGTGCAGGGCGCCCGCCTCGGGGTCGATGCGCGTGCGCTCCACGATCTTCTCGATGGTCTTCTCCACCACCTTCTCCACCGGCCGCTCGACGATCTTCTCGACGACGCGCTCCTCGATCTGCCGGGGCGCCTCGCTGCTCGACGAGGGCAGCGCCGGCGCGTCGCGCAGGCGCGCGGCGAGCGTGGGGTCGCCGAGCACGCGCAAGGCGAGGGAGAGCCGCTCGAAGAAGCCTGGGAGCGTGACGGTGGTCATGGCTGTTCATTGGCGAAAGGCGCGCCCGCTCGCAACGGGGTCGACGTCGTGGCCGGCGATGTGCCAGCGTCGCGCCATGAGCTGCACCCGACCCTTCGTCCTCGGCGCCGCCCTCGCCCTCTGCGTCCTCGGCGCCGCTGCCTGCGCCAGCGCCGGCAGCAGCTACGGCGGCGAGCCCGTGGGCGGTCTCTTCGACGCCGAGGGTGACGACGACTATCGCGGCGCGCGCGCGGCGCCCACCGAGGCGCCCGGCTACGCCAGCAACGAGGCGCCCTTGGCGCCCGCGCCCATGATGGAGAGCGAGAGCGTCGAGATCACCGCGGACCGCGCCGGCGGTGCCTTCGACCTCATCGGCGACGCCATCGAGGGCGCGTTTGCGAAGAAGGCCATGCCGCGCCGGGCCGAGGCCCCGCCCTCGAGCCCGCCGCCACCGCCGCCGCCCGACAAGCCCGTGGACCCCGACGCCAGCACGCCCAAGCCCGTGGAGTCGAGCGAGGGCGGCAAGCCCGCCAAGCGCATGGTCATCTACACCGGCTCCGTGCAGGTGCTCGTCACCAACGTCGTCGAGAGCGCCGACAAGCTGCAGGCCAAGGTGGAGGCCATGGGCGGCTTCATGCTGAACCGAAACGGCAACACCTCGTCGAACAACGTCACCATCACCGTGCGCATGCCGGCCGAGCAGTTTCACGCCGTGGTGAAAGAGCTCGGCTCTTTCGGCCAGGTGATCAACGAGCAGCTCTCTGCCAACGACGTCACCAAGCAGATGTTCGACCTCGAGCTGCGCATGGAGACCGCGGAGAAGAGCCGGCAGCGCCTGCTCGACCTGTTGAAGAGCGCCACCAAGATGGAGGAGATCTTGCAGATCGAGAACCAGGTGCGCCGGCTCACCGACGAGATCGAGCGCATGAAGGGCGAGCTGCGCTTCCTGGCGGACCAGGTGGCCTTCTCTACCCTCACCGTGAGCTTCTTCTCGAACGCCCCGCCACCCACGCCGGGCCCCCTGCGCACGCGCTCGCGCTTCGAGTGGATCAACCAGGTCGGCATCGAGCAAGTGCTGGGAGGCTTCTGATGAACCGCGTCACCACCCCCCTCGCCCTCGCCCTCGCCCTCGTGCTGGCGCTCGCTTCCGGCGCCTGCGTCACACTGGAGCCGCCGGCGCGCTTCCTGGTCACCGATCGCTCCGGCGATGCGCTCAAGGCCATCACGCCCGAAGAGAGCAAGCTGTGGGTGCGCCGCTTCGACGACGAGGACAAGGGCGGCCTCGACTTCTGGAGGGA
>JADZDP010000031.1 GCA_020850995.1 Deltaproteobacteria bacterium
GAGCTCGAGCGACGCGTGGTGGTCCTCGTCGGTCTCCGACGGATAGCCAACGATCATGTCGCCCACGATGGCCAGGTTCGGCACCGCATCGCGCGCGCGCCGCACGAGCTCGAGGTACTGGGCCACCGTGTAGCCGCGATTCATCTTCACCAACAGTCGATCGCTGCCAGACTGCGCGGGCACGTGCAGGAAAGCGCAGACGCGCGGGCGCGACGCCATCACCTCGAGCGCCTCGTCGCTGAAGTCGCGCGGGTAGCTGGTGAGGAAGCGCAGCCGCGCCAGCTCGGGCACCTCGTCGTGGACGCGGGCCAACAAGCGCGCGAAGCTGGTGTCGCCGTGGCGATAGTGGTTGATGGTCTGGCCGAGCAAGGTGACCTCGACGGCCCCGGCCGCCACCAGGCGGCGCACCTCGTCGACGATGGCGTCGGGCTCGCGGTGCAGCTCGGGGCCACGCGTGAACGGCACGATGCAGAAGCTGCACATCTTGTTGCAGCCTCGCGTGATGCGCACGTAGCGCTGCGCTTGCGCGAGGTCGGGCTCCACCAGTCGCCCTTGGTCGAGCGCCTCCAGGCGATCCATGGCCGCATCGAGGGTACGGCTGCGACGCACGGCGTGGCCCGACAGCGCGCGCACCTGCCCCTGCCCGGCGGCGACATCATCGAGCAGGGCCGGCAGGCGGTCGAGCTCGCTCGGCCCCACCACGACGTCGAGGTGCTTGAGCGCGCGCTGGAGCTGCTCGCCAGTGCGCTCGGCCATGCAGCCGAGCAGCCCCACCACCAGATCGGGCCGCTCCTTCTTGCGCTTGCCGAGCACGCCAAGGCGCGAGAGCACCTTCTGCTCGCTGGCCTCGCGCACCGCGCAGGTGTTGAACAGCACCACGTCGGCGTCGGCAGCGCTGGGCGCCAGGGAGAAGCCCTGTGCCACGAGCTGATCGCGCACCAGCTCGCTGTCGAGCAGGTTCATCTGACAGCCAAAGGTCTCGATGAAGACGCGCTTCGCCACGGGCTCGCTACTCCAACGCGGGGAAGGTCCCCGGCACGGCCAGCTCGATGACGAGCATGCCGCCGACCAGCGCCACCACCAGCGGGAGCAGCACCGCGATCGCGATGCCGGCCGCCGTCCACCAGCGCCGCCGGCCGGCGCGCGCCACCAGCGCCTCGGGGAACACGAGGCGCGCCCACTGCGCCACGCCCACCGCGAGCCCGATGTTGATGGGCCCGCTCGGCAGGCGCGGCACCACGAAGCCCGCGACGACCAGCAGCACCAGCACGGCCGTCGCGGCCGCCACCGGCTGCCACGCTTTGGCGCGCCCGAGGCGCAGCAGGTTCGCGCGCCACAAGATCGCCCCTGCCAGCGGTGTGCCGAGGAAGGCGGCCAGGCCGATCTGGGCGCCCGAGAAGAGCGCACCGCTGGGCTCGCCGGCGTTGGCGGGCTGCAGCGGCGGCTGGGGGATCGAAGAGGGAGAGCTTGGTTGCATGGCGAAGGGGTGGGGAGCGGGGAGCAAGCGGGGCGAGCGCGGCCCGCCGTCGACGACGGGCGTGCTGACCTGTAGTGCGCAGAACGAGCCACGGGAAGCCCCGCCGAGCGCGCCGAGCCCCCCGACCCGGAAGCCGCAGGAAGGGTCCGCGCATGGGGGGCCCTCCAGCGATGTCAGCATGCGTTGCTTCGTTCCTGGCGCGGTCCTTGCGCTGCAGGCTGTGCCGCGTGCTCGGCACGTGGCGACGGGCGCGCGCGGCTGCTCCTTGCCCTCGTGGCTAGCCACTTGGCGATCCTCCGATCGACGAATGGTGGAACGCTGTACGCTCGGGTCATGGCGCAGGTGCAAGGCGGCGGACTCAAGGGCGTCATGATCCTGGCGATGCTCTTCGTCTTCGGTGGCGCTGCCTACGTCTCGGCGCGAGACTTCCTCGGCGACCTGTGCGACCGGTTCAACGGCAACACCAACGTCATCCGGCGCGTGGGCGAGGTCAGATCCTGCACCATCGCGCCCGGGCCCTCGGTCGACGCCAGGCAGGTGGTGCTGCGCGTGCGCGGCGGGCTTGGCGAGGGGCTCGTGTCGGTCGAGCGTAAAGACGGCCGTGTTCTCCGCGCCTACCTGACGACCCGCGATCACGCCGAGCCTGAGCTGATCTTCGGCGCGGATCCCTTGGTGCCCACCTCGTTCATAGGCACCGACTGACGACCATTGCCGCGTGACGCGCCCCGCGCGTCATCGACCTGCAGCAGTAGCGCCCTTCACAGCTGCCGCTTCCTTCGCCCGGTCCACCAAACGCGGGTCGCGTAATTGCTCGGCCACCTGCTGGAGCGCCGCCACATCGGGTCCGCGCCAGCGCAGCTCGCCGATCCCCTCGCGCAGAGGCACATCGGCGCGCAAGGTCGCGAGCGTGCGATACAGGCGCGCGTCGTCGCGCCGGGCGCAGAGCGTGGCCGCGAGCCGCGCCGCGCCGCGCTGCGTGCCCCACGCCGCGCCGTCGTCGGGGATGGCCTCGAGCGAGCCGAAACGTTGCAGCAGCGCGGCGGCCGTCTTGGCGCCGAAGCCGGGCAAGCCCGGGATGCCGTCGGCGTCGTCACCGACGAGCGCGAGCAGGTCTGGCACCTGCGTTGGCGCTACGCCGAGCCGCTCCCGCACGCCAGCAGTATCGAAGAGCTTGGCCTGCTTGCGGTCGAGCTGCACGACAGGTGCTGGGCCGTCTCCGACGCACTGCGCGAGGTCCTTGTCGGGCGAGCACACCACCACGCGCTCGACCCCCGGCGCGCGCGCAAAGCGCCACGCGCCGGTCGCGATGGCGTCGTCGGCCTCGAACTCGATCATCGACCAGGTGACGAGGCCGAGCGCCCGCGTGGCGCGCTCGGCCAACGGGAACTGCGAGAACAGCGCCGGATCGATGCCGGCGCCGGTCTTGTAGCCGGCGAACAGTTCGTTCCTGAACGACTCGATGACCGTGTCGAAGGCCACTGCCACGTGCGTGACCTCGGGCTCGCGCAGCAACGACAAGAGCGTGCCGCAGAGCGCGCGCACGGCGCCGATCTCGATGCCCTCGTCGTTGGTGCGGCTGGGGGCGCCGTAGAAGCAGCGGAACAGCTCCCAGGTGCCGTCGACCAGGTGGATGTGCACCGACGCCTCCGGCGGGTGGTTCAGTCCCGGCGCGCCATCAAGAACGCAACGGCCGCCCGCGCCGACGCGTCGCTGTAGCCGAGCGCGCTCAGGTTCTTCCGGAACGACGCCACCTGCTCCCGGTCTTTGGCGTCGAGGTCCTTGACCTCACCGTCGAGGGTCTTGAGGTACGCCTGCTCCAGGCGCTCCACCAGGCGGCGGCGCTGGTTGTAGAAGTCTTCGTTCAAGCGCTTCATGTAGCCGCCGAACAGGAGCTCGTAGTCGACCTGCTCTTCCGGGTGCTCGAGCTTGTAGGCGCCGATCTGCGCGATCACGCTCTTCCTGAACTCGTCGGGGCTCTCGTTGCTGGCGAGCAGCACGTCTTCCACGCGCTTCATCAGGTCGGCGTCGGCGTCGACGAGCTTGCCCGTGACCGCGTCCGCAAGCTTCTCGCGCCGCGTCCACGCCGACACGTGGCGGATGTAGCGCTCGAACAGCTCGACGTGCGAGCCAGCCTTGACCAGCCCCATGGCGGTGCGGATCTCCTCGTCGAGGTCGCGCACGTACAGCTCCTCCACCGTCTCCACGAAGGCCTCGGCATCGCGATAGCCGCGCACCACGTCGCGCCGCAGCCAGTCGTAGCTCGAGCGCGCGCCCACCAGCGCGCGCAGCTCGTCGAGCACCGCGATGGGCGAGAGGTGATCGAACGACGACGACTGCGCCGCGTTCAGCAGCACCACGCGCACCTCACGGGCCGAGGCGCCGTGCCGACCCTCGTACTCGTCACCAGCGGTGTGCTCGTTGTAGAGGTCGACCGCCACCTGCCGGAGCTCTTTGCGCTCCTTTTGTGTCAGGCGCTCGGGCACCGACCCGTCGTCGTACAAGCGCATCTTCTCCACGGGGGTCAGCTCGGCGACCAGGCGCTTGTGCTCGTCCTCGTAGGTGTCGGGGTTCGAGGGCTCGAGGCGCGTCAGCACCGCCCAGCGCGCCGCCACCTCGAGGGCATGGGGCGCAATGTGCACGCCGGTGAGCGCGCGTGGGATCTGGTCGCGGTAGATCTGCAGCTCGTCTTGCACGCGCAACAGGTACGGCGCGGTCACCAGCTCCATACGACCCTTGAAGCTCGGCCAATCGTGGTGCTGCTTGAACGCGTCGAGGTGCACCTCGTTCGACGAGGCGATCATCAGCACGTCGAGAAACACGCTCACGTGATCGAGGCTGGCCTGGGCTTGCTCGATGGCCACCAAGAGGTACTTCCACGCGTCGAGCGGGCGTTTCAACAGGTCGTTGAACTCGAGCACGCCGCGGTTGGCGTCGTTGAGCGCGCCCGCGGTTTCGAACAGCGACAGGTGCTGCAGCGCCACCGGCAGCATGGCCAGGCTTTTGTCGGCGGTGACCTGGCGGCTGTAGGCGTCGACGCTCATCTGCGGCTCTACCGCCACCACGCCGCTGCGGTAGCGACGCGACAGGTAGAAGCGCTCCACCTGCACGTGGCGCAGCACCTCACGCACGTCCCCCTGGCAGTGGGTCATGAGCGCGTCGAAGATGCGGCGGTTCTTGACACTCAGGTCGCCGAGCTTGAGCACCTCGGGGATGGCCCAGTCGCGCGGCAGGCGCTCGCTGCTCTTCATCTCCTCGAGGAGCGCGGTGCGCTGCTCGCGTGACAACAAGAGCAGCGGGTGGTCGCGGAACTCGCAGGGCAGGCGCGCCTCGACACTGGACGCTTCGAGATGTGCGTAGCTCCCCGCCGCCTTGCTCGACTCACCGCCGAAGCCGAGCTTGCCCTTCTGCACCACGCCGGTGGGGAACACCCAGTTGAAACGGTAGAGCGTGCCCTCGTCGGTGGTGGAGTACACCTCGGCGGCGCGCGTCAGCGCTTGAATGAGGCTGGTCTTGGCGGAGCCGTTCGGCCCGTGCAGCAGGATCAGGCGATCGATGCGCCCCGAGCGCACGAAGTTCTCGAGGATGCGCACGATCTGCTGCTGGACGCGCTCCTGCCCAACGACGCGGCCGCGCCCGTCGTCGAAGGCGGCGTCGAACAGGTTGTGGCGCACCACCTTGCCGGTGGGCTGACGGGTCTCGGTCTTGCCGAAGTGCTGCACCACGTCCATGACGTACTGCGCGGCGTTGCGCACGTGGCGGCGCGGGTGCGCGTACACGTCGTCGAGGTACTCCTCGAACGAGAGGATGCTGCGCCGCGCCTTGTGCTCCTTGGCGGTGGCGTCGGCGAATCGATCGATGAGCTGGCGGGTGGCGGCGTCGACGGGCATTGGCGGGAGCCTACTGCACCCCGAAGGTCAAGAGCGCGCGGCGCGCGCAGCACGGCAGGCCCTCCGGTGTCGAGCTTGTGGCGGTACGGGTGGCTGCGTAGCATGGCCATGAAACGACCATGAGCGAACCGGCCCGGCGCGACGCCTTCACGCGCATCCGTGCGATCACCGAGAGCGACCCGTTCGAGGGCGTGGTGGCAACGCTCATCGTGCTGAACGCGCTGCTCTTGCTCGTGGAGCTTTCGCCCGCCGCCGACTCCTGGGAAGACGAGCTCTGGCTCGTGTACACCGGCTCGCAGGCCGTGTTCGTGGCCGAGATCGTGCTGCGAGTACTGGCGTGCGGGCCGCGCGTGGGCGCGTTCTTCAAAGACCCGTGGAACCTCTTCGACTTCGGTGTGGTTGCGCTCACCTTTGTACCAGTGGTTGGCGCGTGGAGCCTGCTCGGCCGCCTGGTGCGCGTGCTGCGTGTGTTGCGCTTGCTCTCGCTGTGGCGTCGTCGCGCCGACCGGAGCGCGCCGTGATCAAGCAGCCCTGGCTCCTGGTGGTGTCGGGGATCCTGCTGGTAGGCGCCATCGGCTTCGCCGTGGATCGCCTGATCTTCCTCGCCTCCGCGGAGAAGACCCAGGGGACGGTGGAGCGCATCACGGCGTCGAACGGGCGCTGTGGCAGCAAGAAGAACAAGTACCCGTGCACGCGCTTCGAGGCGGAGGTCGCCTTCACGACGAAGAAGGGTCGGGACGGCGAGATCACGGTGTCTGCGGGCTCGGCGCGCGGCAACAACCAGCCCACCAGCGCCGCCGATCTCTCCGTCGGACGAGGCGTGCCCGTGGTGTACAACCCGCGCAACCCCTCGAAGGCGTACCAGGATTCGCTGTGGGGCGTGTGGGGTACGCCCTTGATGATGTTCATCGGCCAGGTCGCCACGCTCTTTGGGTCGCTGTCCGAGGGGCGCCGCCGGCAGCGCTGGTAGGAGCGAGCGCGCTTGCTTGGGCACGCGCGTTGCAATCCCGTGCATGGATGATCGCGCGCCGGTGATCGCTCGACGATCGCCGGCCGCGCACGTGGAGGTCCCATGCCTCGCTGCCCTCGTGCCCACCGCGCACTGCTGTCGCTGCTCCCCCTGGTGGGCGCGATGACAGCGGCGCCCGCCGCGCTGGCGGGCTTCGACGCCGCCACCGGCAAGGTGGTGCTCGCCGACGCCGCCTGGTCGCTGCCCTTCGACGCACCGAGCGAGCTCGATGGGGCCACCATCCAAGGCTACGACAGCGAGGGCGAGGTGCTCGATCTCAGCGCGGTGCACGACCGCATGCTCGACGACGCCGAGCGCGCCATCGAGGGCAGCGGCCTCATCCGACTCGGCGGCGAGGTCTCGTACCTCAGCCTTGGCCTGCCCGCCCCCGACGCGAACGCGGCCATCGACGCGCTGCGCGAGCGTCGAGTGCGCGTCAGCTTCTGGCAGCGCCCGCGCGGCACCCGCGTGGGGGCCACGCTCTCGTGGTTCACCGGTGGCATCGACAACCCCGACGCGACCTTCCTCGCGTCCATGACCCTGCAGCCCACCGGCAATGTCACCGACGACGGCTGGGAGGAGTGGACCAGCGGCGCCTTCGACTTCGCTTGGGGCGGCGTTTTCGCGCCGGGCTTCATCACCTTCACCGACGAGCAGGTCGCCGTGTACTACGGCGGCGGTAGTTGGGACGTGGCGGCGCAGGCCGACGTCGATGGCCTCGCCATCGTCGACCTCGGCCCCGCGGCCGTGACGCCAGCGTCGTGCACGCTGCCGAGCGAGCGCGCCGACTGCGGCGACGACGGCGTGTGCCACTTGGGCGTGTGCGTCGACGCGGCCGTGCGCCTGGGGGCGCCGCTGGAGGACCCGCAGCTGCGCGCCAACTACGTCGACCGCCGCATCTTCGAGGTGGAGCGCTTCGAGGGCGGCCGCGCGCCGCGCACGCGCACCGGCCTGGTGGCCGACGCCCTGGCGCCGCTCAAGGGGAGCGCGCGCGCCACGGAGTTCTGGCCAGCGTTCACCGCCGCGTACCAACTGCTCGTCGACGGGCACGCCAGCGCGCCCATGGTGAGCTATCCGAGCTACGCCAACGGCGGGGTGTGCGTGCACGCGGGCGAGGCCGACCTGCTCGCCGACGTGGCGCCCGAGGAGCGCCTGGTGCCACTGGTGTTCTCCGCCGACGACAACGAGCTCGGCGCGCTGCTCGCCCCCGGCGACGCGCTGGTGCGCATCGACGGCCAGCCGGTGCACGACTGGGCGGCGGCGGCGGCGCGCCTCATCTCGCACCCCGGCGATCCCGCCGGCCGTGACGTCGTCATTGCGCCGCAGATCTTCAACGCGGCGCTGGACGCCGGCGCCGTCGTCACCTTCGCGCGCTGCTCCGGAGGCGCTCCCTGCGCGAGCGCCGACGTGGAGGAGCTCGTCATCGACCTGGCCGCGCTCACGGGCGAGCGCCTGCTCGACGGCGGCACGGCGCCGCTCTTGTCGTACAGCGCCGCCGCCACCTGCGACTTCCGCTTCCGCCGCCCGGTCGAGGCCCCCAACGTCAAGGACTACGCCTTCGCCGGCGCGGCCGACGAGGGCGGGGTGCGCTCGCTGCTCATCAACGGCGTGCCCGACCGCTACATGGAAGGCGGCGACACCTGGTTCGACCGGGTCACCGACGCGCTCGGCGACGAGCCGTCGCTGGTGCTGTTCGACGAGCGCAGCGGCGCCGGCGGCAGCATCGACGCGGTGGACCTGATCGCGGCCATGCTGCTCGCCGAGGGCGACAGCTACGCCATGGACTTCTTGCCGTCCTTCGAGGGCGCCGAAGACGACGGTGTGCCGCGCGCGGCCGTGGTGGCCTGCTCGAGCGACCCCAACGCGTACTCGTGCGGCAATGGCTTCCGCTATCGCGTGGGCGACGGTGGTGGACCCATGGCCAGCGCCGCCAGCGCCAAGCTGGCGGTGCTCATCGCCGACGACGTCAGCGGCAACGACTACGTCACGCGCCTCTTGAAGGAGCGCAGCGCGGGCGCCACGCGCATCTTCGGCGACGGCGCCACCTGGGGTGCGTTCGGCGTCATCTGGGGGATGGCCGCGCACGTCGGCGAGATGTCCGGCGGCAGCCTGCAGGTGCAAGACACCATCTTCGTCGACGCCAGCGACGAGCCCTTGAGCGGCGAGCAGCGCTTCGAGACCTCCACGGGCATTCGGCCCGACCAGGTGGTGCGCCAAAAGCAGAGCGACGCCGTGGTGGGCAAGGACACCGTGCTCGAGGCCGCGCGCGCGTGGCTCTTGGAGGTGCAGCCATGAATCGCCTTGCGCTAATCGTTTCACTGCTCGTGATCCAGGGCGCATGCAAGGGCCGCGACGCCGACGTGGGCAAGGTCCCCGTCGTCGAGCCCGAGCCACCGGCGCGCACCCTCGAGCGCCGCGCGCTCTTCGGCGATCTGCCGGTGGAGAACCGCTTCCAGGATCCGCTCATCACCTTCAGCGGCAGCGGGTGGTTCGCGTTCGGCTCGGGTTACTCGTGGCCCACGAGCTACCGGCGCGTCGACCAGTCGAGCCCCACGGGCACGCCCACCTTGGTGCTGCCGGGCCCCGAGAACCGCAACGGTGTGACCGCCCTTGGCCAGCTCAAGACCGCGCGCGCGCCGCTGCACGTGGAGTCCTGGCTCGGGCGCGAGGAAGGCGGAGGCGACGACTTCAGCGACGTCGACGTCGCCGTGGTCGGGCTGTTCGCCAGCGGCCAGGAGGACGCGGTGTCGCTCGCCATCGACGAGGCCTCGCGCCAGGTGAAGAGCGGCGTGTCGTGGGTGCGCTTCACCGCCGATCTCGAAGAGGGGCCGGTGGGCTGGGCCTACTTCATGGCCGGCGACAACAACAACGAGACGCTCTTGCTCACCGGCGCCGTCGCTGTCGACGTCCCGGCGCAGGCGGGCGCTCTGCTGCGCTTCGCGCCGCGACGCGCGTCAACCGAGCGCGAGCGCGAGCTGGCGGCGCGCGCGCGCGAGCGCACGCAGGAGTTGGCGCTGGCGCCGCGCGCCCGGCCGACCCCTCCACAGCACCCTGCGTTCGGTCGGTAGCGCCCCCGTCAGCGCCGCGGCAGCTCGCGCCACCACGGGCGAGCGGGACGCGCCGCGCCGCCAGCGACGTCGATGGGCTCGCCGAGCAGGGGCGTCCAGAGCGCAGCGCCATCGCTCTGGGCGCGCGTGAACAGGGTCTCGGCCGGCTCCTGCCACTCGTGCAGCGCGAGATCGAAGGTGCCCCAGTGCACGGGCAAGAGGGCCCGCGCGTTCGACTGCAGGAAGGCCTGGTACGCCGCGTCGGGGCCGAGGTGGATGTCGCCCCAGGCCGGGTGGTAGGCGCCGATCTCGAAGAGCACGACGTCGAAAGGGCCGAAGGAGGCGCCGATGTCGCCGTGCTCGGCGGTGGGCCCGGTGTCGCCCGAGGTGAACACGCGGTGGTGCGGCCCGAGCACGGCGAAGCCCGCCCACAGCGTGCGGTTCCGATCGAGCGGGCCGCGCCCGGAAAAGTGCTGCGCCGGCACGGCCACCACGTCGACAGCGCCGACCTTGGCGCCCTCGCCCCAGTCGAGCTCCTCGATGAGCTGCGGTGCCACGCCCAGGCGCTCGAGGTGGGCGCCGACGCCGAGCGTCGTGACGAAGCGCCCCGAGAAGCCCGGCAGCGCGCCCGACGCCAGCGCGCGCACGGTGGAGGCACAGAGGTGGTCATAGTGGTCGTGCGTCAAGAGCACGGCGTCGACGGGCGGCAGCTGCTCGAGCGGCACGGGCGGCGGATGGAAGCGCTTGGGCCCGACGAGCGTGAAGGGGCTGGCGCGCTCACCCCACACCGGGTCGGTCAGCAGGCGCACGCCATCGATCTCGATGAGCACCGTCGAGTGCCCAAGCCAGGTGACGCGCAGCGCGCTCGGCGGCGTCGCCAGGACCTGGGCGCTGCTCGCGAACATGGGCAAGGGCGCGGCGGGGCTGCGGCCCTCGCGCTTGAACAGGAACTCGCCCATCACCGAGAGCCCGTTCTTCAGCTGTGGCGTGCGGGAGCGGTCGGTGTTGTGGAACACGCCGTCGCGGAAGCGGCGCGAGAGCGACACGCGCCGCTCGCGGGCGCTGCGAGCCTTGCTGGAGACGCTCTCCGAGGTCACGCCCTCGATGATAGCGACTCGCGACGCGGCGCAAAGCGGTGGCCCAAAAAAAGAAGGCGCCCCGATGGGCGCCCTCCTCATGCTCCAAAGGAGCGAACGATCACTTCTTCGCGTCGGCGGGCGCGGCCTTGGCGGCCTCGAGCTTGGTGATGGTCTCGTCGAGGTTCTTCTCGAGCTCGGCGGCCTTGTCCTTGGCGTTGGTGTCGTCGATGCCGGCGGCACCCTGCTTCTTCAGCTCGGCGTCGTCGCCGGTGGGTGCGTACTCCGGGATCACGGCCTTCGGCGGCGGCGGCGGCGGCGGCGGCGGCGGCGGCGGCTCTTCCTTCTTCTCCTCGGGGCAGGCGGTGAGCACGACGCTCACGGGCGCGGCGACCATGGCGGCGAGTAGGACTCGAACGACGATCTTCTTCATGGCTTCCTCTTTCAGTCTTGAAATGGTGGGAGGGGGCGGCATGCCCCCTCCCGAGCGGGCAGCGCGATCACTTCTTGGCGGGGTGCTCCGGAGCGGCCGGCGCGGCGAGGCCGGCGCGCTTGGTCTCCTTGTCCTTGAGGCGCGTGACCACCGCGGTCAGCTCGGCGTTGTTGGTGGCAGTCGCGATCTGCTCGAGGCGCTCGATGGCGCCGAGGTTCTTCGCGTGGGTCTGCTTCTCTTCCTCGGCGGCCTTGGCGACGGCCTCGGCGTCGGCCTTGACTTCGGCGCGCTTGGTCTCGACCTTCTTCTCGGCCTTCTCGACCTTGGCCTCGACCTTGGCGGCGGCCTTCTCCTTGGCCTCCTCGATGGCCTTCTTCTTGGCCTCTTCCTTGGCCTTCTTGAGGGCTTCCTTCTTGGCGTCATCGGCGAACGCGACCGTCGCGGGGACGAGCGCGAGGGACGCAGCGATCAGCAGGCTCTGGATCTTCATTGTGGCTCCTTGGGTCACGCGGTCAGTCTCGCTGCCCGGTCGACGTGGCGGTGTCGAGACTCGACGTCGCGCACCGACCGAGCAGACATGGGATCACGCCGGACCGGAACGCTCTCACCGAAGCTCGAACGGTGTCAACAGCACGAGCGGCGGACAGGGAGCGACCGACGTGGGTCATGGTCACGAGGCTAACGAGCGTGCGTCGTCGGCGGGGTTCGAGATCGCGCCGTTTACCAACACCTTACGGCGGGGCGCTTTACCAAACCGTTACCCGAGGCCAAGCGACCTGCGCCGTGGTAGAGCTGAGGGCCAGCGACGCAAGCGTGGCGGAATTGGCAGACGCGCGGGATTTAGATTCCCGTGGGGCAACCCGTGGGGGTTCGATTCCCCCCGCTTGCACACCTCCCCTCCCGCCCTGGCCCGGGCGGCGCTCCGGGCGTTGACCGCCGCGAACCGTCCTGGGATGCGGGTACTTTCTCTTTTGTCGAGGCGCGCATGGCACTGCAGATCCGCAGCGAGATGAAGCAGCTTTCCGCGGTGGAGCGCGAGCTCTCCGTCGTGGTGCCCGGCACCGAGATCGCCAAGGAGCTCGACCGCGCGTACCGCGAGCTCTCGCAGAAGGTGCGGCTCAAGGGCTTCCGCCAGGGCAAGGTGCCGCGCTACGTGCTCGAGCAGTACTACAAGGCCGACACCGAGCAGCGCGTGCTCGAGCACGTCGTGGGCGCCAGCTTCCGCGAGGCAGTGAAGACCCACGCCATCGAGCCGGTGGCGAACCCGCAGATCAAGACTGCCGGCGAGCTCATCCCGGGCATGGACTTCTCGTACTCGGCCAAGGTCGAGGTCAAGCCCGTCGTCGACATCAAGCAATTCGCCGGCTTCGAGCTCAAGCGCACGCGCTACCAGGTCACCGACGGCGACATCGACAAGGAGCTCGACTCACTGCGCGAGCGCCACGCCAAGGTGGTGGCCGTGGAGGGGCGCAGCACCGCGCAGCAGGGCGACCTGGTGGAGACCAACTGGTCTGGCGAGGTCGACGGCGAGCACGCCAAGGGCCTGAGCGGCCTTTCGTACATCGTGGAGGTCGGCGCCGGCAGCTTCCCCTTCAAAGAGGCGGAGCAGGCGCTGGTGGGCAAGGGCGTCGACGAGTCCTTCTCCGTCGACGTCAAGGTGCCCGACGATTACCGGCAGGAGCCGCTGCGCGGCAAGACCGCCAAGCTCAGCTTCAAGGTGCTCGGCCTCAAGCAAAAGACCCTGCCTGCGCTCGACGACGAGTTCGCCAAGGACCTGTCGGACGAGGTGGAGTCGCTCGATCAGCTGCGAGCCAAGATCCGCACCGACATGGAGGCCATGGCCAAGTCGCGCACCGACGTGGAGACGCGCAACGTGGTCGTCGAGGCGCTCATCGAGAAGAACCCCTTCGACCTGCCGCAGGCGCTGGTGGACCGCGCGGCCGAGCAGATCGCCGCCGAGAAGCTCAACCGCTTGCCGCAACAGCAGGCCGAGATGGTGTGGCAGGCGCGCGGCGTGCAGCTCAAGGAAGACGCCCGCCCAGCGGCCGTCAAGCAGGTGCGCATGAGCCTGATCCTCGAGGAGCTGGTCAAGCGCGAGAAGATCGAGGTGTCGGACGCCGAGATCGACGAGCACATCGAGAAGATCGCGGCCGAGCTCGGCTCCAGCGTGAAGAACGTCAAGAACGTCTACAAGAAGGGCCGCCGCCTCGACGAGCTGCGCTTCCAGCTCGCCACCGCGCGCATGCTCGATCGCGTCATCGAGCAGGCGAAGTTCGAGGACACGGTCAAGCCCGCCCTCGGGTAGCCGCGTGACGGCGCCGCGGGTCACCCGCTGCAGCACCTGGCTGCGCCTGCGCATGCGCGGGCTGCGCTTCGGCGAGATCGCGCGCGCCGTGGGGCCGTGGGTGGGCGCGCTCGGCTGGGCGCTCTCGCGCGTGCTCGAGCTCAAGAGCAACGACCTGTTGCCCCTCGAGGTGACGCTCATCGAGCCCGTCGCCGGCGAGCCGCAGGTGGGGCGCGAGATCGAGCGCCTCGGCTTTGCCAAGCTCGCGGCCTTCGCCTTGCCCGAGTTCACCGGCGACAACGCGACGCACGTCTACCTCGACCACGCCGGCACCACCTTGGCCGAGGCGGTGTGGCTCAAGACCCCGGGCGGCGAGCGCAGCACGGTGGCCTTCTCGTCGATGGTCGAGGGCGGCCCGTTGACCAGGCTACGCACGGTGGAGGCGTGGCGCGACGCGCCGCTCGATCCGCCGCCTGGCTGGCAGGTGCGCGCCCAGGGCGGCGCGCTCACCGAGCGCGCCGCCGGGCATCGCGCAGCCTTGGCGGCGCTCGCGGGCGCGCCCGTGCGCCTCGAGCCCGCGTCGCTGCTCGACTACCTGCACGCGAGCCACCTCGAGGCGACGCGCCATGCGCAGGCGCGCGGCGCGTACGAGGTGGCGGAGCCGGAGCTGGTGGAGGCGCTGTTCGCGGCAAAGGGCTTGGTGCGGGAAGGGGACGCCGGGGCGCCGCAGGTCGTGGCCGAGGTGCCGTAAAGGCGCCCACGCCGCCGCACGAAGGGCACGGGGCGCAGCACCCCGAGGCGCCAGCGCAGTCACTGCGACGAGGTCACAGCTCGAACATCAACTGCCGCAACACCTGCTCGAGCGTGGCGTTCACGCCCGGCTCCTGGTGAAACGAGGTGTACACCACCCTGCCCTGGCCCACCGTAACGCCCACGGTGTGCGGGACGTTCGTCAGGGTCTGCCCCGTCCACAGCGGCGCGTTGCCGCGGATGTACACGCGCACACCCGACGCGACGCTCTCCATGACGGCGAAGCCATACGGGTAGGCGATGGACACGTTGGTGGTGCCGAGCGCGCTCGCCAGGATCGGGTCGCTGACCACCGCCGGCAGCGCGTCGGCGGGCTCGCCCTGCACGGCGTCTTGCCACACGGTGTCGTCGCCGGCGAAGTTGATGGAGCTCGGGAATGCTGCCTCAATCAGATCGTAGCTGAGGTCGCTCGCATAGACGCCGCCGCCCTGGGTGACGAACTGCTGCAGGTTCGCGATGGCCGTGGGGGAGGTGAGCGCGTCCTCGAGGTCGGCGCCGCAATTGATGAACACGATGTCGAATGACGAGAGCGTCGCGTAGCTCTCGAGGAGCGTCGTCACCCACGAGGTGCCCGTGACATAGCCGGCGTAGGTGGTGATGGTGCTCGGGTCGATGCCGACGTCATGCAGGACGGTGCCCACGTCGTCCCACTCGCCCGTGACCACCGCGATGCGCACGCCCGCCAGGCTCACCTCGCAGTCCTCCTCGGGGATGACCAGGGTGCCGTTGGCCGGCACCACCACGCCGATGGTCGCGGAGTAGCTGCCCTTCTCGACGTGCAGCGTCTGTGGCCCGCTAGGCGCTCCTTGGAGCACGAAGTGGCCGCCGGCATCGGTGGTGGTCTGCGCGCGCGTGCCGTCGGGGCGCACGATGTAGACCGTGGCGTCAGCGAGACCGGTGCTGCCGTCGGGCGCGCACAGGGTGCCCTCCACCGCGCCCTCGGTGTCGCCGCCGTCGCCGCCGCACGCGAGCCCACCGAGCGCGTCGTTCGGCACCACGGTGTCGCGCCCTGCGACCACAGTGACGACGAAGCTCTCGTGCAGGTCCGGTGCTCGCACCACCTCCACCTCGGCCGGCCCCGGCGCGAGCGCGTTCAGGAAGAAGGCACCGTCGGTGTCGGTGAGATCCTCTCGCAGGTCACCGGCGGCGTCGGTGGCGCTCACCCATGCTCCCATGAGCGCAGCGCCGTCGTCGCACAGCGCACCCGAGAGCGTGCCGGCGTTGCCGTTGGTGCTGGTGCAATCGTCGCTCAAATCGAGCGACGTGACCTCGCCGGCCACCACCTCTACCAGGAAGCTGCGCTGGAATCCCTCGCCTTGCACGCTGAGGAGCTGATCGCCGGCCGGCAGGCTGGCGAACGCGAAGCGCCCCTGCTCGTCGGTGGTGGTGATGGCGAGCTCGCCATTGGCGAGCTGCACGGTGACCTCTGCTTGCGTGACCAGCGCGCCCGTGTGGCGATTGCAGATGCGGCCCTCGATGCCGCCCACGCCGCCCACGCCGGGCAGTTCGCGGCACGCCGGATCCACCAGCACCGCGGTCTCGCGCGCGACGATCTCGACGTCGAGCTCGCGCAGCTCGGCGCCCACGCTCGCGCGCACCACGGCGGCGCCGGGCACCAAACCGTGCACGACGAAGCCACCCTCGCCGTCCGTCACAAGCTCGCGTCGCGCGCCGTCCGCCGCTGCGACCACCACCTCGACCCCGGGCACACCGGTGCCGCGCTCGCCGTCGCAGATACGACCGGTGACGCCACCCCGCACCGCGTCGAGCGCCTCGTCGCATTGGCAGGCGGCGAGCTGCGACAGCACCATGAGTGTTGCCGTGCCGATGCCTCGTACGCCGCGCATGACGCTACCTCCGCAGGTCGTTGCCTCCTGGTTGTCGGTTCCGCGTGACGCAGGTCGCGGATCGCGCGGGCCTCTACGCACGGCGACCGATGACGGCGACGCCTCCCTACGACAAGGGCACGACGGCCGATGCGCCCTACTCCACCACGTCCACCATCGTCGTCGGCAGCACCACGGCCCCGCCCTGGCTCACGCTCACCTCGTGCACCAGGAAGGGCAGCTCCGGATCGTCGATATTGACGCGCACCGACCAGGTGGCCACCACGTCGCCGCGCGTGGCCACCAGGGCGTCGTTCCAGTTGTGGTGCGTGTTCGTGTAGGCGAGCTCGTCGAGCCCGTCGACGAACACGATGCGATCGGCCAGCTCCACCGTCAGCGCGATGGGCGCGTAGAGCGCGCTCTCGCCCACGCCCTGCCCGCCCCAGCGCCGCGTCAACCACACGCGCACGCTCTGGTCCGCGCTTGCGAAGCGCGTCGTTTCGTCGGGTTGGGGCGCGATGCCGTCGAGGCGCGCCGGCGTGGCCAGCATCGAGGTCTGGTGCGGGCCGCCGCCGTCGTCGACGTCCAGGCGCAGCGAGGTGCGGCCGCCGAATTCCGACACCGTGACCGTGTCGCCGCCCACGGTGAAGCGCCAAGCCACGTGACCATCCACCGTGGTCTGCGTCATCGCGCTGATGGGCTCGCCGAGGGGCTCGATGTCGTCGAACCACAACACCGGCCACACGCGCTGCAGCTCGAAGCCCGGCGCCGCGGCGCGCGGGCAGATGCCGAGCTGCAGCACCGCCTGGTCCCAGCCGAGCACGCCGATGGCCTCCACCTCGCCCGTGGGGCAGTCCATGGCGAAGGCGCGGCCGAGCGAGGTCGAGTCGACGCGCACGAGGCTGCCGGCCTGGTAGGTCGTGGTGGTCTCGGCGCCGGTGTCGAGGGCGCGCTCCACGATGTCGAACGAGGCCGGCGGATCGTAGCCGTTGACGCCCGTGAGGCGCACCTGGCGCACCGTCGTGCCCTGCTCGGCCCCCAGCGGCGAGAAGTACAAGGCCCACGCGGCGGCGTCGCGATCGAAGTCGACCACGCTCTCTTCGAACCAGTTGTGGTGCTGCGCGGCGTACACGTGGGGCCAGAAGCCGGTAGCGCGCGCGAACACCCAGGGACGATCGCTCTGCGCCACCACCGTGCTGCGCCAGTACACCGGGTAGCTGCCGGCCATCGCGTCGGCGGTGTCGATGTGGCGAATGATCACGGCCCGCTTGCTGCCCGCGTCGCCGGTGAGCACCTCTACCGCGGGGTAGAGGTCGAGCCAGCCGGTGTCGACGGGCTCGCAGGGTTCGAGGTAGGCCGACACGGCAGCGCTCTCGTCCTCGAAGCCAAAGGAGATCTCCCAGCTCTCGCCGTAGACCAGCTCGGGGTTGGTGCCGCTCTCGTCGCGCGACACGCCGATCTGCTCGACGATGGCGCCGGCGGAGCCGAGCGGGAAGCGCACGGTGGCGCGCAGCACGTCCATCGACGTGTAGTGGTCGATGCCCCAGGCGTCGACGACGGCGTCGCCGGAGCACACGCTGGTGAGCGTACGATCGGCGCCGAAGGGGCTGCGCTCGAGGTACACGCCCTCGAGGGCGGCCTCGGCGAGCTGCTGCTGTCCGAAGCCCGGGCGCTCCTGGGCGGGGATGCGCACCCGCGTCTTGGCCGCCTGCTCGTCGGCGCGCGGGGCGCCCTCGCGCCAGGCGTTGCACAAGAGCAGGTCGTCGTCCCAGCGGATCGCGAGGTCCTCGAAGCGTGTGCCGACGAGCGAGGTGTCGCCGGGGCTCACGGGCGGGTCGCGCGGCGGGCACTCGGGGGGAGGCGGCGGAGGAGGAGGCTCACCTTCGCCTTCGCCCTCACCTTCCCCTTCTCCCTCGCCTTCCCCTTCTCCCTCGCCCTCACCTTCCCCCTCGCCTTCTCCTTCGGCGGGAGGACACGCCGCGCCGAAGGACACGGTGACGAGCGCGGCGACAAGGAGAGTGAGGTGGTGGCGCGACATGGAAGGCTCCTGCGGATGTCCAAAGCACCCCGCGTGCCTGCAAAGGTAGCGCCCGGACGCGCCCTTTCCAGCGCCGACGACGGAATTTCGTCGCCATGCGTGCTCGCGATCGCAAGAGCGCTGCGCGCACCTCGCAGGAGGACGGGGCGCGCCTCAACCCACCAGTGGCCGCGCCAGCAGATCGCGCACGCGATCGATGGGCAACGCGGGCGCGGTGTGGTTGTTGGCGCCCACCTGATCGCCCGCCATGCACATGGCGTTCAGGATCGCCTCCTCGGTGGCGTCGATGACGGCGCGGAACAAGGGGTCGATGTGCTCGTCCGAGAGCAGCGACACGGGCAGCACGCGCTTGCTGGCGGTGCGCGGGTAGGTGTTTCCCGTGGAGAACGCGATGATGATCTCGCCCGAGCCGTGCCCGGCGTAGCTGCCGGTGCGTCCGATGCCGAGCGCGGCGCGCTTGGCCAGGCGCACGAGCTGGTGGGCCGATAAGGGCGCGTCGGTGGCCACGACGGTGATGATGCTGCCGTAGGTGCCGCCGCGCTTGGGGATGTGGCGGAACAGCGGTCCGAGCGCCTCGCCGATGTGCGCGCCGGCGAAGCGCAGGTCGGGCGTGCGGCCGAAGTTCGACTGCACGAGCACGCCAACGGCGAAGCCGCCCTCGCGCGCCGGCAGCACGCGCGACGAGGTGCCGATGCCGCCCGCGAAGTCGAAGGTGATCATGCCGGTGCCAGCACCCACGCCGCCTTCTGCCACGGGCCCGGTGGACGCACGCTCGAGCGCCTCGAACACGTGCACGTCGCGCACGTGGCGCCCCGCGATATCCGAGAGCCACGAGTCGTCGCACTCACCGATGACCGGCAGCACGGTGTCGTGCTCGCGGCCGATGCCCGGGTTGTGCTTGGTCATCCAGCGCACGGTGGCGTCGTGCGCGGCGCCCACGGCGAGGGTGTTGGTGAGCACGATGGGCGTCTCGAGCAGGCCCCACTCGTTCACTTGTACGAGGCCGGTCATCTCGCCGGCGCCGTTCAACACGAAGCCGCTGGCCGCCAGGCGCTCCATGAAGACGTTGCCCGGCGGCAGGATGGCGGTGACGCCCGTGCGCGCGGGGCCCTTGCCCACCTCGAGCGCGCCGCTGCCGTGCACCACGGTGGCGTGGCCCACGCGCACGCCCTGCACGTCGGTGATCGAGTTGTGGCGCCCGGGTGGGTAGTGCCCGAGGTGCACGCCGAGCTCGCGGGCGCGCACCCGCGGCCCCGAGGTGGTCTCGTCGAGCACCACGGCCCCTTCGGCCGTCCACGCCTCCACGCGCTGGTCCGCGTTGCCTGGCGCCTCGCCGCTCTCATCTTCCCTGCCGCCGTCGCGCTGGCCCGTCATGCTGCGTCCTCCCGCGTGTGCTGCGTGCCGTGGCCGCCGCGCGTGGCTGCGCGACGCGCGATGGCGGGCGCCAGGATGGCGCTGATGAGCGCCTGGTACGGCATGCCGGCGGCCTCGCTGATCATGCACAGGTCCGACCAGCCGGGGGTGAGCCCGGGCAGCGTATTGACCTCGATGAAACACACGCGCCCATCGGCGTCGCAGCGCAGATCGAAGCGCGCCACGTCGCGACAGTGGAGCGCGCGCCAGGCGCCGAGCGCCACGCGCTCGATCTCGGCCGCGAGACCTGCGCTCACCTTGGCGGGCGCGTCGTAGCGGATCTTCTTGCTCCAATCGAGCTTGTCGCCGAACGCGTACACCGGGTGCTTGCTGTCGGGCTCGACGAACACGATCTCCATCGGCGGCAACACGCGCGGCGCGTGCGCGTCGCCGAGCACCCCCACGGTGAACTCCCGGCCGGGCAGGAACTCCTCGACGAGCAAGGGTTGTTGGTATCGCGCCAGCTGCTCCGCCAGCTCGCGCCGCAAGGCCGCCTCGTCCTCCACCACGCTCTTGGGCGACACGCCCTTGGAGCTGCCCTCGGCGTTGGGCTTGACGATGGCCGGGTAGCGCAACGCACCGAGCGCTTGATCGGCGCGCGACACCACCAGCGCCCGCGGCGTGGGCACGCCGGCCTGGGCGACGACCGCCTTGGCGGCCGCCTTGTCGAGCGCGATGGCCATGGTGGCCGCCTCGCTGCCCGAGAAGGGAATGCCAAGGTGCTCGAGCATGGCCGGCACCGCCGCCTCGCGACCGCGACCCGCGATGCCCTCGGCGAGGTTGAACACCACGTCGACGCCGGCGTCGGGCAGGCGGCGCACGATGTCGCGCGTGGCCTCGAGCCGCACCACCTGGTGCCCGTCGGCGGCGATGGCGCGCGCCAAGGCGTCGATGGTGGTGGCCGAGTCGTACTCGGCCTCGCTGTCGTCGTCACCGGCGTGTTTGGGCACCACGCGCTTGAGGTTGTAGGTGAGGCCCACCTTGAGCTTCTTGGCGCGCGCGAAGGGCGAGGCCGCCACCACCAGGCCGTGCCGACGGGCGGCGCTTGCGATGACGGCGTCGAGCACGTCCGCGGTGCGCGTGAGCCCCGCCAGCGCGCCCGACAGGTAGATGCCCGCGCCGGGCTCGAGGCTCGGCAGCGCGTTCACTTCGAGGAAGTACACGCTGCCGTCGTCGGCCAGGCGCCAGTCGATGCGCCCGAGGTCGCGCACGCCCAAGACCGAGAACACCTTCTTCGAAAGCTCGAGCAGGTGCGCGCGTAGCGCCGGCGCCAGGGGAGCTGGGCACTCGACCTCGACGGCGTCGGACGACACGCACTTCAGCTCGTAGTCGTAGATGGCGTACTTGCGCTTGCCGATGACGCGCTCGTCGAAGCGGTAGGCCGCCGGCTCGAGCACGCCGCCGGTGGCGGGCGACGCGGCTTCGAGGAAGGGCACCACCACGTCGCGGCCCACGATGAATTCTTCAATCAGCAGCCCCGAGGGGTACTTGCGCACCAGCTCGTCGATGCGCGCGCGTAGCGTGGCCGGATCCTCCACGATGGAGTCGAGCGTGATGCCCTTGCTCGAGCCCTCGAAGTTGGGCTTGATGATGACCGGGTAGCGCAGCGCGCCCACGTCGAGCGCGCCCACGTCGGTGTCGGCGTCGACGAAGAGCCAGCGCGGCGTGGGGATGCCGTGGCGCGCCAGCAGCATCTTGGTGATCTGCTTGTCGAGCGTGAGCGCGCACACGTAGGCGTCGCTGCCGGTAAACGGCAGGGCGAGCTGCTCGAAGAGCCCCGGAAAAAACGCCTCGCGGAAGCGCCCGTGCGTCCCTTCGGCGGTGTTGAACACCAGGTCGGGGGCGAGCTGCTCCAGCGCCTTGACCAGCGTGGCAGCGCTGCCGCCACCGACGTCGACGCGGGCGACCTCGTGGCCGAGGGAGCGCAAGGCAGCGGTGATCTCGGCCACCGTCTCTTCGCGATCGAATTCGGCTTGGGCTTCGTCGTGGGTGGTCTGCAGGTTGTGCGTGAAGGCGATGCGCAAGGGCGGGATCCTCGACGGCGCACCTCATGCTAGGAACGCAGCGTCATGGCAACGGAGAAGGCGCGCGCCGATCTGTACCTCGGCGGTCCCGCCACGGTGGATGTGTTGCTGGCCGAGCTCGCAGGGCTGCGCGCGGGCGCCGGCCGCGAGATCGCCGCCGGTGTGGTGTCGCTCGCCCCCGGCGTCGTCGTCGACCCCGCCTTCGCGCGCCAGGTGCTGCCCGCCGCCACGGAGCACAGGGCCACGCACCACAACGAGCTCGCGGCCGCCATCCTCGAGCAGCACGGGCTCGTGGCCGACGTCGAGGTGAGCGTGCCCGAGGCGGAGCGCCGGGGCAGCCGCGCGCTCGAGGTCCACCCCTTGGCCAGCGCCGGCGTCGAGCTGCAGGCGCTCTTGGCCACCAAGGTCGCCGGCCGCGCCGCCAAGCGCGGCGAGCCCGTGCGCAGCGACGCGCGCCTGCGCGTGCTCCTGCTCGAGCCCTGGCGCGCGTGGTGCTCCGTGACGCCGCACGCGTCGGGCCCGCCCCTTCTGGCCTGGCCCTCGCCCTTCCCCGGCGGGCGCGCGCTCGGCGAGGAGCAGAAGGACGCCCCCTCGTCGGCGCACCGCAAGCTCGATGAGGCCATCGCCTGGCTCGGGGTAACCCCGAGCGAGCGCGACCTGGTGCTCGATCTGGGCGCCGCCCCCGGTGGCTGGTCGTCGGTGGCGCTGTCCTACGGGGCGCAGGTGGTCGCCGTCGATCGCGCCGAGCTCGACCCGCGCGTGCTCGCGCACCCTCGCCTGACCCACCTGAAGAAGGACGCCTTCGGCGACCTGTCGGGCTACGCGCCGAGCTGGCTCTTGTGCGACGTGATCGCGGCCCCCGAGCGCTCCTTCGAGCTGGCGCGGCACGCGCTGCAGCGGCGCGCGCTCGCCGCCTTGGTGGTCACGCTCAAGCTCAAGCGCCCCGTGGCCTTCGACGTCGTCAAAGCGGCGCGCGCCCTGGCGCAGAAGACGCCCGGCTTCTGGGGCCGCTGCAAGAACCTCGTGGGCAACAAGCTCGAGGTCAGCCTGCTGATGCGCCGCGCCGACGCCGCGCCGTGAGCGCGAGCAGCGCGAGGAGCGAGAGCTCGACGCCGTGGCCGCCGTTGCACGGGCAGCCGCCGGGCTCGCCTTCGCCCTCGCCCTCGCCGGGATCGCCCTCGCCCTCGCCTTCGCCTTCGCCGGGATCGCCCTCGCCCTCGCCCTCGGCACCGCATTGGTACGCGCAGTCCTCGTCGTCGCAGTCGATGAGCTGATCGAAGTCCTCGTCCTCGCCGTTGCCACAGGCCGACTCGAAGTAGGTGGCGCACATGGTGAAGCCCGCGGTCTCGGCGGGGCAGACGCGGTACGCGATGTCGTCAAAGCCGATGATCTCGTGCCAGTTGACGCCGTCGGCGGACTCCATGAACAGGCCGGGGTTGCCGACGGCCTGGCGGCCGCAGCCGAGCAAACGATCGCCGTCGGGGTGCCTGGCGACGCACTTGGTGGGCCCCGAGGTCGTGTCGGAGACCTGCACGAAGTCGGCGTCGGCGGGACCCTTGCGATAGAACATCCCGGCCAGGGGCGTGACCACCCACACGGTGCTGTTCCAATCGACGCCGCTCTTGGCCTCGGAGGGCAGCGTGCCGATGGTCGTGGGCGTTTGGTAGCTGCCCGCAGCCGCCGCCATCACGCGGAACTGATTGTCCGAGGTCATGGTGCTGATCATCGCGGTGCTGCCGTTCTCGCGGAAGCCGAGCGCGCTCACGATGACGTAGCCCGTGTACCCCGACGAGACATCCTGGAAGCTCTCGCCGCCGTCCACCGACACCAGCACCACCGGCGAGGTGCTGGCGCCCGTGCGCGAGCCCGTGGCGATGAGGTGGCTCCCGTCGGCGCTCGCGTGCAGTTGAAAGAGCGCCGTGTCGGCCACCGGGCCGTGGGCCACCTGCCAGCTCTCGCCCTCGTCGTCGGAGGTGTAGATACTGTTGGCCTGGCCGTACTGCGCAGTGCTGGCGAACAGGCGGTTGCCCACGGCCACCATGGCCGCGGGCGAGTGCTCGTCGAGCGCGCCGCTCAGGAGCTGGTAGCTGCAGCCCTCGTCGCTGGTCACCATCAAGCCCTCGAGGGTGCCCACCAGGATGTCGCCGCGCGCGCGCCGGCGCGCGAAGAAGGCCACCGGACCGATGGCCTCCTCGCACACGCGCTCCCAGTGGCTCCCTACCGGGAGCACGATCCCCCAGGTCGACAGCCCGCCCATGACCTCGCCGTCCACGAGGAAGGGGTCACGGCCCTCTTGCAGTTGTCCCACGTGCGCCGCGGCGGGCACGGCCAAGGCGAGCGCGACCATCACGGCGAGCGAGCGAAACATCACCGGCACCGTAGCAGACACCCCTGGCCCGGGCACCGTCCCGAGATCGGATAGCCTCGCGCGGTGGCGCTCGAGCTCTGGCACCTGGCGTTGGCCCTGGCCCTCCTCGTGGCCGCGCTGGTGAGCGCCGAGCTTCGCGAGCATGCGCGGGTGCGCGCGGCCCTGAAGCTGCTCGCGTCGCTCACCTTCGTGGCCGCGGGCGCGCTCTTTTTGCCGCTCCACGCGATGGCGGGGCGCTGGCTCATGGCGGGCCTCGTGCTCTCTCTCGTGGGCGACGTGGCGCTCATCCCCAAGGGCAAGAAGGCGCTGTTCCTCGCGGGCCTCGGCGCCTTCCTGGCGGCGCACCTCTGCTACGTCGCGGCCTTCATCGCCCGCGGCCACCACGGCGCCCACGCGCTCGCCGTCGGGGCTCTGGTGCTGGCAGCCGGGCTCGCCTTGGCGCGCTGGCTCTGGCCGCACGTGCGCGGCGGCATGCGCGCCCCGGTGGCGGCCTACGTCGTCACCATCAGCGCCATGGTGGCCTGCGCCGCGGGCGCCTTTGGTGCGGGCGCGCGCCCGACGCTGTTCGCGGGCGCCGTGCTCTTCTACCTCTCGGATCTGTGCGTGGCGCGCGAGCGCTTCGTGGTGCGCGCGCGCGTCAATGGCGCGCTGGGGCTACCGCTCTACTACGCGGCGCAGCTTCTGCTCGTCGATGGGCTTGGGTGATCACTGGTAGGCCAGCGCAGCGCGCAGCATGAGGAAGATGACGACGCCGGTGACGCTGACGTAGAGCCAGATGGGGAGCGCAACCCGGGCGAGCTTCTTGTGACGCTCGAAGGTGCCGCGCAGGGCGCGATAGAGCACCACGCCGACGACGAAGGGCAGGATCGCAGACAAGAGCACGTGGCTCGCGAGCACGAAGAGGTACAGCCCGCGCAGCGGCGCGGTCGCGGGGTACGTGGTGTCACCGTGGATCGAGTGGTACGCGAGGTAGCTCACCACGAAGAGCACGCTGACGCACAGGGCGCCGAGCATGAAGGCGCGGTGTACATCGCGACGGCCGCGCCGGATGGCGACAGAGCCGCACAGCAAGAGCGCCGTGGCCGTCAGGTTGAGGAGTGCGTTGAGCGCCGGCAACGCGCTCACGTCGACACCGCCAGCGAGCTCCATCAGCTGTCCTCGAGGCGGGCCAGCAGACGGGCGCCGATCTCGTCGTGGAGGCGCTCGCGGCACACGTCGTGGGCGTGGTGCATACGACCGAAGGTGTCGCGCTCCCAGGTGTCGCCCACGAAGGGCCCCGCCCGCACCATGAGGCGCACCAGGTAGCCCTCGTCGTCGGTGGCCACGCGGTAAAGGAAGCGGTGCTGTCGCTCCGGCGCCTCCATGGCGCGCTGCGCGGCGGCGCGACCCAGGCCGGCGCGCTCACGCTCCGCGTCGCATTCGGCGATGGCGTTGGCCTCGGCCGACAAGAGCGCCACCGACACCGTGCACCACAAGAGCGTTGCCATGGCCGCGAGCCCGGCGGCCATGCCGAGCGCGCGCTGGTAGGTGTCTCGGCGCTGCTCCCGCGTGGCGGGAACGCCGAAGGTGGCTCGGATGCCGGCCGACGACTCCATCCCCCAATGGTAGCGGCTCGGATCGCGCTCGTCAGGGGGGAGGGAGCGACAGGGGTGTGGCCGGCGTCGCGCTCGTCGGCGTCCCGGGGAACGCGCTCAGCAGGGCGAGCTCGATCTCGGCCAGCGGCCGAGCGCCGACCAGGCCCGCGCTGCGCGTGCCATCAGGGCGAAAGATCGCGTGGTAGGGCACGGCGCCGTTCCAGGCCGGATCGATGGCCGCGAGGAAGGGCGTGGGGTCGGCCTGCGCCACGACGAAGCTGTGCTCGAGCGCGATGCCGCGTCGGCGCAGCACCGCGGCGAGCGCCTCGGCGCGCGTGCCGGGCGGATCGGCGTTGAGGAACACCACGTCGACGCCACGCTTGGCGAGCTTCTTTTTCAGCTTGAGCAGGCCCGGTAGCTCCTCGAGGCAGGGCGCGCACCACGAGGCCCAGGCGCTCACCAGCAGCGCACGCCCCCGGTGCGGCGCCAAGAGGCGCGGCGCGACGTCGTGGACGGTGATGGGGGTGACGGTGAATGCCACGGGCGCAGGTGGGTCGGCGAGCGCGGCGCCCGAGCCTGCGAGAAGCGCCAGCGCGATGATCTGGAGCAGCCGTGCCACCATCCGTCCTCCGACCGTTTTCTTCGTGCCGCCGTCAATCTACCAATGCGATCGCACCGGCACCGCCGCTTTCGCCGACGACAGCGGCGCTTGCGCCCCGCGGGTCAACGGGAGAGGCTCGCGCCGCCTTTGGAGGTCCTCATGCGTCACACCCTGTCCCCCTCCGTCCCGTGGATTATGGGCGCGCTGCTCGCGCTCAGCGGTGTTGGCTGCCCAGAGGCACCCCCCGCCAGCGAGGGCGAGGGCGAGGGCGAAGGCGACCCCGGCGAAGGCGAGGGCGAGGGCGACCCCGGCGAGGGCGAGGGTGAAGGCGAGGGCGAGGGCGAAGGTGAGGGCGAGGGCGACCCCGGGCCGAGCTGCACCTCGAGCGGCGACTGCGAGATCGCCAACATCTGCGTCGATCTGCACTGCGTCGCCGGCTGCAACGACGACCGCGACTGCCCTTCGGACGCGGTTTGCGATGCCACGGTCGGCGCGCACGGCGACTGCGTCGAGTGCACCATCGACGACGACTGCGAAGCTGGCGAGGTGTGCCGCACCAACGAGTGCTTCGCCTCCTGTACCGACGACAGCACCTGCACCGATCAGGTGTGCGACCTGAACGCCGGCGTGTGCGTCGACTGCCTCGACGACATCGACTGTCCGCTCGCGTTCATTTGCGAGAGCCAGGAGTGCGTGGCCGGCTGCCGCGATGATCGCGACTGCGACGACGAGGCCGGCCAGGTGTGCGACCCGACCAACCACCTCTGCGTGGTGGGCTGCAGCGACTCGCCCGACACCTGCCCGCCGGGCGCGCACTGCGTGAACCTGCAGTGCGAGGTGGGCTGCGACGGCGACGACGAGCGCTGCGGCCCCGATCAGGTGTGCGGTGACGACGACGTGTGCCGCGACGCCTGCGATCAGCCAAACGACTGCCGCCTCGGGCAAACCTGCCTGGGCACCGTCTGCGTCGACGGCTGTCAGGAAGCCGGTGACTGCGATGGCGATGTGTGCACGGGCTCCGCTGGCACGCCGGGCGCCTGCATCGGCTGCGCCGTCGACGATGACTGTGGCTTCTTCACCCTGTGCGACGAGCGCGACAACGTGTGCCGCAACGAGTGCATCGACGTGGCGGGAGCGTTGCGCTGTGTCGATGGGGTCTGCGACGCGACCACGCTCCTGTGTGTCGGCTGCCTCGCCGATGACCACTGTGCCGAGGTCGAGCACTGCGACGTCGACGCCCACGAGTGCCGGCCCGACGACACCACCTGTGCCCCCTGCCGCGACGACGACGACTGCGAGAGCGGCCAGCGCTGTGGCTTCGTCGACGGCGGCGGCGGCTTCGGCGAGCGCTACGAGCGCGTGTGCCTGATCCAGTGCGGGACCGGGCAGACCTGCCCGAGCGGGCTCGGCTGCGAGCTGGCCACTGACCCCGACGGTGTGGTGCTCGACGAGCTGTGCGCGCCGCAGAGCACGGTCAACGAGCTGCCGACCTGCGATGGCTGGCGGAGCGCCGTGCTGGAAGAGGGCTGCTGGGTCGGCGCGAACGCGTCCTGTGGCCGCGATACCCGCAACGACGGCGTCTGCGTTGCCGATCCCGCCGGCGGCGGCACCTGCACGCTGGCCTGCAGCGTCGACGCCGACTGCCCGCCGGGCAGCAGCTGCGACGTGGCCAACGGCACCTGCCGCCTGTTCTGATGCTCGACGGCGACAGCAGTCCGCGAGCGCTCGTGCGCTCGCGGCGCCTCTTTGCTAGGGTGCGCCGCGGAGGCACGCCCCGATGCTCGACCCTCACCAGGCCCCACCAACCAGCCGCCTCGACGACGATGACGACGACGATCACGACGAGGGCGCCGGCAAGAAGGGCAAGAAGAGCAACCGGCTCGAAGAGCGCCTGCTCGACGCCCGCACGCTCATCATCGCCGACGAGGTGAGCGACGTCCTCTACCGCCGCGTCGCCACCATGCTGACGCTGCTCGAGCGCAAGGACAGGAAGGCGCCCATCACCGCCTTCGTCAACTCGCCGGGCGGCTCGGCCGACTCGGGCTTCGCCATCTACGACCTGTTCCGCTTCTCGCCCTGCCCCATCACCACGGTGGCGAACGGCGTGGTGGCGTCGGCGGCCGTGCTCATCTACCTGGGCGCGCCCCAGGGGCGCCGCGTGTCCTTGCCGAACGCGCGCTTCCTCTTGCACCAGCCCTCCACGGCCACGCGCGGCCAGGCCTCCGACATCGACATCACGGCGCGCGAGATCTCCAAGCTGCGCCACCGCTACAACGAGGTGGTGGCCGAGGCCACCGGCAAGCAGGTGGCCGCCGTCGAGAAGGACTCGGACCGCGACTTCTGGCTGAGCGCGCAAGAGGCGGTGGCCTACAAGCTGGTCAACCGCGTGCTCACCTCGCGCGCGCAGCTCGAGGAGCTGTAGCAGCGAGCTCAAGTCGCCGGCACGTCCACCTCGACGCTGGCGGCGCCGCTCGCGCTGGTGCACGCCACCGTGACCGTGGTGGGCGTGTTGGGCGTCGCCACCGGCGTGTCCGGCGTGGCCGGGTTGCCCTCCACGGTGCAGGTGGCGCCGGCGAGCGCGTCGATGGTGACGCTGCCCGGGTTGCCGGCAGGCGCGCCGGTCACCGCCACCTCGAAGAGCACGGTGAGCTCGACGCTGGCCGTGGTAGCCGCGCCGCCGCCCTCGGTGGCGCACGAGGCGGTGAGCGTGAGCGCGCCGTCATGATCGCTGTCGGTGATGGCCACGGTCGCGTCGCCATCGACGTCAACGGTGACGCCGTTGACCGTGCAGGGCGCCACCGTGTGGGGCCGAGCGACGATGTGCGCCACCACCTCTTCGCCCACGGCAACGGTGCGGTCGCCCTCGTCTTGCGTGAGCGTGATGCTGGCCACGGCGACCGACGTGGTCAGGCGCCCGCTGGCGGTGCCCAGGCAGGAGAGCTCGTAGTCGGTGTCGAAGTACGGCGTATCGGTGACGCTGTGGTCGCTGTCGCTGTCGGCGAGCTCGAGCCCGTCGAAGCTGCGCGTGACCGTGCAGGCGCCCACCGCGCCCGACGTGGTCCAGGTCAGCGTGACGCTCTCGCCGGAGCGGATGAGCGGCGCCGAGATCCTGAAGTCCTGCACCGTGGGCAGCACCTCGCCCTCGCCCTCGCCCTCGCCCTCGCCCTCACCCTCGCCGACGGGATCGCGATCGACGCACGCGTAGTCGGAGCAGAGCAGGCCGGGATCGCACTCGATGACGTCGCCGCAGGCCTCGCCGCATTGTTTGGTGCCGTCGGCGCGGGCGTGGCAGTAGAGGCCCGCGCCGCACTGCGCGTTGTCGGTGCAGGTGCCCGGCGGGCAGCCGACCGCCGCGACAACGACGACGAGCGAGAGCGAGAGCGCGAGCAGCAGTTTCACCAGCGACATGCGCGCAGGCTGTCGGAATCGCGCGCCGCGGGCAAGCGGTGGCCCGCGCCCTCCCTCAGGAGAGGAAGCCGCGGATCTCGCCATGGGGCTGCGCGATGAGCTCGATGGCGACGATGCGATCCTCGCGCACCGCGCCCTTGACGGCGCCAAGGGCCGCCTCGACGTCGGCCAAGGCGCCCGCCACGGTGAACCAACCCTTGCCGCCCACGCCCACGGCGAGGTGCATGCGGGGCACCGCCACGGTCACCGCCTTGAGCGCCACGTCGGCGGCATGCACGGCCGTGGCGACCGTGGCGGTCTCGACGATGCCCACGGCGTCGCCGGGCGCGGGCTCCACCACCGCGTCCATGGCGGGCAACAGCATCGGGTGCGCGCCCGGCAACAGGAGCTCGTCGACGAGCCCGCTGCCGGCGAGCTCGAGCGCCACGTGGTGGCTCTCGCGCGTGGCCTCGAGCTCGCCGCCGAACACGATGACGAGCTTGCCGGGCGACACGGGCGCTGCGCGGCGCACCGTCACGGGTGCCCGCTTGGCGATGGCGTCGAGCACCACGAAGCCGCGCGCGATGGAGGCGGTCTCGACCACCGCCACCGCTTCGAGCGTCGATCGGTGCGCGACGTCGCTCATGCGGCGCTCAGGCTCGCGCGATCTTCTTGCCGTAGCGCTCCTGCCAGGCAGTCAGTGAGCGCTCGACCACCTTGATCGCCTCGTCGAGGCCGTGGGGTGCGGCCACGCGCACCTCCTTCTCCTCGAGCGCCTTGTAGTCACCAAAGAAGCGCATGATCTCGTTCATACGGAAGGGCGCGAGGTCATCGAGCGTGCGCACCCCCTCGAACATGGGGTCGCCGATCATGACCGCGATGATCTTGTCGTCGACCTGGCCCTGGTCGACCATGGGCATGACGCCGATGATGCGCGCCGACACCAGGGCACCGGGCACCACCTCGTCTTGCGAGAGCACCAGCACGTCGAGCGCGTCGCCGTCGTCATCGAGGGTGCGGGGGATGAAGCCGTAGTTGGCCGGGTAGTGGATGGCGCCGTAGAGCACACGGCTCGCGCGCAACAGGCCACACTCATGGTCGATCTCGTACTTGACGCGGCCGCCGCGCGGGATCTCGACGAAGACGTCGACCACGCGGGGGGCGCCGGGGCCGGGGCTCAGGTCGTGCCAGGGGTGCATGGGGTGGCACCCTAGCGCAAAACCCACCCCCGCGAGCCAGGGGAGCGCTACCGTCCTGGCGACGTCAGAGGTGGCCATGAGCGCGTTCGACGAGCTGTACCGTGTGGCCCAAGAGGCCAAGCGCGGAGATGGGGGTGGGCTCCGCCGCGACGGCTGGCAAGGCACCGTCGGCACCATTGAGACCTTCGACCTCGAGCGCATCGGCGCCGCGCTCGACAGCGCGCGACAGAGCGAAGGGCAGCCTCTGCCCGAGCACTACGTGCTGCCGGACTACCCAGGGCAGGCCGCCACGCTGCGCATCGACGGCACCGAGGTAGGCACCCACGGCCTCATCGTCGTCGAGGGCGACACCCTCTACCAGGCACACAGCACGGTCGACGGCGTGACCCCGGCCCTGCAGCTGCGCGCGCACCGCTGGTTCCTGCCGATGCCGGCGGAGCAGAGCTTCGTCGCCTACGGCGAGGTGCAAGCGACGGGCGAGAAGCGCTTCGATCGGGCCTTTCACCTCCGCGCCACCTCGCGCGCAGCCGCTGTAGCGTTCCTCACCCCGCCCCTCGTCGAGCAACTGATGCGCGTGGGCGGTGACGTCGTGTCCATCACGGTACGTCCCGAGCTAGGACGCACCGGCTGCGAAGTGAGGGTCGAGGTGAGCTCCGCCAGGCAGGCCACGCCCGCCATCGCCCTGGCGCGCGCGGCCCACGCGGCTACCGAGACGCTCGTGGGCACGCCCGGCGGCTTCGTGGCCACGAGCGGCGCGCACGCGCTGGCGCCCGACCAGCTGCTCGCTCTGGTGGAGCGCGTGCGTAACACCGTGTCCTTCCTGGCCGGGCACGTGGCTCGCGTGGGCGACGGCGTCGAGGCGCGCCTCGAGCTCGACCGCCCGAGCGGCCTCGCCTCGGTGCTGCGCATCGAGCCCGCGAACACGAGCGCTGTGCGCGTGAGCTTTCGCGGCGAGCTGCCTCACGACGACCGCGCGCGCCGCACCACGCTCACTCCCGAGCTCGGCGTGCTCAAGAGGGCCAAGGGCCTCGTCGACACCAAGGTGGGCGATGCGCTGCTCGACCGTGCCTTCCTCATCGAGGGCGACGCGGCGCGGGCGCGCTTGGCGCTCGCCGATCCGAGCGCGTCGCTGCGCTTGGCCGGCCGTGGCGCGGCGCTCACGGTCGACGGCGCGGGCCTCGACGTGCGCGTGCCTGATGTTCCCCTCGACGACAGCGCGCTCCTCGAGGTGGTGCTGGCGGCGCTCGCCTGCTGGCGCGGTGCGGCGCTTCGTGCTGCGGGGCTCGTGGTGCAGGAGCTGGAGGAGTAGCAGCCGCTGTCACGGGCAGGTCTCGTCCTCCTGGTACTGCACGCTCACGGGATTCGAGGTCGAGGCAATCGCGATGGTAGCGGTGTCGTCGTCGCCACAGGTCGGCGACGTCGTCGACCACACCGTGCCAATCGCCGGGATCAAGGTCTGGCTACCGGGCTCGCGCAGCTCGACATAGAGGTCGGGATGGCCCACCAGGGTGTTGCCTCCCGGGTTGGTCACGGTGCCGAGGTCCACCGTGAGCGGGCCGAGGTCCTGGATGGCGATCGCGGTGCACGTGGTGGTGGGCTCGTCGACGTCGATGCTGTTGCGGCGCAGGGTGATGCCGCCGCGCTGCAGCAGCAGGCCCTCGCGGCACACGGAGCCGTCCACCACGATGATGACGTTATCGAAGACGTCGACGCTGCCGGTGGTCGCCAGCGTCATGCGCCAGTCTTCGCGGGCCACCAGGTGGTTGCGTAGAATCTGCGCGGCGCCGGCGCCTTCGAGATGGAACGCCCCGCCGCTCGCGACGTTGTCGAGGAAGCGCAGGACGTCGCCGGCCTGGAGCTGTGCGTTCAGGATCTCGGCGGCGTCGGCGGCGGTGTTGAAGGTGCAGCCACTGACATCGAACGAGGTCGCACCGCCTGCCGGGATGGCGAGCGCCACGCCCCAGGTGCTGAAGGTGCAATCATCGACCACGACGTTGGCGGCGACAGAGAGGAGCGGGTTGCCGTAGGCGGCCGCCCCCAGGAGCTCGAGGTTTCGCAGCGTCGCCGGCTGGCTCACCGCGAATAAGGACCCCTCCCCGGCGGTCACCGAGGCGCCATCCTGACCCTCAAGCACCAGCCCCGCGATGTTGAGGTCGGTCGCGGGCGTGTCGACCAGGTTCGTCGCCACGAAGACGCCGACGTTGCCCTGCCCGGCGAGCGCGGTGAGCGCGTCGCCGAGCAAGGGGTAACAGCCGTTGGCGGGGTCGTCGGAGCCCACCACAGCTCTGAACGGCACCTCGCGGTAGTTGGGCACCTGCACGCCGCACATGGGCCTCGTGGGGCCGCAGGTGGCGCCCTCGAGCGCCACCGAGATGCTGGTGGCGCTGCCGAAGCGCACCTCGAAGCCACAGCGAGGGGGGTCATGCGACCAGGTGTTGCCCGCCGCGCTCGCAGCGCCGATCGCCATGTCCACGACGAGGTCGGCGCGCCCCGCCGGGGCGCTGAAGGTGTTGCGGTCGGCCTCGTTGCTGCCGCCGAGATCCAGGCTGGTGAGCCCGTCGCGCGCGAGCATGAGGCCGTTCGTCACCGAGGGCGCCTCAAAGGTGCTCCCGCGCACCGAGACGCGTCCCGCCCGGAGGTCGACCAGGTGATCCATGCCGGCGGCGCCCACGACATGGATGCGGTCGAGGGTCACGTCGGGGTTCCCGATGATGCGGAGCTCGTCGTCGCCGGTGAAGGCGAAGACCGTGTCGCGGATCTCGTGCGTGCCGCTGCCGTCGAGGATGAGCTGGCCCGCCTCGATGGTGCAGCTCTGAAGGATCACGGTGGTCTCGGCGTCGGCGATGAGCGATCCGACGACGCCGCCTTCGAACACCACGTCTTGCAGGTACAGCGCAGCACCGCTGGTACCGAGCAGGGTCTGCGAACCGCGCAGCTCGAGGTCCACGAGCATCGCAATGCCACGCAGGTCCACCAGAGGCAGCGCGGTCTGGGCGGCGGTGCGAACGATCTGGAGCGCCACGAGGCTCACCTCCGCGTCGACGATCAGCACCGAGCTCTCGGTGCTGACCTCGAGCCGCGTGCGCAGCGGGCCGGCGCCGACGATGGTGAGCCCGGTGGGCACCATCAGGGGCCAGGCCTCGCGGAAGACACCTTCACCCACCACGATGGCGCCGGGGCCCGCCCCCAAGCTCGCCGCCACCGCGTCGCTGATGGTGGTGAAGCAGCCCGCGTGCAGTGGCGCCGCCAGGTCCGGGTTCACGACGGCGAGCAGGGGAAGCTCGAGATCCGCCGGCACCTCGACGCCGCAGTCGCCATCACCCTCGCCCTCGCCCTCGCCCTCCGCGAGCGCCACCGCGCACACGCCTTCGACGCACACGGGTTGCTCGCCGGGGCACGACGCGTCGCTGTCGCAGGGCACGCGCAGGCCGAGCACGGCGCAACCCGAGAGGAGGAGCGAGTGGCTCGCGATGGCGAGGGAGACGACGCGCATCACGCGCCCTCCGGCAAGAGCAAGAGCAGCACCCCCACGGCACCAATCACGGCGCCGGCGCCGGCGACGAGCAAACCGGCGCGCCCGGCGAGCTGCAGCGGCTCCTTCTCGACACCGGGCTTGGCTGCGTCGTTCAGCAAGATCTCGCACACCCCCGTCGTCACGCCACCGCCGAGCAGCGCCAGCCCACCGAGCGCAGCGGCGCCCCCGCCTGCCAGCACCAAGGGCGACAGTGGTACCGGCGCGATCGGCGGCGCGATCAGCCCAGCGTCGAGCAGCAGCTCGCGCAGCGCAGGGCGCAGCGCGGGCTGGATGTCGTCGAGCGCCTTCGCCTCGATGGTGCGGCGCGCGATGAGCCCGCTCTTCGAGTCGAACAGGCTGAGTGCGAGCGTCGTGGTGCTGCCGAGGCCGGTGACGCTGCCGAACACCACCGCGCGTGCGCCGAGCGCGCCGGCCAGCTCGGCGAGGCAGCTCTTCGCGTCGCAGTCCATCGACTGCTTGGCCGCGTCGAGGTTGGCCAGGGTGCGCATGTCCTCTTGCGAGGTCACGCGCAGCCCCTCGAGCTCGCCGAGCGCTGCGGCCACCAAGCGCGTGACGGCGCGCGCCGTGTCGGCCTCGACGTTGACCGCCTCGAGGTCGAGCGCGAGCACGGAAACCGCTTGGGGCCGCCGCGCACCAGTCACCGCGACCGACGCGGGAGGCGCACCCAGCAGGGCCAGCAGCGTGAGCGGCGCGAGCATCAGCCAGAGAGGCTACACGATCCGGAAGTGGTCCTTCAGCGTGCAGCGCCGCTCGCGCGAGAACGACACCGCGGTGGTCAGGCCCTCGCCCGTGGGCGAGGCGATGGTGAAGCTGGTGTAGCCCTCACCGCCCAAGCCCAGGCCCGCGTAGGTGGGCGCGTTCTTGACGAAGATCGAGCAATCCGTGGCCCGCGCCATCTTGTGCAGCGAGTCGATGTTCGTGGAGTACATGGCCGCCGTGTGACCGAAGCCGTGCTCCACGCGCACCGCCGCGGCGATGCCCTCGTCGACGGACTTGACGCGCACGAGCGGCAGCACCGGCATCAAGAGCTCCGCCTGCACGAAGGGGTGCTCCTCGCTGTCGACCTCGCACAAGAGCACACGGGTACCCTCGGGCACGCTCTTGCCGATGGCGCGCGCGATCTTGGCCGCGTCCTTGCCCACCCAGTCCTTGTGCGGGTGCTCGCCGTCCGGGTCCATCACGACCTTTTCAAGGCGGGTGACGTCGGCGCGCGACATCTCGGCGGCGCCACTCTGGCACAGCTCGCGCTTGAGCATGTCCGCCACCTCGTCGACGACGAACACCTCCTTCTCGGCGATGCACACGATGTTGTTGTCGAGCGAGCAGCCGAGCACGATGCCCTTGCCGGCGCGGCGCATGTCGGCGGTCTCATCGACCACCACGGGCGGGTTGCCCGGGCCGCCGCAGATGGCGCGCTTGCCCGAGAGCATGGCCGCCTTGACCACACCGGGGCCGCCCGTCACCACCACCAGGCGCACGCCCGGGTGCTTCATGAGCGCGTTGGCGCTCTCGATGGTGGGCTCACCCACCATGCTGAGCAGGCCCTCGGGCGCGCCGGCGCGCACCATGGCCTCGTTGAGCTTCTCGACGAAGAAGCGGCTCACCTTCTTGGCGCTCGGGTGGACGTTGAACACCACCGCGTTGCCCGCCGCGATCATGCCGATGCCGTTGCACAGGATGGTCTCGGTGGGGTTGGTGGTTGGCGTGATGGCGCCGATGACGCCGTAGGGCGCGCGCTCCATCAACACGAGCCCGTCGTCGCCCGACTGCGCCCAGGGGCGCAGGATCTCGGTGCCCGGCGTCTTGTCGGCCACCAAGAGGTTCTTGTTGATCTTGTCGTCGACGCGGCCGAGGCCGGTCTCGTCGACGGCCATGTGCGCGATCTCGTTGACCACCTCATGGGCGCACCGGCGCATGGCGGCAACGATGGCGTCACGCGCCTTGAGCGAGAGCTTGTCGACGAGCTGGTCGTGGGCGGCGCGCGCCGCCTTCACCGCGCTATCGACGTCGTCGTAGATGCCGCGGCGCCCACCGCGATGCACGGCCGGCGCGCCCTGCGCCGCCTGCCACGCGACGTGCGGCGGGCTCGGCGCGCAGCCCTCGACGCGGGCGGGCGTGGGCCGCGGCTTTTCGAGGGCGGGAGCCAGCTTCGCCACCACCTTGGCGACGATCTCTTCCACCTTCTTGTCGTCGAGCGACGCCATGGCCTACCTCACCGGCCTCAGCCGGCCACCGAGGCGTCGCTCTTCTTGAAGCGCGACTTCCCCTGCACGGTGATCTCGTCGACGATGGCCATGACGACGTGGTCCACGGGCTTGTTGCGCGTGAGCTCGGTCTGGCGCGCGGACGAGCCGGCCGCGTAGAGCACCAGCTCGCCCACGCCGGCGCCCACGGCGTCGGCCGCGACGATGACGGCGCTGGTCAGCTTGCCGTCGAGATCGACGCCACGCACCAGGAGGAGCGTGATGCCCTCGAGCTCTTGCTCTTTGCGCGTCGACACCACGGTGCCGACCACCTGGCCCATCAACATGCTCGCCTCGCAACCCTCGGCACGACCCTCCCCGGCCTGCCGGGGAGGAATCGAGGGAGGGGACTACTTCTTGCCACCGCCGAGCGGCAGCACGTCGTCGATGTTGGCGTGGGGACGCGGGATGACGTGCACGCTGACGAGCTCACCGACGCGCTCCGCCGCGCGCGCGCCCGCCTCGGTGGCCGCCTTCACCGCGGCCACGTCGCCGCGCACGATGGCGGTGACGTACCCGCCGCCGTAGCCCTTCTCGTACCCCACGAGGGTCACCTTGGCAGCCTTCACCATGGCGTCGGACGCCTCGACCATGCCGACGAAGCCCTTGGTCTCGATGAGGCCCAGAGCCTGCCCGACCACACTGTCCGCCATCTCTTCCTCCTGCAAACGTCGAACGACCGAACTTCAAAGAGGGGAACGCTACTTGTCCTTGCCGCCACCACCGGCGACCCCGGTGATGCCCTCGAGGGCTGCCGTGGCGGCGCCCGCGGCGACGTCGATCATGGCCTCGCTACCCGCCAGGTAGAGGCGACCGAAGGCGCCGAAGGGCGTAAAGTCGACGAGCTTGATGTCGGCCGCCTTCTCTGCCTCGTTGGCGGCGAGCGCGATGTACGCGGCAGGCTCGCACTCCATGATGAACAAGGACTGGCCCGGCTCGATCATCGAGCCGAAGCGGATCTTGTCGATGATCATCGCGTGCATCGGCTCGATGGCGCGGATGACGGTGTTCGACACCACCTTGGGCTTGATGCGGTCCTCGAGCTTGTTGCCCATGGCCGCGAGGATCTCGTTGCCCGCCTGGATGACCTCACCCTTGTCCTCGTGGTGCAGCTCGAGCATGCCGTAGGCACGCTCGACGACGAGGGTGGCGGGCTGCGCGCGCGTCTTCTTGAGGGCGGCATCCATCAGGCGGTGGATGGCCATGCCTGGGGCGATCTCGACGAAGAGCGACGCCACGCCCGGCACCGGGAAGTAGCCGCGGCAGGTCGTGCAGATGTGCGCCGCGACCTGCGGCTGCAAGGAGTCGAGGAAGGTGTAGCTGCGAAGCGTGGCGCCGGCGCCGGCCATGGTGCTCCTCCGCCGGCACGGCGAGGCGCCGAGCGGCGCGCAGGCGATAGCACCCATGGTCGGTGCCGGGCAACCGCCTCGCGCGGCCTCGGCGCGCATGCGAAGGTCGGCTCGTGGCCGCCGCCTGCCCCCGCTGCTCCACCGCCGACGCCGAGGTGCCACTGGTACCCGGCGCGGGCACGCTCGGCGAGGCGGTGTGCCCGCGCTGCGGCGGGCGCGTGCTCGACGAGGCGGCCGTGCAGCGCGTCATCATCGACGAGCACGGCATCACGCGCGCGACGTTGCGCGAGCTGGCGGGGCACTTTGGGCGCCCGAACCTGCGCTGTCCAGGGTGCGGCCAGCGCATGCACCCGGTGCAGCTGCGGCAGATGCCGCTCGACCTGTGCACCGGCTGCGGGGCCCTTTGGCTCGACGCAGGCGAGCTGTGGCGCTTGAGCGAGGGGCGTTGGGTCGAGGTTGCCGGGCCCGCACCGCCTGCGCCCGAGAGCGCGCCGCAAGAGGCGACGGCCGCGGCGACGAGCATGCCCGGCGACGCGCCAGCGCCCTCGTGGTGCACCGTGGCCCTCGCGGCCGCCGACGCAGATGCCGAGCGTGTGGTGGCGGCGTTTGCGCGCGCGCGCTTCCGCACGGCACAAGACGCACGCACGGCCGCGCTGCGCGGCCAAGGCATGCTCGCCGACCGCGTCTCACCCGAGGACGCGCGAACCCTGCAGGCAGCGCTGCACGCCGAGGGTCTCGTGGCGCACGTGCTCGACGCCACGCGGGTCGAGCTGCCGGGCGTGGTGCGCAGCAAAGAGCTCGCCTTCGACGTGGCCGGCATCGCGGTGGCCGACGCCATGGGCCGGCCGATCACGCTGCCGTGGCAGTGGCTGCGCGCGCTCGCCGTCGGCCTCGTCAAGGTGGCCGAGACCGAGACGAAGCTGCTGGGGCCCGAGCCCGGCGACATGGGCCCCTACGGGAGCCAATCGCCGAGCCCCCTCGCGACGCAGCAGCGCGTGCGCACCACCATCGTCGAGCGCGACGACGTGCTCATCGATCTCCTGCTCGAGGACGAGCAGCGCCGCCGCGGGCGCTTCCGCGTCACCCGGAGCGGCATCGTGCTGCGGCAGCGCGGTGGGGCAACGCGCGATGCGACCTTTCGCGCGCTGGTGGCGACGCTGGTCGAGCGCGCGCCCGCCGCAGTGGCGCTCGCGCGCGGCACGCGCGAGCTGCGCGAGACCAACGCTCCCTGGCAGCGCTATCGCTCCCTGCGCGACTTCGAGCAGGCGACGCGCTGGGCGCTGGCGCATGCGCTCACGAGCAGCGCATGACCAACGACGACGGCGAGGGGCGCCGCCTGTTCCACGACGAGCTGCGGCGCTGGCGCGCCGCGCGCACCCAGCGCCTGATCTCGGAGTGGGGTTGGCTCTCGCTGGTCGCGCGCTTCGTCTTGTCGCCGGGCGACAACGAGATCGACGTCGGCACGGCCGCCTTTCGTGACGGCGACGTGAGCGTGACGCTGCGCTCCGATGTGGTGGCCCACGACGAGCACGGCCAGGAGGTGCGCGCGCATCGATGGGCCGCGGGCTCATCGGGCGGCGGCCCCTACTTCTTCGTCGGCCCACGCCGCTACGAGCTCTTGCGCCAGGGCGAGCGCGCGGCCATCCGCGTGCGTGATCCGAACGCGCCCTCGAGGTCGGGCTTCGCCGGCCTGCGCTTCTTCGAGCCCGACGAGCGATTCCGCGTGGTGGCGCAGCTGGTGCGCGCGGGCGCACCGGCGAGCATCCCGCTCGGGCAGGGCTTGGGCGGCGTGCTCGATCACCCCTGCCCGGGCGCGCTCGTGTTCACCCTGCTTGGCCAACAGCACCGGCTCTTGCCGGTCATCGACGACGACGCGCCCGGCCAGTACTTCCTGATCTTCAAGGACGCCACCAGCGGCGGCGCCAGCTACGGGGCCGGGCGCTTCCTGTACCTCGAGCCCGCCAACCAGCACGGCGAGGTCGAGCTCGACTTCAATCGCGCCTTCAACCCGCCCTGCGCGCTCACCGAGTACGCAGCCTGCCCCGTGGCACCGCCGGAGAACCGCCTGCAGGTCGCCGTCACCGCCGGCGAGCGCTCGCCCCCGACGGCACACGGGTGACGATGGCGTCGGGCGACACGGTGAGCGTGCGCGCCTTGTCCGCGCGCTTGCGGTTGCGCTCGACGCCGATGGCGTCGAAGCCGAGCGCGTTGGCCACCGCCAGCGTCATGCCCTCGCCGCAGAAGGGGTCGACAATGGTGGCGGTGGAGCGCGCGTAGCGGCGCACGAAGATCAGCGCCTGCGCGCACGCGTCGCGGCCAAGGCCCCGCACCCACGTGGGCGGCCCCGGGTCCACCAGCACGTCGGGCACCACGTCGGGCAGCGCGTGGTCGAGCGCGCGCCCGCGCCCGAACACCAGCAGCGACGAGAACGCCGCGCCCGCCGACGAGCGGCTCCCCGGCGGCCGCCGGCACACGATCTTCTTGCACAAGAGCCGCGCGTCGACCCGCGCGGCGCCCTCGGCCACCAGCGCGGCCTTGTCGACCCACGCGCCGTCTCTGCGCAGGTCGGTTTGCACGAACACAGCGAGGCCCTGCTCGTCGAGGGCCGCGCACACGCGCGCGGCGGCGTCGACGAACCAGGTGCGCCAGCGCTGCAGCGACATGCCGGTCTCGCTCACGTCGGGCAGCGAGGTCAGCACCGAACAGCCACCCAGGACGCCGCGCGTCGCGAGCCACTCGAGCGCGTCAGCGACATGCACCTCGCGGCTGTTGCGAGCGGCTGGCAGCTGGGTCATCGGGCGCAGCCTGCAAGCTCGCGCGCGCCGCCACAACGGCGAAACGCCGGGCACGGCCCGGCGCATTCGCACCCGCGGGGACTCGGCCGCTCAGCGCATGCCCACCACCTTGTCGCCGAAGCGCTCGTAGTTGGCGAGCCACGCCGCCGCGTTCTTCACGTAGCGCGCGGTGCCGGCGGTCTCCCAGCCCAGGTACAGGCGCGTGAAGCCGCCGTCGAAGATGGCGCGCTTGCCGTCCTTTTCGTAGACGGCCGTCACCAGGTTGCCGGCGGAGCCGTAGATGAGCGGCTTCAGCGTCTGGTTGCCCTCGATGGTGGCGATGGTGATGCCCTCGAAGACGTTCTCGAGGCCGGTGGAGAGCAGGTGGTTCGCCATCACGCCCGCCCTATGGCCCTTCTGCTGGATGCCGACGTTGCTGCCGCCCGGCAGGTCGCCCTGCATCTGCACGCCGAGCAGCGCCTGACCCACGGCGTTGGCGTCCGCGTAGTAGGGCTGGTTGTCGCCCCAGATGTACACGCCCTTGCCCGAGTCGAAGAACTCCTTGATGACCGCGACGTGCTCGTCGGTGAGCCGGCGATCGCTGTTCGAGATGATCCACAGCTGGCTCGCCATCTTGAGCTTGGCGCGCAGCTCCTCCGGGCGCGGCGGCGCGTTGATCCAGCGAAAGACCGAGAAGCCCTTCTGCTTGAGCGCGGCCTGCGGCAACGAGAAGTCGAAGCCCTCCCCCGTGTAGAAGTGCAAGACCGCCACGGTCTGGCCCTCGAAGGCGCCGTCGACCGCCAGGTCGTACTGATTGCCCTGAGCGTTGCCGTGGGTGTCGCGCTTGGGCGCCACGTAGCGCACCTCCTGCTTCAGCGTGCCGTCCTTCTGGCGCACCTGCTCGACCACGGGCTCGGCCGCAGGGGCGTTCCTGCCCGCGCTAGCGGTGTAGGGGGCGTCGGCGCTGGCAGCGGGGGCCCCGGCGAGGGCGACGAGGGCGAATAGGGCGGCGATGGGCGCAAGGCTGCGCATGAGGACCTCCTGGGTCTCCCTGCCAACGGGCGGGCCGCGAAAACGATTTGCCCTCGTGGCGCGGATCACCGGACCTGGGCCCGGTTCGTGCGACACTTGCGCCCGCACATGGGCAAGGTGAAAGCGGGCTCAGACCAGATCCGCCTCATCGCCGCGGGCAAGGCCCTGCGCGAGGTGAGTGATCGCTCAACCGTCGCCAAGATCACGGTCGACGGCAAGCTCATCGACGATCCCGAGGCGGCGCTGCGTGCGCTGCAGGACGCCGAGGCGCCGGTGTCGTCGGGCGACTCGACGTTCGACCGCCTGACCGCGCGCTTCGAGCACGGCGTCGACAAGCTCGAGGGGAAGTTGCAGGGCAGCACCACCGGGCGCACCGCGATGTCGTTCATCCGCGCCGATCCCGAGCGACTGCAGCGCCCGGCGGCGGTGGAGATCAGCTTCACGGACGGCAGCACCCGGAAGCTCGACGTCGCCGTCACCGACGCGCGCCTGACGCGCACCTTGCAGCGCATCTCCATCGTGGCCGAAGGGCTCGGCCTCACCCCCTTGCTCGGCATCGTCTTCCTCGGGGCGACCGCGTTGGTGGCGGGCGTGGCCTCGCTGGTCAGCCTGGCCACCGGCGATCGCGAGCTGGCGCGCACGCTCGGACGCGTGTCGGCCAAGCACGCTTTGCTCGGCGCCGTGGCGGAGGTCCCCGTCATCGGCGAGCTCGTCCCCGCCCTCGCCATCAGCGTCGACGTGGCCAACCTCAAGGCCATGCGCACCGCGCCCACGGTCGCCTCCATCGTGAACCTGCGCGCGCTCGCGCAAGGCGCAAGGGCTTGAGTATGGAAGTGCAGCACGGCGGCCTCATCATCGACGTGCCCGAGGGCTGGAGCGACCAGTCGACGCTGCTGTTCGTCGCCCCCAGGGACAGCCAGACGGCCGCCACGGTGGCGAAGGTCGCCGTGCCCACCGAGGCGGTGGCCGTCCGCTTCCGCGGCACCGACGGCCTCGACGCCGTGGCGGTGTTGGCCGAGGAGCTCTCCGGCGTGCGCGCCGCCGACCCCGACGCCGTCGAGCTCGAGGCGGGGCCCTTTTCGTGCCCGCTCGGCGCCGGCGCCTTCCGCGTGGTGCGCCTGCGCGTGAGCCAGGCGCCGCTCGTGCAGCTCACCGCCGCCGTCGTGCTCGGCCCCGTGTGCATCCTCGCCACCGCCTCCGCCGCCGAGGCGCGCTTCCCGCGCGTGCGCGACGAGCTCCTGCGCGTGCTGCAGTCCATGCGCTTCTCGTAGGCGCGATCACGATCGACAACAGCGCGTGCTCGCCGGTACGCACGTCGGTGCTAGCGTGGCCCCGTGACCGACCAGGCCGCCGCCCCGAGCAACGCCGTGGAGCTCGCCGAGTACCTCAGCTCCCTCGGCGGCACGCTCTTGTCCTATGGCTGCCCCACGCACCGCCTCGAGTCGTTGTTGCGCGAGGTGGCCACGCTCGAGGGCCATGCGGCGGAGGTGTTCGCGGTGCCCACGGGCTTGTGGCTGATGCTGCGCCCCAGCAGCGGAGCCGGCGAGCCGGTGGTGCGCCTGGTACGCGTGAAGGAGTGGGCCGTCGATCTCGATCGCCTGACCGCCGTCGACCGCATCTTCAACGACGCCCTGGAGCGCAAGCTCACGCTGCGCGAAGCGACCGAGGCCATGGCCGCTGTCGATCGTCGACCGCCGCCCTGGCCGCGCTGGGCCACCTGGGCGGCCACGCCGCTCGCCACCGGCACCACGGCCGTGTTCTTCCGGGGCGGCCTCGCCGAGATCGTCGCCGCCGCCATCGGCGGCGTGCTCTTGGTGCTCATCGGCCACCTCTTGCGCCAGCGCCGCGACGCGCCCTTGCTCGCCGACTTCCTGGGCGGCTTCGTCGCCGGTGCGGTGGCGTGGGGCGCCGGGCTCGTGGTGCCCGCCGTGTCCCGCGAGGTGCTGGTGCTCTCCATCATCATCGCGCTGGTGCCCGGCATGGCGCTCACCACGGGCCTCGCCGAGCTGGCGAGCAAGAACCTGGTGTCGGGCGCCTCGCGCTTGATGGGCGCGCTCATCGTCTTCCTGTCGATCGTGTTCGGCATCGCCGCCGCCGTCGCCGTCGAACAGGTGCTCGGCGCTGGCGCCACGGTGACGCCGGTGCGCCCCGACCCGCCCCTGTGGCTCGAGGGTGGCGCGCTCGTGCTGGCGGCGCTCTCCTTCGCCATCTTCTTCTCGGCGCCTCGGCAGTACCTCGTGGCCACCATGGCCGCGGGCGGCATCGCGTGGCTCGTCACCGGGCTCGCCACTCGCCACCTGCCCTCGGGCCTGGCGCCCTTCTTGGCGGCCTTCTCGGTGGCGGCCTTCGCCAACGTGTGCGCGCGGGTCACGCAGCGCCCGGCGCAGGTCTTCCTGTTGCCGGCGCTGGTCTTGTTGGTGCCGGGGAGCTTCGGCTTTCTGAGCCTCGAGGCCTTCCTGCGCGGCGCCTTCCTCGACGGCGCCGCCAAGGGCTTCGAGATGTTCCTCATCGGCGGCGCCATCGTCACCGGGCTCTTGGTCGCCAACGTGCTGGTGCCGGCCCGCAAGTTCCTCTGAGGCGCGTCGCGGGCTACGCGTGGCGCACGGCGTCGGGCAGCTCGTTCTTGTTGTCGCCGCGCGGCGGGAAGTGCTGCGCCAGCACGGTGCCGAGCGCGCCGACCACGTCGGCCACGGCCTCGGGGTGGCCGACGTGCATCGCTTTGACGATCTGCGAAGTATGCAACTTCCAGCCCTCCTCGCCGACCACGGCGTGGATGCCGGCGTCGCCCAGCACGGTCACGCGGTGCTCATCGAGCGACAGGTAGACGAGCACGCCAGCGCGATCCGCCGTCCGATGCACGCCGTGATCGAAGAACGCCGCCCTGGCCGACTCCGCCACCTCGCGCTCCACGTCGTCGGCGGGAACCACCGCGCGCAGCACCGCGGGCACGGACGTGACGAGCCAGCCGAGCGCGGTGCCCGCGGGCCACGCTGCTACCGCCAGCCACGCGGGCGCGCCGAGGGCCAGCGCCGCCACCGCCGCCACGCAGGCGAGCGCCAGGGCGAAGGCGGCGCGCGGCGCGCCGTAGCCGTCGCTGCGCTCGGCCACCGCCACCACGATCTCGCCACGCGTGCCCGCCTCGGCGCACCTGACCGCCTCCTCGATCCGGGCCGCGGCCTCCTTCGAGAGCGCCATCACCACCTCCCCGAGGCGCCGCCACCGCCGAAGCCGCCGCCGCCACCCGAGAAGCCGCCGAAGCCGCCGCTCGAGCGCCCCCACGACGACGTGCCGCCGCCGATCCAACCGTGCCGCGAGCGCCCGAAGCCGCGCACCGTCGGCAGGATCAACGCCAGGATCCCTAGCGCGAGCGCCAGCACCACCGCCATGAGCATCGACTCGAGCACCAGCCAGCCGATGACGCCACCAAGGACGGCGCCAATGGGCGCCCGAATGATGCGCGGCAGACGCAAGAGCACCGACAGCGCCACCACGACGAAGACCGCGAAGGGCTGCCAGCGGCCGCGCTCGCCGACACCGCGCGAGCTCGTCGGCGCGGGCCCGAGCGCCTCGCCCTTGGCCGCGCGCATGAGCGCGTCGAGGCCGGCCTCGATGCCACCGGCGTAGTCGCCCGCGGCGAAGCGGGGGGTCATGTCCTCGCGCAGCACGCGGCCGGCGATGACGTCGGGGATGGCGCCCTCGAGGCCATAGCCCACCTCGATGCGCGCCGCGCGATCCTCGATGGCCACCAGCACCAGGAGCCCGTCGTCGCGTCGCCGGTCGCCCAAGCGCCAGCGCTCGGCCACCTTCATGCTGTAGCCCTCGAGGCTCTCGCCCTCGAGCGAAGGCACCACCAGCACCGCGAGCTGGTGTCCGGTGGTGCGCTCGTAGTCGGCCAGCGTCTGCTCGAGCACAGGCGCGCGCCCGCCGAGCACGCCGGCCTCGTCGGTGACACGAGCGCGCAAGAGCGGCACCTCGCGCGCGTGCGCCGCGCCGGCGCCGAGCGCCAGCAACAGCACAGCAGGCGCGAGCCTGGTCATCAGAACTGCACCTTGGGCGCGCTCTCGGCCCCCGGCGTCGTCGCCGTGAAGGTGGGGCGCACCTTCTTGCCGCGCAGGCCGGCGCCGCACATGGTGGGGAAGCTCTGCACCGTGGTGTTGTACTGGGCGACGGCGCTGATGTAGCGGCCGCGCGCTACGGTGATGCGGTTCTCGGTGCCCTCGAGCTGCACCATCAGATCGCGGAAGGCAGCGCTCGCCTTCAGGTCTGGGTAGCTCTCGCTGACCGCGAGCAAGCGACCGAGCGCCCCCGACAGGCGCGTCTGCGCCTCCTCGAAGGCCTGCAGGCGCTGCGGATCATCGACGATAGAGGCGTCGATGGTGACAGCGGTGGCCTTGGCGCGCGCCTCTACCACGTTGGTCAACACCGACTGCTCGAAGCCCGCGGCGCCCTTCACGGTCTCCACCAGGTTCGGCACCAGATCGGCGCGCCGCTGATACTGGCTTTGCACCTCGGCCCAGGCGGCCTTCACGGTCTCGTCTTCGGCGACCACGGCGTTGAAGCCGCAGCCCGTGACGAAGGCTGCACAGAGCGCGAGCGTGGGGGCGAGCTTCTTGGCGGTTTGCAGCGTGGAGCAGGGCTTCATCGTGGCCTCCCAAAGGACGAGCGTAGGCACGCTAACGCGCCGGTCATTCCAAGACAGGGTGTGTCATTGGACCCGACCAGGTCCCGGCTACGCCTCGAGCGCGACCACCGCCGCCGCGCCGCGCCCGTCGTGCGTCAACGACAGGTGCGTGCGGCGCACCTCGAGGGCGCTGGCCAGCTCGGCGGCGCGGCCGTGCCAACGCAACGCAGGGCGGCCGCGCGCGTCGCGCACCACCTCGATGTCGCCAAGGGGCACCGCGGGCGGCGTCACGCCCACGAGCGCGCTGGCAGCGTCGAGCGCCTTGAGCGCCGCCTCTTTGGCCGCGTAGCGCGCCGCCAGGTGCACGTCGCGGCCCGCGTGCCCAGCCGCCGTGGCGTAGCCGCGCTCGTCGTCGCTGAAGGTGGCGATGAGAAAGGGCTGCGATCGACACAGCTCGCCGAACGCCGCCACATCCACCAGGTCAACGCCGAGGCCGAGGATCACGCGCGCGCCCCACAAAGCCGCGCATCGGGATCGAGCAGCAGCCGCACCTCGTCGTCGTGGGACAGGCGCGGCTCCACCACCGTGAAGAGCGGCGCGCGGCCCGCGAGCACGCGCTGCAGCTGTTGCTCCGCCTGTCGACGGCGCACCTCGAGACGATCCGCATAGCCATGGCGCGCGTCGTCGTCGAGCATGCGCCAGAACAACCACGGGTGCGCCAAGCACACGAGCGCGCTCACGTGACCGAAGCCGAGCGTGGTCACGAAGCCCGCCAGGATGGGCTGCGCATGCTGCACGGGGCGATCAGTCCACACCAGGTGCGGGAAGGCGCGCATCTCGTCAGCGACATCGTCGAGGCTAGGGTTCGGTGGGATGATCGAGCTGGCCATCACCTGTAGGAGCCCATTGACCTGCCACGCGGCCGCCGCGCCCTTGGGGTGCCCCGTCAGCGACTTCTGCGAGATGACCCACAGCGGGTTGTCGTCGGATCGGCCGAGCGCGCCCATGATGGTCTCGTGCAGGCGCGCTTCGTTCTCGTCGTTCGCTTGCGTGGACGAGTCGTGCTTCGACACCACGGCCACGTCGTCGGCGCACAGGCCGAGCACGGCCAAGGCCGCGCGCAGCGGCGAGACGTCGTCGCGCCCGGCCCCCGGCTCGTGCGCCAAGCGGCGGCGGGCGTCGGCCACCATGCGCGCGGCCTCGTCGACACCCACCATGCCGGCGAGCAGATCGCGCTCGCGCTCGATCTGCCGCAACCGTTGGCGGCGCCCCACGAGGTCGCATGCGCCATCGTCGTGACGTTGCTCGGGTGCGCGCCGCTCGGCCACGAAGGACAGGGCGCCCTGCCCTGGCGCGGGCACGCTCTTTTGCAGGCCGTCGCCCGAGCTGCCGGCGAACGCGAGCACGCCGTAGACCGGCAGGCCCAAGCGCAACGCCAATGCCGCCGTGCACACCACCGCTACGCCGGCACCGTGGGCCTCCACGAAGCCGCGGCGGCGGCTGTCGCTGCCGCGCGACATGGCGCGTGGCTCGATGCCGCGCGCCACGAGATCGTCGGTGTCGGCGGTGGCGCCCATGTCGCCAAAGCCGATGAGGCCCGCCTCCGACAGGTCGTCGGCGCCGCCGGCGACGACGAGCTCCGCCTGCCCGGTGCGGATCTTGTCGAGCGCCTCCGCCAACGACAAGCCCGCCGTGGCGCACGCGCCCACCGGCGAGCTCATGGGCCCGGTGGAACCCAGGTAGGCTTGCACCACGTAGCCGCCGATGACGTTGATGAGCGCCTCTTGCAGCGTGTCGTTCTGCCGCTCCTTGCCCTCGAAGAGATCGCGGTGCAGGCGCTTGAGCTTCGCCATGCCGCCGATGCCGGTGCCGATCGTGGCGCCGATGCGCGACGGGTGCAGGTGGCGGTGCAGCTCTTCGGGCGTCATGCCCGCCGACAAGAAGGCCTCTGCCGTCGACACCAGGCAGTAGAGCGTGACGGGGTCGACCTGCTCGACCAGGCTCTTGGGCACGCCATAGCGCGTGGCGTCCCACCCGGTGGGCAACTGTCCGGCGACCGCGCGGCGGACCGACAGCGCCGCCGGCACCTTGATGGTCGAGCCGCGCTGCCGCACGACGAAGAGCGCGCCATCCCTATCCTCGACGAGCCTGCTGAGCTTCGGATCTTCGCGCACCACCGACTCGCCCACGGTGCGCGAGGGTACCGGGAAGCTGAAGTCGCGCTCGAGGCGCACCTCCACCAGGGTGGGCAGTGCGCGCGGATCGAAACCGGTGACTGCGGGCTCCACGACGCGCACACCGCAGTGCGCGAGGATCTCCGCCTCGTAGCGCTCGTGCACGCGCGACTCGTCCACAGCTGCGCCGCTCTTGACGTCGACGAAGCCGCTGCTCTTCGGATCGGGCGCCACCATCCCCATCATCCAGGCGAGCTCGAGCACCGCTTCGATGGACAAGGTGCGCCCCTGCTCCATGGCCCAGCGCGTGCGCGCGCTGCCCCACGGGCCCACCTCGCCCATGCCCACGATGACGGCCACGCGGTCGAGGTCGAGGTGATCGAGGGGCGGCAGCGACGTGAGCTGCGCCTCGCTCGGCACCGGCACGTCCAGCGTGGGCCGCGCCAGCGACGTGCGCTTGATCTCGGTCGACGACGTGCGCGGCGCACGCCGCGCCAGCTCCCCATCGAAGGACGCGCGTAGCGTTGCCGCGCGCACCTCGCGGCGCTGACGCCGGTCTTCGCCCTCGCGGTACTCGCGCAGGAGCCCCGCGAGGTCCTCCACCTCGCCGAGGCCGCCCGTGAGATCGGCCACGTAGGGCGCGGTCGCCGCGCGCGCCCGCGAGGACGCGCTGGCGTGCTCGAGCGCCAGCGCCGCCATCTCGTCGGTGCAGAAGGTCGTGAGGCCGCGCTCCTCGAGGAACTTGGCGGCGCCGTCGTTGGCGTGCATCAGCCCCGTGCCGCGCACCCAGCCGATGCGCAGGCCCACGATGGACGCGCCGCGCCCCCAGGTGTGCGCCTCGGAGCGCTGCTTGTGCAGGAGCGCCTCCAGCGCAGCCTTGCACTCGCCGTAGGCGCCGTCGCCGCCGAAGCTGCCGTGGTTCGGCGAGAGCGGCAGCAGCACGTGCGCGCGCCGCCCGGGTCCGCCGTGCGCGAGCGCCAGCGCCGCGGCGCGCGCCACCAGGCGCTCCACGCCGAGCACCAACACGCGGAACAGCGCCAGCGAGCGCGGCCCCATGGTCGACAGATCCGCGGTCTCGGCGAGAGCACCGAAGGGCACCACCAGGTCCGGCACCAGGGGCGCCTTGACGAGCCGTTCGGAGGAGCCCACGCGCTCCTTCTTGGCCGTGCCGAGCCACGCCATGAGCGCGTCGACGTCGTGGAAGCTGCCCTGGTTGCACGGCACCACGTGCAGCTCGGCGCCCACGCGCGCGTGCGCCTGGTACAGGCGCTTGAACGAGCGCACCACCTCGGGAGAGCGGCGCGAGGTGGTGACCACCACGCGCGCGCCTTCGGCGAGCAAGCGCGCGATGAGCGCGCGCGCGATGGAGCCCACTCCTGCCCCAGTGACGAGCGCCGTCTGGCCCGCGAAGGCGCCGCCCGGTGCCGCGCGCCGCTCCACGTCGTGGCGAGCGACCGCAGGATCGTGGCGATCGCGGCGCACCCAGGCCCACGACGAGGTGAAGGCGACGTGGTGCTGCTCGTCGAACACGGGCGCGATGGCCGCGCGGTAGGCCGCGTCGTGCTCGTCGTCGTCGGGTGCCGCTGCGCGCGCAGCAACACTCGGCAAGGCGATGAGCTCGGGGTCGACGTGGCGCAGGATCGCGCGCGCGGCGTCGGCGAGCGCGCCGCTCTTGCCAAGCACGCGCCGCTCCAGCTCGTCGAGCGCGGCGGAGTCGACGGCCGCGCCCACCGGAGCCGCCGTCACGCGCGCCAGGCCCGTGCCAAGCTCGTCGCCATAAGCCGTCGCGACCTGGTCGACGAAAGCCAACGCCAGGGCGCGTTCGCTCATCGCCGGCACGGCACGCGCAGCAAGGGCGAGGCGGTTCAGCACGCGCTCGCGGTGACCGCGCGCAAGGCCCCACTCGCGCTCGAGGTGCTCGTGCACCTGCGCGGCACCGAGGCCGGCCGCACCCAGGGCGCGCTGCAGCGCCTGGTCGCGCAAGGGTCGCAGCGCGGCGCCCGGGCCTTCGGCCGTCGACAGTTTTGCGATCGTGGACACGAGCTGCCCGAGCGGCATCTCGTGAGCGCCGTCGAGCGAGCGCCCGCCGACCTCGGCCGCGAGCTCGGCGAGGATCTGGTTGCGCCGCGCCGAGTTGCCGCCGAGCAGGGCGTCGAGCGAGCGCGCGGGATCGAGCTCTGCGCGCCCCTTCTTGGTCAAGAGGCACACCAGCGTGACCACGCCGTCCTCGGCGAAGGGCCCGGGCTCGGGCAGGGGCCGCGCCGCGCTGGCGGCGGGGACCACGACGGCGGGCGAGGTAGGCGCCAGGGGCGCGGGCACCGCACCCGCGGCTGGAGGCACGGCCGGCGTCGGTGGCGGCGCGGGCGATAGTGCGTCGATCTCAGCGTGGGCGACGCCGAGCATGCGCTCGCGGTCGGCCGCGGCATGCAGCACGCGCACGCGCCGAGCGCGCTGGCTCTTCGCGCGCTCGAGCTCGGCCTTCGCCATGCCCGCGAGCACGGGACCTTGCGCCGGCCCCACCTCGATCACCTGCGCCACCGCGGCCGCACCCTCGAAGAGCGCGCGCTGGATCTCGATCCAGCGCACCGGCGAGGCGAACTGGTAGGCCAGCACCTCGATCAAGAGCGCGCGCGCAAGGCCATCGGCGTCCCTCTTGGCCTCGACGAAGCGGTCGAGCAAGGAGGCCGCGCGCGTGGAGCCCGACGCCGCCACCACCTCGCGCACGAAGGAGGGCTCGAGGCGAAACACCGTGCCCGTGAGGTTCGGCAGGTAGCGCCCGTCGAGCAGGCGCGCGTCGATGTGCGCGGGGAGCGCGCCCTCGAGGGTGGCACGGAAGGCGTCGACGCCGTCAACCAAGAGCGGCGAATGGAAGGGCACGTCGATGCCCGGCACGTCGACCACCGCGGCCTTGGCGCCCGGCGCGGCGGGCAGGCGCTCCTTGAGCACGGCCAGTGCGCGCACGTCGCCGGTGACAGCGTACTGGCGCCCCGACACGTTGTGGTTGACCACGAAGAGCGGCAACCCGGTATCGCGCGCGATCTCGTCCACCAGCGCCAGCGCGGCGCGCTCGTCGAGCGCCGCCAGGTTCGGGCGCAGCGCCACCATGCCGAAGCGCGAGCGCCCCTCGGCGTCGCGCGGCACCAAGCGGTCCATGGTGAGGCCGCGCCGGTACACCACGTCAACGACGGCGGGCAGCGGCATGACGCCGGGGACCGCCGCTAGCGCCGAGTACTCCCCGAGCGAATGGCCGGCGAAGCGCGCGCCCTCCACGAACAGCTGCTGCTCCCGTAGCGCGGCCACCTCGGCCACGGCCATCACTGCCAGCGCCACCTGGGTGAACTGGGTGAGGAAGAGCACGCCCTCGGGGTGCACCAAACGCTCGCCGCGCACCCACAGCTCGCGCGGGTTGTCGTCGACGACGTGGAGCAGCGAGAAGCCGTGGCGCTGCCGGCACACCTGCTCGGCCTCGTCCCAGACCGCGCGCGCGGCGGTGCTCGCCGCCCTGGTGGCGGCGCCCATGCCCGCGTGCTGCACGCCCTGGCCCGGAAACACATAGGCGGTGGGCGGCGCGAGCACGCGCGCGTCCACCTCGGCGCAGCGCACGCCGTCCGCCTCGACAACGGCGCGCACGTCGAGCGCTCCCTGCGAGCGCGCGAGCGCGTCGATGCTCACCACCAGCGCCGCGCCCGGGGCCACCGGCGCCAAGAAGCGCGCGGCGCTGCGCGTGACGCGGCCGGAGTCGCCCTCGGCGGCCACACGCGTGATGCGGTGCAATGCGTAGGCCTCGGTCCACTTGCCGTGCACGATGGGCCCGTCGAAGCCCGCCAACGCGGCGATGGCCGGGTACGTGTGCAGCGGGTTCTTGTCGCCGCTGGCGTCGGCGTAGGCAAGGAGCGAGCGCGGCGCCTGCGCGCGCTTCTCGGCGAGGCGCCCGGCGGCGGGCGCCGTGGGCTCTCGCAGCGCTGCCACGGCCACGAGCGCATCGAAGGCCGACGCGTCCATGGTCAGGCTGCCGACCACGGCGCTCCCCGAGCGTAGGCTGCCGAGCGCCCCGCGCTCGGTGACGCGGGCGTCGAGCTCGAGCGCGCCGCCCGTGCACGCGCGCACGTCGAGACACACGCCGGGCAGCTCCGCCAGGAAGCGCAGCGCGCCCTCGTCGGTCGCCAGGCGCGCGCGCACCCCTCGATCCTCACGGCGAGAGGTCACTGTTTTGTCACTTTGGCGAATGAAGAATCGACTGGTGATCCGGGCACGCACGGCGCCGGCGGCGTCCACCAGGCGCGCCTCCACCACCACGCGGCGGCCGCCGGACAGCTCCTCGACGACGGTCACGCGCGCGGTGGCGGTCAGGCGGTCACCAACCACGAGGCCCGGGCCCTCGACCTCGTCGGACTCGTGCACGAGGTGCAGCACGTCGGGCTGCGCGCCCGACAGGGCTCGGAAGATCGCGCGCCAGGCCAGCGCGAACGCCATCGACAGCGGCGCGGCGGGTGCGTTGTCGTCGTCGGTGGCGGCGCGGAAGGCGTGCGCGCGCGCCGCGGTCAGCTCCACGTGCTCGGTGGCCTCTTCGAACAGCGCCACCGGCGCCACCGGGGCGCCGAACAGGGCGCGACCGTAGAAGTCCTGCTGCGCGCGCAGGAACGCCGCGCGGTCGACCCGCAGGTGGCCGCCCTGTGCGTCGTCGACGAAGCGCAGGCAGAGATCGAGCGCAGCTCCCTCAGGCAGGCGCACGCGCGCGCACAGCTGGCCGTCCTGCTCTTCCACCTCGAGCCCCGGCAGCCCCGCCAGGCGCGCCAGCGGGTTGGCGTGCCAGACGCCGTGCTCGTCGACGGCCACCGCGCAGGCGCGCGCGCGCGTGACCAGATCAGCGCGAGGCATGGCGTGCGCGCCGCGCGCGAGCGCGCGCGCCAGCGCGTGGCGCTCGAAGCCGCGCAGCACCTCGGCCACGGGCTCGTCGACGCGCGTGAGCGCCGCCAGAGCCGTCGGTCCCGGCAGCGCCAGCACGAGGTCGGCGCCGAAGCGGGCGTCGTGCGACTGCCACAGGCTGTCGGACTTGAACCAGCGGCGCACCTCGCCGTCGAGGACGGGCACGAAGGGCACGGGCTTGCCCGGCAGCTTGCACAGCTCCACGAAGAAGCGCGAGTCCTCGGGGTGCATGAGCGCTCGCGTCAGCGAGGGCGCTCGCAGGACCAGCGCGGCACAGAGCGCGCGCGGGTCCTGCGCCGCCTCAGCGGTGACCAGCGACGCCGCGGGCGCGCCGTCGGCGGGCAGGTGCCGCGCTTCGAGGCGGCGAGCCATGGCGAGGAAGCGATCGCGCCAGCTCGCGTCGAGCCACGGACCATCGGCCAAGGGCTCACCGGCAGCGTACGCGGTGAGCTCCACGAGCCGCTCGAGCACGGCGGCCGACGTCATGTCGTCGAGGTCGCCGAAGTAGGGTTTGGCGGTGCGCGCCAACGCCGCCACGATCTCGTCCTGGCGTGCCGCCACCTGCGCAGGGTCGCCGGCGAGCTGGTCGAGGAGGCGCGCGGCCTGCGCGGCGGCGTTGTCGAGGTAGTAGATGGGCGCATCGAGGGAGCTCTTGCCGCTGGTGACACCGCCGACGGCGCCACCGGCCAAGGGCCAGCGCTCGACGTCGCCGGGCGCGGCCACCAGCGCCGCCTTCACCGCCGGCGAGGTGCACGCCTCGCGCGTCGCCATCAGGCGCGTGCCGAGGAACACCGCGTCGACGGGCATGGCCGCACGCCCGTAGCGCTCGCTGAAGCGGCCGAACAGGTAGGCGCTGGCCTGCTCCTCGGTGCCGATGCCACCGCCCACGCACAGCACCAGGTTGTCGAGCTCGCGCAGCTTGGCGTAGCTGCGCAGCAGCAGATCATCGAGGTCTTCCCACGAGTGGTGGCCGCCGGCCTTGCCGCCCTCGAGGTGCACGAACAGCGCGCGGTCGGGGCGCGCCTTGGCGATGGCAATGACCTCGTCGACCTGGCGCTCGGTGCCGGGTTTGAGCGCGTTCACATGCATGCCGTGCGCGTGCAGCTCGTCGAGCAGCGCCACCGCGTCCTCGAGCGGGGGCACGCCGGCCGTGATGGTGACGCCAAGAATGGGGTAGCCCTCGTCCCGCAACTTGAAGATCAGGCGCTCCTTGGCGAGGTGGAGGCCCCACAGGTAGGGGTCGAGGAAGAGCGCGTTGAACACGATGCCCTGGCCCGGCACCAAGGAGCGGCGCGCCTCGTCGAGGCGAGCGCGCAGGTGCCGCTCGGTGACCTGGCCGCCGCCGGCCAGCTCGGCGAGGTAGCCAGCGTTGGCGGCGGCCACCACCAGCGGCGCCTCCACCGTCGTTGGCGTCATGCCCGGGACGATGAAGGGCGCGCGACCGGTGAGGCGCGTGAAGCGGTTGTCGAGGCGCAGGCCGCGCCCGTCGTCGACGGCGCGGGGGGCAAGCTGCGACCACGGCGCGGGCCGCGCGGGAGCCTGCTTGCCGTCGAGGAGCGCTGCGCGCTCGCTGTGCACGCCCGCCGACAGCACGCGCACGGCGCGGCCGCGCAGCGCCGAGGCCGCCAGGTGCGCCACCTCGACGCCGGGGCCCACGTCGACGAGCGTGTCGCACCCCTGCGCCGCCAACGCGTCGAGGCAACGGGCGTAGGAGCCGGGCGCGGTGAGGATCGATCGCAACACGGCGCCGAGCGCGCGCTCGTCGTCTGCCAGGGGCAGCCCCGTGGCGGCATCGAGCACGTGCAGCGGGCGCTCGCCGCCCACGGGCGGTGCGGGGCGGCGCGCGAGACCTTCGATCAAGCGCGCGCAGCTCTCCTCCAGGTGGGCGGTGTGGAAGGGTCCGCTCACGGGCAGCCACGAGAAGCGCGCCTCGGGGACGCGTCCGGCGTAGGCGCCGCGGCGCTTCTGCTCGAGGAGCCGCCCGGCGTGATCGGCGAGCGCCACCCGCAGCGCCTCGAGCGCGTCGGGCGCGCCGGCCACGGTGTGGTAGGTGGCCGCGCTCTCGATGGCCACCGTGACGTCGAGCGCGAGGGCGTCGATGGCGCCGCGCAGCTCGTGCCCGTGCAGGCCGCCGATGGCGGCCATGCAGCTTGGCGCCGATCCCGTGTCGGCCATGCTCGAGCGCAGCGCCGGCGGCGAAGCCGCCGGCAGCAGGTGGCGCTCCATGGCCGCGCCCATGCGCACGGCGACGCGCGCCAGGTCCGCGACGACGCCCGCGCGCTCGTCGAGACAGCAGCCCCATGCGCGCGCGCATGCGTAGGCGCCCAAGAGCCCTTGGCTGTGGCCCACGACGAGGGGGCGACGCTCCTCGGGGAGCGCGAACAGCTCGTCCATGCCGAGCGACAGGAGCTGCTCGAGGCGCGCCAGCTGCGTCACGAACACGAGCGGCGCCGACACCGCGGCGCGCGCCAGCGTGGCCTGGTCGGGGCGGGGCCCGGCGAGCGCGCGCGCCACGTCGAGGGCGCCGCTGCTGCGCCCGGCGTCCACCGGGTCGAGGCCCGTCACCTCGTCGTTGATGGCGGCCAGGCACACGTCGAGGAGGGCGCGCGGCGCGCCGCCACCGGCCCACAGCTCTGCCAGCTCATCGAGGTAGGCGCTGCCCTGCCCGGCGAAGCTCAGCGCCAGCCGGCGCTCACCCACGAGCGCAGCCTCCACCAGCGCCGGGCGCGCACGCACCGACAAGCGCGCGTGGGCCCGCGTGCGCAGGGCGTCGAGCGAGGCGTTGACGTCGAGCGGGCCGGCCACGTCGTCGGGCCGGGCCGTCAGCGGGGCGTCGGTGGAGCGGAGGGTCGTCATGGCGTGGCTCCCGGCGCGCGCTCCTGCTGCAGGAGACGCGCGAAGTGGTCGACGGTGATGAGCAAGGTGCGGCTGTGCTCGTCGTAGATCTCGTGCTCGGGGTCGGCCATCTGCTGCGCGATGGAGCCGATGAACGACGACAGGAACAGGCCGGCGATGGTCTCGATGTCGTGCGCCCCGTAGAAGGGCGCGAAGGCCGGCTCGAGCACACGCGCCAGCGCGCGGCGCAAGCGCTGCAAGAAGGTGCGCATGGCGTGCTTGAGCTCGGGGTGGTGCTTCGATTGCACCAGCGCGTCGAGCCACACGGGCAAGAGGCGGCGCCCACGCCGCCCCTCGCGGCCAAGCGCCATCAACAGCGCCGGCACCGGGTTCTGATCTTCAAACGCCTCGTGGAACTGCTTGATGATCTCGCCCTCGACCTCTTGGGCCCACACCTCGAGGATCTGGACGAAGACCTGCTCCTTGGACTCGAAGTACCAGTAGAACGCGCCCTTCGAGACGCCGGCCTTTTTGCAGATGTCGTCGACAGTGGTCTCGTGAAAGCCGCCCTCGGCAAAGCACAGGAAGGCGGCCCGGCGCAGGCGCTCGTCGGGCTTCTGCTCCGCCGCCGCCTCTTCGCGGGCGCGGGCGCGGGGCCCCTGTTTGGGTCGTTGCTCTTTCACGCGCGAACGGGTGCGGCGGGCGGCCATGGGTGCTCCGTACTGACCGGTCAGTATGGTGGGTCGTCCTCCTAAACTGACCAGTCAGTATGGTCAAGACCACGGGGTGCCCGCGGCCATGTGCGGTACAAGGCCGCATGAGCTACCAACGAACACCTCTCAAGGCGCCGCGCCTGGCTGGCAACGCGTTCAAGGCCGCCATCGCCGCGCTCGAGAGCCCCATCGGCAACGCCCTGCGCGACAAGACGCTCAACGATCAGGGCTTCGCCGAGCTGCGCAGAGAGCACATCGACGCGCCGCTGACGCCGCTGCCGGCGCTGCCCATTGGCGCCTGGACAGGCGCGGCGCCGGCGCTCGAGCCCATCGTCGAGCGCGCCGAGCGCGGCCCGGGCTTCGCCTTCGAGAGCGTCGCCGACTTCCAGCGCGCCTACCGCGACGGCAGGAGCGACCCCGTCCAGGTGGCCGAGCGCCTGGTCGCCATCATCGGCGAGCTCGATCGCCACGCGCCGCCCCTGCGCTTCATGGTCGCGCACCAGCCTGACGACCTCATGCGCCAGGCGCGCGAGGCCAAGGCGCGCCTCGAGAAGAAGGCGCCGCTCTCGCCCCTCGACGGCGTGCCCGTGGCCATCAAGGACGAGGTCGACATGGTGCCCTACCCCACCACCGCGGGCACCAAGGTCCACGGCGGCACGCCGGCCACCCGTGACGCCTCGAGCGTCGCGCGCCTGCGCGCCACGGGGGCGCTGCTGTTCGGCAAGACCAACATGCCCGAGCTCGGGCTCACCCCCGAGGGCTACAACCCGCACCACGGCGCCTGCCGCAACCCCTACGACCCCGCGCACGAGACCGGCGGCTCGTCGGCGGGCAGCGCGGCGTCGGTGGCGGCGGGCCTGGCCCCCTTGGCGCTCGGCGCCGACGGCGGCGGCTCCATCCGCATCCCCTCGTCCCACTGCGGCGTGGTGGGGCTCAAGCCCACCTTCGGCCGCGTCAGTGAGTACGGCGCGGCGCCCTTGTGCTGGAGCGTGGGCCACATCGGGCCCATCGGCGCCACCGTCGCCGACACCGCCCTCGGCTACGCGGTCATGGCCGGCCGTGACCCGCACGACGCCAACACCATGCGCCAGCCCGACGTCGTCGTCGATGACCTGCAAGACGGCGCGCTCAAGGGGCTGCGCGTGGGGGTGTGGGCGCCCTGGTTCGACGACGCCGACGAGGCGGTGGTCAGCGCTTGCCGCGCTGCCCTCGGCCACCTCATCGAGGCCGGCGCCGCGCAGGTGGACTTCGAGGTGCCCGAGCTGCAGCGCATGCAGAACGCCCACCTGGTGACCATCGCCTCGGAGATGCTGGCGGGCCAGCGCGCAACCCTGGCGCAGCGTCGACGCGAGTACGGCTTGCCCGTGCGCCTGGTGCTGGCGCTGGCCGAGCGCTTCACCGCCGCCGACTACGTGCACGCGCAGCGCGTGCGCGGGCTGTTCACCGAGCGCTTCGCCGCCATCTACCAGCGCGTCGACGTCATCGCCACGCCAACCTGCGCGCTGACGGCGCCGCGCTACGCCGAGGACGCGTTGCGCCACGGGGCCAGCGACCTGCCCACCCTCGACAAGACCATGCGCTACGTGCGCCTGGGCAACTTCCTCGGCCTGCCCTCGATCTCCGTGCCCTGCGGGTACGACCAGGGGGGCATGCCCATCGGCTTGATGCTCACCGGGCGCCCCTGGGCCGAGGCCCAGCTCTTGCGCTTGGCCCGCGTCGTCGAGCGGAGCGTGCCGCGGCAGGCGCCGCGCTTCCACCGCCGGCTCTTGCCCGCCTGACGGTCATTGCCCCGGACGAGCGGTCGGCGCTATCACCCGCCCAGGAGGATCTCATGAAGAACATCGCAGCCTGCTTCCTGCTCGCCACCGCCACGCTCGCGTGCGCTCAGGCCAAGAACCTCGCCGGTGACGTCAACGCCGCCGCCGCCGACGCCGACAAGGCCGCCAAGGAGGCGGAAGAGAAGGCCGCCACCGAGAAGGCCGCCGCCGAGAAGGCCGCCGCCGAGGCCGACGCCGCCGCCAAGCTGGCCGCCTCGCTCGACGACGCCGTGGCCACCAACGCCAAGCTCGCTGAGGGCGCCCTGCTCATCGACGTGCGCGCCGCCGACAAGGCCACCGACCTGCTCGCCACCGCCACCAACATCCCCGCCGCCGACTGGGACGCGAAGAAGGCCGACTTCGACAAGCTCACCGGCGGCGACAAGGCCAAGGGCGTGGTGCTCTACTGCGACGACGGCTCCGGTGCCGTCGCCGTGCGCGACAAGCTCAAAGCGGCAGGCCACACCGCCGTGTGGGCGCAGATGAAGTCCGCGCTCGTCGTCACCGACGCGCGCGCCAAGGCCGCGGCCGAGGTGAAGGACGCGACCAAGAAGAAGAAGAGCAAGTAGCCCGCCGCGGCCCCGCGTGTACGGGGTCGGTAAGACACGCGCGCGCCCCCTTGCGGGGGCGCGTGGTTTTTTGCGAGAGCAGCACGCGAACATCGCGAGGGGGGCGCCGTGCAGGGCACCGTGCAAGCGACCATCGACTCCGGCAGCACTGCGTGGATGCTGACCAGCTCGGCGCTGGTGCTGCTGATGGTGCCAGGGCTCGCGCTCTTCTACGGCGGCATGGTGCGCAAGAAGAACGTGCTCGCCACCATGATGCACAGCTTCATCGCCATGGCTGTCATCGGCGTGCAGTGGGTGCTCTGGGGCTACTGCCTGTCCTTTGGTAGCAGCCACGGCGGCGTCATCGGCTTCGACGCCTCTCTGCTTGGACTGTCGGGCGTGCCGCACACGCGGCTGTTCGGCGACAAGGGCATCCCCGAGCTGGTGTTCGTGATGTTCCAGGGCAAGTTCGCCATCATCACGCCGGCGCTCATCTCGGGCGCCATCGCCGAGCGGATGAAGCTGCGCTCGTACCTGGTGTTCATCGTGCTGTGGAGCACCTTGGTCTACTGCCCGCTGGCGCATTGGGTGTGGGCGAGCGACGGCTGGCTCTTCAAGCTCGGCGTGCTCGACTTCGCGGGCGGCACCGTGGTGCACATCGCCGCCGGCTTCTCGGCGCTCGTGCTCGCCATCCTGCTCGGGCCCCGGCGCGACCACCGCCCTGGCGGCGGCCACGCCATCGTGCCGAACAACCTCGCGTTCACGCTGACGGGCGCGGGGCTGCTGTGGTTCGGTTGGTTCGGCTTCAACGCCGGCTCGGCCGTAGCGGTGGAGGCGCCGGTGTCGGGCGCCGTGGCGGGGCTCGCCTTCACCACCACGCAAGCGGCCGCCGCCGCGGCCGCGCTCACCTGGATGCTCGTGGAGCGGCTGCACCAAGGCAAGGCCACCAGCGTGGGCTTCGCCTCGGGCATCGTCGCGGGCCTCGTCGCCATTACGCCCGCCGCCGGGCACGTGCTGCCGGTCAACGCGCTGGCGCTCGGCGTCGTCGCGGCGCTGGTCTGTTACGTGGCCGTGCAGCAGAAGAACAAGACCAAGCTCGACGACAGCCTCGACGCCTTCGCGGTCCACGGCGTCGGCGGCGTGGTGGGCGCGGTGTTGGTGGGCGTGCTCTGCTTCACGCCGGTGGCCGGGGTGCTGCAAGGGTCCTTTGCGCAGCTCGGCAAGCAGCTCGTCGGCGTGGGCGTGTCCATCGGCTACTGCGCGCTCATGACGCTGGCCCTGGGCCTCCTCGTCAAGAAGCTGTTCGGCCTGCGCGTCACCGAGCAGACCGAGCGCGACGGCCTCGACATCGCCGTCCATGGCGAGCGCGGCTACCATCTCGAGAGCTGAGGAGTCGCACGATGAAGCTGATCATCGCCGTCATCAGGCCCGAGCGCCTCGAAGCGGTCCAAGAAGAGCTGCAGAAGGTGCTCGACGAGGACGACAACTACCGCATCACCGTCGACGCCGTGGAGGGCCACGGGGCCCAGCACGGCGAGGTCGAGCTGTTCCGCGGCCAAGCCGTGCGGCCGCGTATGATCCCGAAGACGCGCATCATGGTGGGCGTCAACGACAAGTACGTCGAGCCCACCGTGCAGGCCATCCTGCGCGCCGCGCGCACCGAGAGCGGCGGCGCCGTGGGCGACGGCAAGATCTTCGTCACGCCGCTCGACGAGTGCATCCGCATCCGCACGGGGGAGCGCGGGGGCGGAGCGATCTGATCGGATCCTCGACCGATGCTCGCGCGCGATGGGCGCGTCGGTAGCCAAGGCGGCGCGCTCGACCCAGGGCCACCGCGGCGCTCCCATCGGTCAACACGCCGGATCCTCCGTCGACCAGCGCCCCAGCACGCGCGGCGCCGAAAATCAGCGCATGGACGCGCGCCTCTCGCAGCTCCTCGACGCGGAGGTGGAGAAGACGCGGCAGCGCTTCCTGCGCACCTTGCCGCTCGTGGCCAAGCTGCTGCTGCCCGCCGTGGCCGTCCAGCTCGTGGTCGCTCCCGGCGCCGCCATCGGCTACCTGGTGTTCGCGCTGGCCGGCATGGCGCTTCCCCTGGTGCTCGACGACACGCGCTCGCTGCGCTTCAACCTCGTCGTGGTGGCGCTCTTGCCCATCGTGGCCGCCAGCATCGTGCAGCTCACGCGCGGCCCCTTCGTGGCCGCGGCGTCGTTCCTGGTGCCAATCCTCTACTGCCTGGCGGTGGGCGCCATGTCCTTCCATTTGCGCCCGGGCCTGGTGCTGGTCACCGGTGCGCTGGGCGCGCTGTTCTGGCTCGCCGACTACACCTGGCTCCTGCGCCCGAACCTCGACCCGGCGCTGCTCGCCGGCGCGCCCCTCGATTGGTCCTCGCAGATCACGCGCGTGATCTTCATGCTCGCCTTCACCGGCGCGGTGGCGCGCGCGGTGAGCGTGGTGAAGGTGATGTTCTTCCAGGCGGCCGCCGCGGCGCGCGCGCAAGACCTGTTCGCCAAGTACCGCCTCGAGCGCGTGCTCGGCGAGGGCGGCATGGGCCGCGTGTGGGCGGCCACCTACTGCCCCGAGGGCGGCTTCGTGCGCCCCGTGGCCGTGAAGCTCATCCACGATCACCTCGCCAAGCAGCCCGCCTTCGTCGACGCATTTCGCCGCGAGGCCGAGGTGTCGGCGCTGCTCTTGCACAAGAACATCGTGCAGGTGCTCGACTTCGGCCGCGAGGGCGAGCGCTGGTTCTTGTGCATGGAGCTGGTTGACGGCGTCACGCTGTCGGCGCTGCTGCGACGCGCGCGGCGCGCGCGCCGTCAGTTGCCACCCGCGGTGGCGCTCTACCTGGCGCGCGAGATCGTCGAGGCCATCGGCTACGCGCACGTCGACGCCACCGATGTGCGCGGGCGCCCGCTGCGCCTGGTGCACCGCGACCTCGCGCCCGCCAACGTGCTGGTGTCGCGCGCCGGTCAGGTCAAGGTCACCGACTTCGGCGTCGCCCTGGCGCGCAACCTGCGCGAGAGCACCGGGAGCGCGAGCGGGGGCGGCAGCGCGGGCGGCTTCACCGGCGTAGTCGGTCACCTCGGCTACATGTCGCCCGAGCAGGCGCGAGGCGAGCGCCCCGACGCGCGCGCCGACCTGTACGCGGTCGGCGTGATGCTGTGGGAGATGCTGGCCGGGCGGCGGCTGTTCGCCGGCAGAGGCACGAGCTTCCTCGCCGACGCGGGCGCTGCCGCCGTGGTGCCCTCGCTGCGCACGGTGCGCCCAGAGCTTGAGCGCGGCCCCTACGACGCCATCATTGAGCGCGCCACCGCCGGCGACCGCACCGCGCGCTACGCGTCGGCGCGCGAGCTCGGACGCGCACTGTGCGCGGCGCTCGACGAGCTCGGCTGGCCCGATGAGCGCGACCTCGCGTCGTTGGTTCGTGAATGCGTCGACGTCCAAGACGTCCACGACGCCCGTGACGCGCAGGATGCCCGCGACCGGCACGAGCCACCAGAGGCGCTCGAGACCACCATCGAGGAGGGCAGCAGCGACAGCGCCACCCCCGATGACATCGAGGACCTCCCCACGGCGCTGCAGGGCGCCGGCCGCAGGGCGCGCGGCGACACTACCGTGGGAGGCGCGGTATACCGGGAGTGTGGTTGAGCCGCTGATCCTGCTCGATCGTTACGAGGTCATCCGCCGCCTGGCCATCGGCGGCATGGGTGAGATCTTCCTCGCGCGTCAGCGCATGGGCCAACAGGGCAAGGGCATCTCGCGCCTGGCCATCGTCAAGACGCTGCGCCCGGAGCTGGCCGACGACAACGAGTCGCTCGAGCAGTTCCTCGACGAGGCGCGCGTGGCCGCGCAGCTCAGCCACCCGAACGTCGTGCAGATCTTCGAGGTCGGGCTGGTGCGTGGCGTGCACTTCATCGCCATGGAGTACATCGGCGGCATCGACCTGGCGGCGCTGCGTCGCGCGGGTGCCAAGAGCGGCATGCGCATCACGCCGCGCGTGGCCGCCGCGCTCATCCGCGACGCAGCGCTGGGGCTCGACTACGCGCACCACGCCGTCGACGAGACCGGGCGCTCACTCTCCATCGTGCATCGCGACGTCAGCCCGCACAACATCATGGTGCGCGCCGACGGTCTGGTGAAGGTCGTCGACTTCGGGGTCGCGCTGGCGTCGAACCAGCACCACGAGACCCAGGGCGACAAGCTCAAGGGCAAGATCCGCTACATGTCGCCCGAGCAACTGCTGGGCGAAGACCTCGACGGACGCAGCGACCTGTTCTCGCTCGGCATCGTGCTGTGGGAGCTGTTGGCTGGCCGCACCATGTTCCAAAACGGCGCCAACCCCATCGACGTGTTCCAACGCATCCTGGCCGGCGACTTCGCCAAGCCCTCCGTGCACCAGCCCGATGTGCCACCCGTCCTCGACGAGGTGGTGGCGCGCGCGCTGCGGATCAAACGCGAGGAGCGCTTCGCGCGGGGCACCGAGCTGGCCGCGGCGCTGCGCTCGTTCCTCGACGGCGGCGGCCCCGTGGAGGGCGAGGTGCGCGAGCTGGTCGAGGCCACCGCCGGCCAGCACATCGCCGAGCGCGTGCGCGACCTGACGCCGCGCGCGGTGTCGATCTACGGCATCGGTGACACCGGCGAGGGACGCGCGCTCGGCGACGAGCTCACGGCGGCGGGCCGCAGCGACGACGGCGGCACGGGCACCATCGACAGCGCCGCCGCGACCCGCCTGGTGCGCCCGTCGTCGCTCGTGGAAGATCTCGACTCGTCGGCGCTCGAGCCCAGCGATGGCGGCGCGCTGCTCGACGCGGCCGAGCTCTCCGGCGTGCTGCACGGCGATCGACGCTTCATCTCGGTGCTGGTGGGTCTGTTGCCCGGCTGGGGTGCGCTCGCCGGCCGCATCTCCAACGTGCCCATGGGCGCCTTCGCCATCAACCGCCTGAAGAACCTGTTCTTCCGCGAGCTCGAGGCCATGGCGAAGCACGAGCGCGGCGTGGTGGTGCGGCGCGGTCCCGACTCCTTCGTGCTCGCCTTCGGCACCGCCGAGCCCGACCCCAGCGACGTGCCTCGAGCGGTGCTGTGCGCGCTGCGCGTGCAGAAGCTGCTCGACGACCTGGCGCGCGACCCCACGCAGAAGATCTCCTCGCACATCGGCGTCGCCACCGGCACGGCGCTGGCCACGCCCGATGACGACGGACCCCTGCAGATCGCCGGCAGCGTGGTGGAGCGCGCCGAAGCGCTGGCAACGCATGCGCGGGTCGCCGGCGTCGGCGTGCTCTTGACCGCACAGGTGGCGGAGCTGGTGCGGGGCCGCGTGCTGCTACGCGCCCTCCCGCACGCCCCCGCCGACGGCGCGATCGGCGAAGCGGTGCACGAGGCGGTGGCTCCGGCCGCCACGCTGCCGTCGACGCGGCGCAAGAAGGTGCTCATCGCTGACGACGCCGAGGTGTTTCGGCGCATCGAAGAGGAGATCCTGCGTCCGCTGTCCTATGCGTTCGTGCATGCGAAGGACGGCGCGCAGGCGCTCAAGCTCGCGGCAGACGAGGCGCCCGACCTGATCCTGCTCGATGTGCAGATGCCGGTGATGGACGGCGTGCAGGTGCTCAGCTTCCTCAAGAGGAACCCGCAGACGCAGGCCATTCCCGTGTGCGTGGTGACCACCATCGGCCGCGCCCACGACGAGGAGCTGCTGAGGAAGGGCGGCGCCGACGCCTTTCTCACCAAGCCGGTCAAGCCGGGCGTGTTGATCCAAACCGTGCGCCGCCTGCTCAAGGAGATCGAGTAGATGACACGGTGTCTGCTCGTGGTCGCGCTGGTCGCGCTGCTCGGCGCTGGCTGTCCCAAAGCAACGAGCGCCGCGGCGGCGATGGATGCGGGCAAGAGCGACGAGGACCTGCGGCGCGAGCACCTGCTCGACCAGGCGCTCAAGGGCCTGCAGTGTCCGGAGGGGACGCGCAAGGTCGGCGACGAGCCGCCCGCCGGGCTCGAGGCCTGGTGCGAGCGCGACGGCGGCGTGCGCCACGGCCCCTACCGCGCCTGGCACGACGACGGTGCCAAGTCGGTCGCAGGTCAGTACCAAGACGGCCAGCGCGACGGCGACTGGGCCGAGTGGCACGTGAATGGCCAGCGCAAGAACGAGCTGAGCTATCGCGCGGGAAAACCCGACGGCCGCTTCACCGAGTGGGATGAGAGCGGCGACGTCACCAGCCGCGGCGTGTACGAGAACGGCCGCCTCAAGGTGCCTCGATGACCCGTGGTGTGAAGATCGCGCTCTTCGTGGCGCTCGGCTTCGTGGTGCTGGTGTTCGCGACCTGCGGCGGCATCTACGCGTGGTTTCAGGTCAACGCCGAGCGCCTCGCCGACGAGGGCAAGGCTGCCATGCGCGAGGGTGCGCACTTCGGCGGCGGCAAGGAGGCGCCGGCCTGCGTCGAGGAGGCGCTGCGCCGCCTCGAGCAGGGCGAGCTCGGCATCATCGGCGAGGCCAAGAACAAGACCTTCCTCGAGGCCTGCCTCGGTGTGGCCACGCGGCCCGCGGGGTTCTGCGACGGCATCCCGCCCCGCGACCAGATCATCGCCAGCGCTACCTGGTCGCTCGATCGCTGTGCCGCGCTCGGACGCGCGCAGAGCCAGCCCTGCACGCGCCTGGTGGGCGCGATCCAGGAGCGCTGCTTGCTGCCCTGACGACATCAGCGCAGCCGCGACACGCTGCCCACCTCGAGGAAGGTGCTGCGCTCGGGCGTGGGGACCCAGGCGCGCCGCTGATAGCGCACCGGCAGCACGGCGACGCGCCGCACGCCCTCCTTGCCCACGATGACGCGATAGAGCCCCGACGACATGTGCGCCGGGGTCCAGTGCTGGTCGAACACGAAGTTGCCCATGCTGTACAGGATGACGCCGCCCCGGTAGCGCTCGGCGCGCTGCGGCACGTGCGGGTGATGTCCAGCGACTACGTCGGCGCCGAGATCGATGATGCGCCGACCGAGCGCCACCTGCTCGCTCGCTGGCTCGGGCCGGCTCTCCGTGCCCCAATGGAGCGACACGACCACGGTGTCGACGCGCCGACGCAGCGCTGGGACGTCGCGCGCCAGCGCGGCCTCGGTGGCGCGATATGCGCCTTGCGGCAGCTTGCGATCGAAGGAGCTGCAGGCCTTGGGCGCACGCGGATCGCAGTAGGCGAGGAAGCCCACGGTGTGCCCTGCGCGTTCGACGATCACCGCTTGCTGTGGCGCCTCGCGTGCGCCCACCCCCACGGGCACGACGCCCACCGCGGCAAAGAGCTCGAGCTCCTCGGCGATCGCGTCGGCGCCGTAATCGGCGACGTGGTTGTTGGCCACCGACAGCACGTCGAAGCCGGCGCGCGCGAGTGCGGGCGCAGCGGTCGGCGGCGCGCGGAGCGCGATGCCGCGCTGCTTCTTGGTGCCGCGCGCCGCCACCACCGACTCGAGGTTGCCGAAGGCAAGGTCGGCCCCCTCGAGGTAGGGCTTGGTGGCGGCGAAGAAGCGGTCGAAGCTATCGCCCTCGCGCAGGCCGCGCGCCACGTTGCGCCCGAGCATGACGTCGCCCACGAGCACCAGGCTGCGCTCGTCGGCGCCGAGGGGCTCATCGGGTGACAGCTCGCGCGGCGTGGGCGGCGGCACCACCACGAGCGCGAGCAGCAGCAGACCCGTGCAGGCGTGCGCCCGCCTGGCGTCTCGCGGCGCCGACGGGGTCACCGGATCGATCGTCACGGGCGCGGCGCGCGCGCGCGTCGCCAGCGCCGCCACGAGCCACAGGTCGAGCGCCGCCAGCGCGACGACCGGCGCCAGCGCCGCGCCCTGAGCGACGGGCGGAAGCCAGCGCGCCAGCGCGAACCAGCACGTCGTCACCAGCGCGGCCGCGGCGAGCAGCGCGGCGCCCGGCGCCCAGGCGCGCGCGCGGGCCGGCACCAGCGCGAGCCCGAGCGCACAGCCGGCCCAGAGAACGGGGACGATGGGCGAGAGCGCGCCCGTCGCCGACCAGCGCCACAGCCCAAGGCTGACGCCGAGCACCTCGAGCAGCGCGGCGTCGACGAGCGCCAACGCGGCGGCCGCGAGCGCGCGGCGCCCACCCGGGTGGCCGGCCGTGAGCGAGAGCGCCGAGCGCAGCAGCGCGGCGCGCACCAGCGTCACCGGCAGGCACACCCCGAGCGGCGCGAGCACGACGTGAGCGCCGTACGCGTACAGGCCGGCCACGCGCACGGCGGCCACCTCGGTGAACCACACGGCGACCAGGATCGTGATCAGGTCACGCCACGCCGTGCCACGCGTCGAGCGCAGCCAGAGCGGCAGCGCGAGCCAGGCGGCGCCGACGACCAGCATCGCCGTCTCCATGCTGGTCGGCATCATCCCCCCTGCGCGCAGGCCCTCAGGGCACCAGGTCGCCGGTGGTGCGCGGCTGCAGCGAGTAGCCGTAGAACTGGCTGAACACGCCGGTGATCGACGAGAAGGTCTGCGATGCCGTCACGTTGGGCGTGGCGCTGAGCAGGAAGTCGCTGATCAGGAGCACGGCGTCGCCGCCGCCGGAGACCTTGAAGTTGCCGTCCGCGTTCGGCACCTCCTCCGCCTGCACCGTCTCCACCGTCAAGAGCACGCCCTCGTAGGCCTCGGCCAGCGTGCCGGCCTGATCGTTGGCCGTGCCCGGGTCGGTGTCGGTGGCGATGTCGTCGAGCGACACCACCACCGGCGTGGGCGCGGCGCCGCAGCCCGTGCTCTTGGCGAAGGCTGAGATGTAGAAGAGCTGGGTGCCGCTGTTGCGCTCGGTGACCTCGCCCGTGGTGGTGACGCAGTCGCCCGCCGCGATGGCGCCAAGGTCGGGGAAGCCGCTCACGAAGCTGGCGCCCACATAGAAGGCGATGCCTGAGAACTGCGGGTAGGTGTGCCCGCCCGCGACGCCATCGGGCTCCTGCAGGTAGAGCGTGACGTCGCCGTCGTCGACCTTGACCGCGGTGACGATGACGTCGTCGAGGGTGGCCACGGCGCCCATGCCCACGCTGCCGTCTTGGATGGCCTGGATGTCGACGGTGCCGGCGTCGCAGGCAGGGTCGCCGGCGCAGCCGCCGTCGGCGCAGTCGATGCGCGTGTCGCCGTCGTTGTCGGCGCCGTCGGCGCAGTCCTCCGCGCACGCCGGGTCGAGGTCGCAGCTGAAGTCTTGGCAATCGACGTAGCTGTTGTTGTTGTTGTCTTGCCCGTCCGAGCAGTTGCTCTCGGGTTGGTTGCACGCCTCGGTCTCGTCGCAGTCGTAGTCCTCGCAATCGACGAAGTTGTCGTCGTCGTTGGAGATGCCATCCGAGCAGCGCGCCTCGGTGTTCTCGGGGCCCATGTCACCTTCGCCCTCGCCTTCGCCCTCGCCTTCACCTTCGCCCTCGTTGGCGTTGGTGACGATGCAGGCCGACCAGAGGGCGGACAGGGCAAACACGAGCGGCAGCAACAGGGCGAAGGCGCGACGCGACATGGGGTCCTCGAGTCAGGTGGGGTGATGTCCCACTCCCCATCATGCCCGGCGAAATCGTCCTGTCGACCCGGATCAGCCCATGGAGGAGAGGGCGAGGCGCACCTCGAGATCCTCGGGGGCCCGTCGCACGCACTCGAGCAAGAGGGCGCGAGCGTGCTCGCGGTCGCCTTCTGCGGCAGCGGCCAGGGCGAGGAAGAACAGGGGCCGCATGGCCTGCGGGTGGGCGCGGAGCGCGCGGCGCAGGCGCGTGAGGCCCTCCTCGCGGGCGCCCGAGAGCACCAGCGTCCACGCGTGATAGGCGAGGTAGTCGGGGTCCTGGGGCCGCGCGGCCATGGCCAGCTCGAAGCAACCGAGCGCGCGCACCAGCGCGCCCTCGCTGAGCGCGGCTTGGCCGCGCAGGAAGGCGTCCTCGCCCGCCGCGGGGCGGGGCGGCGCGGGGGTCAGGGCCTGCGGCTGCGGCGGCGCGGGCGTCGTGGGCGGCGATGGGACCGACGCAAGCTCCGGCGGCGGCGGGAGGCCCGGGGGCCGCGGCGGCGGCGCCGCCCCGAGGTGCAGGAAGGGCGGCAGCGAGGGGGGCGCCACTGGCGGCTCGGGGCGCGGCAGGGCGACTGCCGCGCTGCGCGAGCGCTGCCGGGCGTCGTAGGCGGCGCGGCTGCCGTCGTCGGCGAAGGTGGCCTGCAGCTCCGCCAGGAGCGCCCACAGCTCACGCGCGGCGGCAGCGGCGGGGCCGAGGGGCTTGTGCCCGAGAGCCTCGCGACCCACGCGCGCCTCCAGCGCGCGCAGGCCCTCGAGCACGTCCGCGGACGCGACGTCGGCGGCCAAGCCAAGCAGGCTGTACACGCTGGTGCTCCGGCCCACCGCCAACGTCGACGACACCTCGGTGGCGGCGTCGCGGTCGACGAGCGTGACCGTGCCGGTGCCACGCAGCGTGTCGGGCACCGAGCGCAAATCGGGGGGCGGGTCGCCGGGCAAGCGGAGCAGCCCGCCGAGCCAGGCGGCATAGAGCTCCGATGGCGACGAGCCCCTGGCGATGTCGACCACGGCGGTGGCCCCGCCGAGCACCACCACGGGCAAGGTCGCCGACGGGCGCGCCCGCGCCACCGCGATCAGCAGCTCCTCGAACTTCGGATGCGGAGTCATCGACGCGGCCTTGTGCTCGGCCACGAATCGATCGGCCTCGGCGCGCTGGGTCTCGTCGAGGCCAAAGGTGAGCACGGCGTCGAGCACGGGCAAGCTCGAGAGCGCAAGGTCCTTGGCGGCGCCGGCGCTCTCCTCGACGACGACAGTACCGGTCCACGCCAGCGCGCGACGCACGCGCGCCGCGAGCTGCTCATCGACGAAGCCCATGGCCTCGTCGGCCGTGCACAAGCCGAGCGACAGGAGCGCCTCGGCCACGCGCTCACCCTTCTCGGCGATGCGCTGGTTGAGCTGGCGCATCTGCTCGGTGGTCACGCGGCCTTGCTTCCACAGCCGCTCGCCGAGCAGGTGCTCGCGCAGGTTGTCGACGGCGCCCACCACGACGCCGCGCAGCAGGGCCAGCGTGAGCTGCGACGACCCGTCGCTGAAGCGCACGACGCCGTCGAAGCGATGGCGCGCGCACGCAAGCAGGGTCCGCGCCACCTCGACGCTCGCGTTGACCTGCGTGGTGGTCGGGAGCGGTGGCGGCGCGGGCCGTGGCGTGTGCGGCGGCGCGCGCGCGGCGTCGGCGGAGGCGGGCGGCCGCGGCGTGTGCGGCGGCGCGACCATGCCATCGCTCGACCCCGGCGGCCGCGGCGTGTGCGGCGGCGCGACCATGCCATCGCTCGACCCCGGCGGCCGCGGCGTGTGCGGCGGCGCGACCATGCCATCGCTCGACCCCGGCGGCCGCGGCGTGTGCGGCGGCGGCCGCAGCACACCACCGGGTGCGGGCGCCGGCCGTGGCGCCCGCATGGGCGAGGGCGTGCCGGTGCGTGGCAGGCCGCGCGCCGAGGGCGTCGCGGTGCGCGGCAAGGCTTCACCAAGGCGCTGCGCCCGATAGCGCAACATGACGGCGATCAGCTTCTCCTTCAGGTCCGGCAGGACGAAGGGCTTCGTGATGTAGGCGTCGATGCCGGCGCGCCGCGCCTCGCGCTCCGACAGCGCGCTGCGAAACGCCGCCGTCACCATGACGATGCCGACCTGCTTGCCCTTGGGATCGGCGCGAATGGCAGCCGCGACGTCGAAGCCGCTCCTCTTTGGCATCAGGCCATCGGTGACCACCAGATCGAAGTCGCCGCTGAGGAAGGCCCGCAGCCCGGCCTCGCCGTCCGGCTGCGCCTCCACCGCGAAGCCGCTGCGCCGCAGGAAGCGCTCCATGAGCGCCCGGATGTCCGCGTCGTCCTCGATGAGCAGGATGCGCGCCACCCTCGCACGATAGCCGGTTCCTGCTATTCTCCTCGGGACATGCGCGTGGTGTCCCTGTTTGCGACGTTGGCCCTGGCGGCGTGCGGTCCTGCCCAGTTCTCACCGGACGAGCTCGCCCGCCTCCACGCGCAGTTCGTCACCGCGCACAACGACGTGCGGCGCGCCGTGGTGCCGGCCGCAGACCCGGCCTTGCCCGCGATGGAGAACGACAACGGCCTGGCTGGCGTCGCGCAGGCGTGGGCCCAGGGCTGCAAGTTCGAGCACAGCGGCAACGGCTATGGCGAGAACCTGGCGTTCTTCTCCGGGGACGACTCCACCCCTGCCGACGTCGTGGGCGGTTGGGCCGCCGAGGCCGCTGACTACGACTACGGCGCCAACAGCTGCGCGGACGGCGCGCAGTGTGGCCACTACACACAGCTCGTGTGGCGCAACACCGACACGCTCGGCTGCGGCGTGGCCCACTGCAACGTCGACGGTTACGCCGGGCTCTTGTGGGTGTGCAACTACAACCCCGCCGGCAACGTCGTGGGCCAACACCCGTACTGATCCCAGAGCGCACCTGCCCTTGCGCCGTCAATCGACCCGGTAACGCACGGTCTCCACGGCGCGCCCGTCGACCAAGAGGGTGAGCGCGTGGGGCCCGGGCGCGGCGTCGATCCACGACGTGAAGGGGGGTGGCAGCGAGCGCGGCGGCCCGCCGTCGAGCGCGATGGACACCTGGGCGCCACCGGCGGCCTCCACGCGCACCGGGACGCCCTGCCCCGACGGTAGCCCGGGCTCCAACGCGAACTCGTCGCCCTCCACGGGTGAGAGCAGGCGAACGCGCGTGGTCGCGGGCCCGCAGCGCACACGACCTTCGACCTGGGTGAGCCCCTCGCCCCGCGCCCACGACGCGAAGCGCGGCGGCAGATCGAGCGCCTCCGCCGCGTCGCGCGCGCAGCGCTCCGCCGCCGCGGCGACGCGCGTGTGCGTGTGGCAGCGCTCGCGCGGCGCGGTGCCGGGCAGGAAGCGCTCCTCGAGGCCGTGGCCACATGCGGATCCCACGAGCAAGCCCGAGAGCGGGCAGATGAGCGCCCGCTCGAAGTCCGCCGCATCGACGAGGGGCGCCGGCGCCAGGCCGCCCATGGCCGCCAGCATGACGCGGCGGAAGATGCGCCCAGCGCCGGTGATGCCCGAGACCTGCCGCATGGGCGTGCCGTCGAAGTTGCCGGCCCACACCGCCACCGTTCGCTCGCGCGTGAAGCCAGCGGTCCAGTTGTCGACGTAGGAGCGGCTCGTGCCGGTCTTGGCCGCGACGGCGAAGGGCAGGTCGAGGGCGTTGTCGACGCCGAAGGCGGGCGCGCGCGCGGGATCGTCGGTGAGCACGTCGGTGAGGAGGGCGACGGCGTCCGCCGGCAAGAAGCGCCGCGTGCCCGCCGACGCCACCAGCGGCAGCGGCGCGCCTCGCCCGTCGCGCGCGCTGCGCAGCTCCACCAGCGGCGACCACACGCCCCCATTGGCCAGCCCGCGGTAGGCGTTGGCGAGCTCGGCCAGCGTGACGTCGCCGTTCCCCAAGACCACGCCGACGCCGTAGTGCTCGGGCGCGTCCGACAGCGACGCGAAGCCGGCGTCGCGCAACAGGCGCACCACGCGATCGGGACCGAACAGCTCGCCGAGCTTGACCGCGGGGATGTTGTAGCTGTTCTGCAGCGCCGCGCGCAGGCGCACGGGCCCGTGCACGCGCTGGTCGTAGTTGCGCGGCGCGTAGCTGCCGGTCTCGGTGGCCAGCGTGGTCTCGACGTCGGCGAGCACGGTGGCCGGCGTGAGCCCACGCGACAGCGCCAAGCCATAGACGAAGGGCTTGAGCGCCGATCCGGGTTGGCGCAGCGCCTGCACGCCGTCGTTCTTGCCGAGCAGCGCGTCGTCGTGCCAGCCGCGCGAGCCGAGGTACGCGAGCACGTCGCCGCTGTGGTTGTCGAGCACGACGACCGCCGCCTGCCCCACGCCGCGCCTCTCCAAGGCGCCGAGCTCGTCGTGCACGATGTGCTCGACCTCGCGCTGGAGCGCTCGATCGATGGCGGTCTCGATGACGACGGCGCGGGCGGGCGCCAGGCGACGCGCGCGCGCGACGAAGTGCAGCGCGAGCTCGTCGGCGGCGCGGGCGGGTTCGATCTCGAGCGGCTCGCCGAGCGCGCGCTGGTAGGCCGTGTCGTCGATGAGCCCCAGCGCCAACGCGCGGCCGAGCACGTGGGCGCGGCGCGCCAGCGCGCGCTCGGGGTGGCGACGCGGGTCCTCGCGCGCGGGTGCGTGCGCCAGGCCCGCCAGGAGCGCGCTCTCGGCCAGCGTGAGCGCGCGCGCGGGGCGTCCGAAGTGCGCGCGACTGGCCGCCTCCACGCCCACGGCGCCGCGCCCGAGCGGCACGCGGTTGGCGTACTCGAGGAGGATGCGCTCCTTGTCGAGGTGCGCCTCCAGGCGCAGCGCCCAGAGCGCTTCACTCAGCTTGCCGAGGAGCGTACGGGGGCGCGGCACCAAGCGGCGCGCCAGCTGCTGCGTGATGGTGGAGGCGCCGCTCACCACGCGCCCGCGGCGAACGCTGTCCCGCGCCGCGCGTCCCACGGCGCGCACGTCGACGCCCGGGTGCGAGAAGAAGCGCGCGTCTTCGGCGGCCAGCAGCATGACGCGCAGGTCGGGGGGCAGCTCGTCGATTGGCAGCGAGCGCTGACCCTCGTCGGATGGCGCCTCGGCCAGCGGCTCGCCCTCCCGGTCGAGCACTACGAGCGAGCTCACCGGCGCGCGATCGAGCAGCGCCGCCGGCAGCGGCGCCGCCACGAATGCGCCGGACGCCGCCACCGGCAGCGTGAGCGCGACGAGCGTGGTGAGCACCGCGCGCCGCGCGCGCCGCCTCACGGCAAGACCTCGAAGCTGCCCCCGTCGGAGCGGCCCCACACCTCGGGCGCGTACATCTCCTCGGCGGTGGCGGGCCGCAGCACGAAGGCCCCCGGCGTGGTGGCGCGCGCCGCCACGGTGGCGACGTGCACGCCCGGCGGCAAGGCGTCTGCGAACAACAGCACGCGATCGTCGCGCAGCTCGGTGTGCGAGAAGGGCGACCAGAACCAGCCCTCGTCGTCGTCGCGCGGGTGGTCGTCCTCACCCTCGTCATCGGCGCGAGGGGCGGGCGGCAGGCGCGCGCTCGAGGCCAGGCTCGCGTCGACGGCCTCGAGCCCGCCGGGCAGCGGCACATCGACGGCGACGAAGCGACGCGCCTGCGAGCTGGCCACGCGCACCCGCAGGCGCACCAGATCACCCGCGTAGACGGCGCGCACCTGCCCCTGCCCGGTGGGCGCGCTCCAGGGCTCGAACCAGCGCTGCACGGTGATGCCCGCCTCCTTGGCGTCGGTGGGCATGAGCTTCGGCGCGCTCCGAAGCACCGCGCTGTAGCTGAGCACGCCGGCGCCGGACTTCTCGAACACGAGCGGGCTGGTGGCGCCGCCGAGCGCCGCGATGGGCAGGCGCGCGCTGAGCGCCCGCAGGCTCCGGCCTTGGAAGTCCTCGGCGATGAGCACCTTGCCGCCGAGCGTGACCTTGGCGTCGAAGTCGGGCGCCTCGCGCTCTTTGGCGCGCACCAGCTCGGTGATGGCCATGAGCGCGAACGCCGCCTCTTGCGTGGTGCGGTAGCGGCCGCCCTTCTGCGCCACCTGCAAGTGGCGCGCGATCTTGCCGACAAAGGGGTGCTCGGGCTCGCCGTCGACGAGGGTCATGAGCACGATGGCCGTGGTGCGCAGGTCGCTCGACCAGGTCTGTGCCCAGGCGTTGGTGCCCTCCTCGAAGTGCACCTCGCGCGCCGTCTCCTTGGCGCCGTTCATGATCTCCTGCAGCAGCTGGCGCGCGCGCGGCAGGTCTGCCGGGCGCTTGCCGCGGAAGAGCAGGTCCGCGAGCATGGCGCGCGCGAACAAGGGCAGCGACGTGCGGCGCGCGAACAGCGCGTCGGCCTGCGCGGGCCGCCCCTTGCCCATGCGCGCCAAGGTCCACAGCGCGAAGCTGCGATCCACGTCGCTGGCGCGAGGCGCGCCCAGCCCCCAGCCGGTGCACGCCGGCAGGGCGTCGGGGGCGACACGCTCGGCCAAGAAGCGGCGCGCCGCCGCCAGCGCCTGGTCGTCGACGTCGAAGCCGAGCTCGTCGGCGCGGTGGAGCGCCAAGGTGGCGTAGCTCGAGGCCCAGGGGTCGGAGCACGGCGAGGTAGACCAGGTGGCGAAGCCGCCGTCGCCCTTCTGCAGCGCCAGCAACGACGAGATGGTCTTCCTGGTCACCGCATCCGGGTCCGGCGTCTCGTTGCCCGGCGTGCCGAGCCACGCCGCCCAGCGCTCGCGCTCGGCGCCGGCCTTGGCCTCGTGCACCACGCCGAAGCCGCCCTCGAGCTCGCGCAGCGCCAGGAAGGGCACCAGGCGCGAGGCCTGCTGCTCGAGGCAGCCGTAGGGGTACTCGACCAGCTGCTTGAACGACTCGGCGAAGCCTGCCAGCGCCGTGGAGGCCAGCGTCAGCTCGAGGCCACCGACGTCGGGCCACACGTCCGCGCCCGGCGCCACCAGCGCCTCTTCGCGCCGGCCGCTCGGCGTGCCGGGCACCTCGCCGCTGACGGCCGCGGTCTCCATGACCACCGGCAAGAGCACGGGCAGCTCGTGCGCGAGCTTGTCTTCCTCGGCGCCGCCGCGCACCGTGAAGCGCAGGCTCGCCGTGCCGGGCTTCTCGGCGGTGAGCGCGAAGCGCACCGCGCGCGCGGTGTCGGCGGCCACGGTGACCTGCTGCTCGGGGGCCACCACGTCGAGGCCGGTGGCGTCCAGGCGCACCGTGACGTCGCCCGCGCGTTGCGCATGCACGATGACGCCGGCGGAGAAGCGATCGCCCACACGCACCACGCGCGGCAGCGCGGGCTGCGCCAGGAGCGGCTTGTTGACCACCAGCGCGGTGGTGGCGAGGCCAGCGCGGTCGTCCTCGCCGATGGCCAGCGCCAGCACGCGATAGGTGGTGAGGTCGTCGGGCAGCGTGACCTCCACCTCGGCGTGCCCAGCGGCGTCGGTGACGATGTCGGGCAAGAAGAAGGCGGTGGTCTTGAAGTTGGAGCGGAAGCCGCCGCCCGCGTCGTCGCCGCCGTCGCCGCCGGGGGGGCGCCCCTTCTCGCCGTACGCGACCTTGCGCACCAGCGTGCCGAGCGGCTCCGCGAGGCGCACCGACAGGTCGCGCGAGGGGTGGAGGATCTCGGTGGGATCGGCGAGCTGGTAGTCGGTGAGGCGCAAGACCGCCTCGTCGACGGCCCAGACGGCGACCTCGGCGGGCGTGCCCTTGCCGCGCGCGTCCTTGGTGGCGACGCGCAGCCTGAGCTTGGCGCCGGGGCGGTGGGGCCCCTGGCCGCCGTCGACCTCCACGGTGAGCCGCTTGCCCTTCGTCTCGACGGGCAGGTTGACCCAACCGGCGCGCGCCTGGGGGCGGCCGGGATCGATCTCGCCGCCGGCGCCCTCGGCCTTGACGCGCCCGCGCACCACCAGCGCGCTGACGTAGATGTTCGGCACCGCGGCATCGTCGATGGGCACGTCGACGGCGGCGGCCGAGCCCTGCAAGCGCAAGCGCCGCACCGAGGTGATGCCCTCGCGCTCCACCGTGATCAGCGCCTCGGCGTCGGGCCAAGGGCTCTTGACCAACACGCGCGCGGTGTCGCCGGGGGCGTAGCGCTTCCTGTCGGGGACGAGCTCGATGACCGCGTCGTCACGCTGCTGCCAGCTCACCCAGCCGCCGCCGGCGACGTAGGTGGAGCTCGTCGTCACCTGGCGCCGCCCGGCCGCGTCGGTGAGGGTGGCCTCGATGAGGTAGAGCCCCGGCTGGTCGGGTACCAGCTCGCAGCGCACCACCGCGTTGGCATCGCTCTTGAGCGCACAGGTCTTCACCGGCTGCTCCACGGGCTCGCTCACCGTGGTGAAGCGGCCGCTGTCCGGATCGCGGCGGCGGATGCTCTTCCACTCACGCCGCGTCACCTCGCCGTCGAGGGCGGCGCCGCCGAGCGCCTTGCCCTCGAGATCCGTGGCGATGAGCTCGATCGGCATGCTCTTGCCCACCTCGCCAAAGCCGCCGGGCACGCGCACGCCCGCGTACGCGCTCGCGGGGTGCACCACCACCACGGCGCGGTTGGCGACGCGCTGCTTGCTCACGTCCTCGACCTCGGCCTCGAGCGTCACGCGCACGGTGCGCGCGCCCCAGGGCTCGGCGGTGCCGAGCGCCAGACGAGCGGTGCCGTCGACGCCGATGCGGCCGCTGGTGCGCGCCAGGAAGTCGGAGGAGATGCCCGGCTCGGCGTCGTCGAAGCCCCACACCTGCGCGCCGAAGGCGAACTGCTCGTGCCCGGGAGGCGCGAACGCGAAGGTCTCGCGGAACGCGTGCGCCTCCACCGGCGCGCCGGCCATGCCGCCACCGAACAGGTAGCGCGCGGCCACGTCGAGCTCGAGGGTGTCGCCCGCGAAGAGCGCTGCCTTGGGCGCGCTCGCGTCGACCTTGAACTTGGGCGCGCGATACTCTTCGACGCGAAAGCCGGCGTCGAGGCGCACCTCGCTGCCCTCGATGGTCGCGCTGGCCACCACGCGATACCAGCCGAGCTTGCCGCCCTCGGGAACGCGGAAGCGCGCCGTGAAGGTGCCGAAGCGCGACAGCGGCACGCGCAGCTTCTGCAGCGGCTCCTGGCCCCAGCCCGCGATCAACGAGAGCTGCAGCTCGGAGTCGAGCGCCGGCGCCTTGAGCTCACCGCGGCGGCGCATGCGCACGAGCCCCTTGACGTGCACGTCGTCACCAGGGCGATAGATGCCGCGCTCGCTCACGAGCATGCCGAAGGGCTGCGGCTGGTCCCCCTCCCACGATGTGGCGATGCCCGCGTCCCAGGGCGACGCCCCGGCGTTCCAGCCCGAGGCGACCACGCCCAGGTCACCGTCTTTCTCGGCAGAGGCGAGCACGAAGGGCGGGCTCCAGCGCCGCTCGCCCTGCGGCGGCGGCAGGAGATCCTCGATGCCGGGCAGACGTGCCACGCCGTCGCCGTCGCTGACCCCCTTGGCCAGCTCGCGTCCTCGCTCGTCCCACAAGCGCACGGCGGCGCCGGGCACCGGCGCGCCGCCGCTCACCGAGGTCACCCACACCACGCTCGAGGTGACACCGAGCTTGGCGTGCGCTGCCAAGTTCGTGACCTGCCCAATCACGCTCGGCTCCTCCAGCTTTGCCTCTGGCGCGCTCAGCCTGAGCCGGAAGAGCTGCGGCGCGCCGGGCGAGAACAGCTCCGCCAAGGGCAGCGGCTTGCGCACCCCCACGTTGCGCGCGCTCGCGGTGTCGACGAGGCGCGTGACCACGTCGCCGGCGCCGGCCCAGCGCTCGTCGTTCAGGGCCAGTGCGAGCTGCGGCACGTCGAGGCGATCGACGCGCGCGTGCACGGCGCGCACGTTGACCGCCTCAACCGGGAAGGACGCGTCCGGTCCACGCTCCACCAGCGCCAGGTACTGCGGCACGCGCAGGCCGGCCTCGACGTCGGCGAGCTGCACGCTGCCGGCGAACGCGGGCGCGGCCTGACCAAGCGCGTCCACCACGCCGGCCTCGACGATCACCTGGTAACGCGTGCCGGGCCGCAGGCGCGCAGACAGGATGGCGCGCCCGCCGTCCTCCACGCTGGTGCGGGTCGAGCTGTCGTCGGCGTCGAACACCACCGGGGGCTCGAAGCGCACGTGCTTGAGCAGCGAGTCGAGCTCGGGCTCGTTGGTCGACGACAGCACCACCGGCCCGTAGGGACAGGGGCCGTCGTCGAAGGTGCACGCGCGCACGCCCGTGAAGCGCATCGGTCCCGCCACCGCGAACGAGCGGCGCGTGGGCTCGGCGGTGCGCGGGCCCTGGGCGCCGCGCAGGCCCTGCTGCACCTCGACGACCACGGTGGCACCTTTGGGCAGCGCGCGGGTGGGCGTGATCTCGTAGCGCGTCTCGTGCCCCCATGCCGACGGTGGCGCGGGCTTGCGCTTGAGCTTGGCGGCGCGCTCGCCCTCCACGTCGACGACGGCGGCCACACGGTAGGGCTCGCCCTTGCCGTCGACGTGCAGGCGAACATGCTTCTCCATGTCCTGCACGGGCTGGTTGAAGGTGAGCCCGATGGTGGGCTCGGGGGGCAGCCAACGCCACCCCTGCTCTGGCGTGGTGCCGGCGAGCCGCGGCTGCAGGGTCTCGAAGCGGAAGGCGTATGGGGCCGCGAGCGTGCTGCCGTCGAGCCCGGTGAGCGTTGCCGGCACGCCCACCTCGAAGGTCGTTGCGAAGGGCAAGAGCCCCTCGGGGACGAACTCCACCGACGACGAGCCGATAAAGCGCCACTCGCCGTTGATCGCGGGCGTCAGGGTGAACCCCGCTGGTGGGCGCGTGTCGCCGAGCGCGGCGATGGGCTTGTTGAAGGTGATGGCCGGGCGCACGTCGGCGCGCGCGTCGCCCTGCGGGCGCGCCACCACCACGGCGAGCGGACCCTCGGGGATCCCGGGGAACGCCCCCGGCGTCGTCGTCACGGCTGGTGGCTGCGGCAAGGGCGCGAGCTCGAGCGGCTTGCGCTCGAGCGGTGCCTCGAGTCGCTGGTCGCGCGGCGTCGACGGCTTGGCGCCGCAGCCATCGGGGCAGCCGGCGGCGAGCAGCGCGACCACCACCGTCGCCGTCCCCAAGAGTTGATCACGCCACATGTCTCACCCCCGTCGACGCCACAGCTCCCACAGCACCACCGATGACGCGCACGCCACGTTGAGGCTCTCGAGCGCGCCGCTGCCAGGGATCTGCACGGCGATGTCGGCGCGCTCCGCCAGCCGCTGCGACAGGCCTTCGCCCTCCGAGCCAAACAGCACCACCGCGCGCGTTGGCAGCTCGCTGGCCACCGAGATGTCGGTGTGGCTCGACGTCGCCACCACCACGAAGCCGAGGGCGCGCAGGGTCTCGAGCAGCTCGAGCCCGCTGCCGCACGGGATGAGCGCGCAGTGCTCGGCGCCACCCTCGGCGGTGCGCAGGGCGGCGGGCGAGAGCGCCGCCGTGTCGCCGGCCGCCAGCAGGAAGGGCACGCCGAAGTGCGCGCATACCCGCAGGATGGCGCCGAGGTTGTGCGGGTTCTTCACGTGCTCGAGCATGACCAGCGCCGCCGGGCCCCGGACCCGCGACGCCCAGCCGACAACGTCGGCGGGGCGCTTGGCCGGCAACGCGCGAGCGATGAACAGGACGCCATCGTGGTGCACGGTCTCGGCGATCTGGTCGAGGTCTGCGTCGGTCTTGACGTGGTAGGCGATGCGGCGCCGCGCGCACTCCTTGAGCACATCGCCGAAGTGGGCCACCTGTGCCTCGGTGACGTACACGCGCCGCACGTCGTCGGGGCGGGCGCGCCACAGCGCGCGGCACGCGTTCTTTCCTGCCACTTTGTGCTCGGGCGGGTTCTGCGCCTTGGGGTGAGGCGGTGGGCGCTTGGGTGGCCCCGGCGGCGGGCGGCGGCGGTTTGGCGGCGGCACGGGCGCAGCCTACAGCGAGCGCGCCGCGTGGTGATCGGCGCGACGCCGGGGCGCGCGCCTGCTCTCGCGCTCGGTCGCAGCGGCGCCAACGAGCGCTGACGGGCTCGCCGCTCCCGAATTGCGCGCAGGCGAGGCGTCCCCGGCGGATGCCGTCGCGCGACCGGGAGCGGGACAAAGAGCAGGTCCGGGAAGGCCATGTTCACCGATGCCCGGAATCGCGCTAGGGTCGCGCGGTGAGCGACGTCGCTGTACCCCGCTGGGCGATCGCGAGCGCGGCGGCGCTGATCTTCGTCCTGGCGATCGCCTTGGCGTTCCAGCTCGGGCGCGCGGCGTCGCCCGCCGAGCCACCGGGTGCCAGCGCTGGCGAGATCGGCGCAGCACCGCCGACGCCCACCCCAATCGCTCCCCCCACCTCGCCGCCACCGGTTGCGCCGAGCATCGCCGACCCACCTCCTGCGGCGCCCGAGCCACCGCCGATCGCCGCGCCGCTCACCGCGCCGGTGCCTGAGCAAGCGCGGCCCGACGCTGAACGCGAGGGTGTCCGCAACTATCTCGCGACGATTGAGCTCGAGCTCGCGTCGGCCAAGGACTTCGAAGACGCCAACAAAACGGCGCTGCAGACGCTGCAAGACCTGTCCGGCACGGGCGTCCGCGCCATGCGCGACGATCAGGTGCGGCTCCGGGCGCGCGTCGCGCAGATCGACGCGCCGCAGCCCTGCCTCGAGTACCGCGCCGCGCTGTTGCGCTCGCTCGACCAAGGCGTTGCCATGCTCGACAAGCTCGCCACCTCCATGTCGGCGGGCGACACCGCCAAGCTCACCGAGGTTGCTGCCGAGGGGCGCGAGATCGAGGCGGCGGCCCGGCGCGTCGACCAGCTCGCGATGGCGATCAAGAAGCAGTACGCCCTCTGATCCCAGAGCTCACTTGCATCGGCACTGATCCGAGGAGGGCCTGGCCACGAGGTCAAGATGCAGCGGAGGGCCTTCTCTGTCGGAATGGACCGAGCGCGCGACGGGAGGATCTTGGCCGAGACCAAGCCCGCGCCCGATCAACGCTCCTGACCGTTGCAGGCGCCAGAATCGCGTGGCGCGCAATCCGATTGCGATGATCGTCCCGGAGATGCTGACGCAGACCCGCCCCCGGCCTGCGAACGGGATCGGGCCCCCACCCACGTCCGCGGTGGGCGTGGTGCACGGCGCGTGATCGTGCGCACGAGCGCCGCGACGCGTCGCGGGGCCGGGCGCGTCCGGATGCGACCCTGCGCATCGCCCTCCGAACGCCGGCCGACGATGGCCGGTGCCCTCCATAGTGCCGATCGACGCCTCGGCGTATGCTCCTCCTCTTCCCGACGAGGACCGCATGGCCAACAACACCGTCACTTCCCGCCCCACCACCGCGCTGCGCCCGAAGGACGAGCGACTCGACGTGCGCAAGTCCGACAATGCGCGCAACGTGGCGGCCAACGGCCTCGAGGGCCTGGCATCGTCGGGCGCCATGTCGGTCGATGACGCGCGCGATGTGGCCGGCCAGCTCGACCAGGCGATCACCACGGCGGACCAGGCGGAGACTGCCGCCAAGAAGACCGCCAGCCCCGAGGCGCGCGCGCAGGCCAGGCAGATGGCGCAGAGCCGAGAAGCAGGACTGGTCGCCGCGATGAACGCGCGCCTGCCCATCGAGCAGCTCGAGGCGTCGGAGCTCGGCTTCATGGATGCGGCGCGCGTCGGTTACACCGCGGTCAAGGGCATGGACGGCCTCGTCACCGAGATGGAGAACATCGCGGCCACGCGCTCCCGCGTCGGCGACGAGATCGCGGGCCTCGAGGGGAAGGAGGATCGCACCCCTGGCGAGGAGCTCCTGCTCGAGGCCAAGCGACAACAGGCCGACGCGCTCGACGCCACCTCCAGCGTGTTGCGTGACCGCGTCGACACCCTGCGCGCCACCAAGGACGCGGCCATGAACACCGAGGCCGATGGCAGCCTGGCCTTCACCGAGGAAGAGACCGAGCAGTTGCGCGCGGCCACCCAGGCCACCGACGTTGCTGCGGTGGCTGCGGCCACCCAGGGACGGGGCGCCGACGCCGCGGTCGCCATGGCGCTCGAGGCGGTGAGCCAAGAGCAGGGTGCCGGCAACGCGAGCCGCGCCGAGCTGTCCGCCAGCGCCACCAACGTGCCCGCCCCTGTCGAGGGCAAGACCCTGCCGGCGGGCGACTCGGTGACCGTGAAGAAGGGCGACTGGCTGACCAAGATCGCATCGGCGCACAAGAACTCCGACGGCTCGCCGGTGACGCTGGAGCAGCTGCTCGACACGCCCGGCAACGAGAAGTTCCGCGCCAAGCCCGACCTCATTCGCCCCGGCGACGTCGTCAAGCTGCCGGCCGGCGCGGTGCGCGCCGAGGACTGGAAGCCCACGACCACGGACAACGCCAACGCGCCGGTCGCCCCGAGCACCAGCAACGCGTCGGCCGCGACCAAGAAGAACGCTGGCAAGCCCAAGCTCGGCCTCGCGTCGAACAACGGGCCCAAGCCGCTCGACGCCAAGGCCATCGACCAGAGCATTGCGCGTTCGAACGCGCAGACGCGCACGCTCAACGACGTGCGCCAGGGCCTCCTCGACGACGGCGTGGGCGGGCTCGACGCCAAGGTCGACCGCAAGCGCGTTCGCACCGACGCCGATGCCGTGATCGCGCGCCACCAGGAGCGCAAGGAAGCGGTACAGCGCGTCGGTGGGGAGATCGACGCCGAGATCAAGGACCTGAGCGCGCGCCCCAACCGCACGCCGGGCGAAGAGGCGCTCTTGCAGGCCAAGCGCAGCCAACGCACCGAGGTCGACACACTGGTGAGCGCCCTCGACGGCAACATCGCGTCGCTGGAGCAGTTGAAGGTCGACGCCAGCGATGGCCGCATCAGCAACCGAGAGGCCGGCGACATCATGACCCGCTACCGCGCCAAACAGAGCGCCGTGCAGCAGTCGGTGCAGGCGGGAATGACGGCGAGCGAGCAGCTCGCCAGCGCCTACGATCAGCTGCGCGAGGGCTGATCCTCGACGTCGGGGGGGAACACCCCGTCGACGACGCGCTGGACGAAGGCGCGGCGCAGGTAGAAGCCGAGGGGACGCGCCCAGTACTCGTCACCGTCCGCGGTGCGCGCGCGCCGGCGCTGGCGTGCGTCGCGGGCCTTGGGACGGAGCTGCAAGGCGCGGCCGCGCCGCGCGCTGATGACCGACGCTAGCCCGCGAGCCACCAGGTCCGCCAGGTCCTCCCAATCGCCGCGCACGAGCGCCTCGTCGGCGGCGCTGGGGCTCCACAGGAAGGCGGTGCCGATGCGGCGCTCCGCCAGCGAGGTCGCGCTGGCGTCGACGGGGACGAACAAGACGCGCGCGAGCTTGGCGCGCACCCGCGAGCTCACCCAGGTCTCCTGTGCCAGGGCCGCGGGCGCTGCGCTGCACACCCAGGTCGACTCGACCAAGCGCCCGCCCACCACCGGCAGCGTCTTCACTTCGATGCCGAGCGCCGGCAGGTCGGGCTCTGGCCGTGACGACGGCGCGATGCCGAGCGCGCGCTCCACCAGCGCCCCCGCCGCACCCTTGCCACGGGCCTCGCTGCCCGTGGCGATGTCGCCGAGCGGGCGCCCCGCCAAGGCGAGCGCCCGAGCCAACAACACGCGCTCGGTGCGGGGCATCATCGGCGCCACTCTACACGCGTCGTCCTCGACGGAGCGCGGCGCGGAGCTGCCCGGTTGCGCGCTCACGCACACCCCCGTGACGCCGTTGGCCTCGGCGGCGCCTCGCCGCTACGCTCACCCCATGCTTGCGCTCGCCCCCCTCCTCGTGCTCCTGGCGTCCGCCGACCCCGCCGCGAACCCCGCGCCGCAGAAGCCCGAGCTCGACGCCGCTTGGGTCGCGCGCATGGACGCGCTGGCGGTGTCGATCGCCGCGCTCTTGCCGGAAGTGGCGATGCCCACGCCCACCGACGTCGCGGCGCGCGCCGCGCGTGACGAGCGCCTGCGCCAGCACACGCGCGCGCTCGCGGCCTTGGCGCACGGGGTCGCCACGAGCCGCCGACTGCCCGACGGAGATCCCACGGTGGCGCTCTTGTCGAGCGAGCTCGAGGCCTCGGTGGCGGAGCTCAGCAAGCGCGACGGCGAGCGCTTGCGCGACGCGGCGTTCGTGGTGGCCGCCACCTGCATCGGCTGTCACACGCGCACCGACCGAGGCGCGCCCCGGCCGCGAGCCAGCCTTGCGCCCGTCGACAGCAAGCTGCCCGCATGGCTGCGCGCCGACGTGCTCGCCGCCACGCGCCGCTTTCAAGAGGCGCGCATCGCCTACCGCGCCGCCGTGGCCGACGAGCGCTTCGCCGAGCGTGAGCCGCTCTTGTGGGAGCGCGCCGTCAAGCGCGCCATGGTGCTCGACGTGCGTGTGGCGCGCGACCCGCAGGGCGCGCTGGCGTTGGTGGAGCGCGTGCTCGCCACGCCCGGCGCGCAGCCCTTGTGGCAGGACGCGGTGGGCTGGCGCGGCAGCCTGCGCCGCTGGGCCGCCGAGAAGCCCAAGCCCGATTCGCTGGCCGAGCTCGAGGCCCAAGCGCAGCGCCTGCTCGACGAGGCGGCCGGCCTCGAGCGCACGCCCGACGGTAGCGGCGCCGACGTGCTCTACCTGCGCGCCACCGCGGCGCTGCACGAGCTGTTGGCGCGTGATCCGCCCGCACCCGTGCGCGCGGTCGCGCTGGCCGGCCTCGGCCTCGCCTACGAGAAGCTCAAGGACGTCGACATCTGGGCGCTGTACGCCACCTACGACGAGGCCTGCATCGAGGCCGCGCCCCACTCCCTGCTGGCCGGCGAGTGCTTCGAGCGCCTCGAGCGTGCGCTCAAGGAGGACTACCTCGGCAACAGCGGCGGGGCCCTGCCGGCCGACGTCGCGGCCAAGCTCACCCGCCTGCGCGCCCTGGCGGCGACCGTGCCGACGACGCCGAAGGGTATCTAGTCCCTGTTCTCACGTGCGTCGGTGCTGATCCGCGAAGCGCCTGGCCACGAGGTCAACGAGCAGCGGCTCAGCCGCGCACTTCGATGCGCGTCTCGCCGATGCGCACCAGGTCGCCGAGCGAGAGCTCCGAGGAGCTGGTGCGCTTGCCGTTCAGGAAGGTGCCGTTGGTCGACGCCATGTCGAGCAGCGAGGCGCCCGCCTCGTCGACGAAGATCATGGTGTGGCGTTGGCTGACCGCGTCGTCTTGCAGGCCCACGTCCATGTCGCGCTCGAAGCTGGTGAGCAACGCGCGCGCGCCCTGCTTCTGTGGCGACGCGCGGATCTTCAGGTGGCGCGCGACGGTCTTCTCATCCTCGTCGGTGAGCTTGTGGGCCGAGTGCTGCGTGATCATGCCGGTGGCGCCCACCAGCGTCTGGCTTCGGCCGATCATCACGCAGTGGCCGACGTTGACCACGATCGAGCGACCGAAGTCTTTGCCCTTGACCACCACCAACACCGCGCGCTTCATGGGGCCGATCTAGCACGCTCGCGGGTACGCTCGAAACCCCAGAAACGACGCGTGCACGGCTACTTGCGCTCCGGCACGAAGTCCGGTGGCGCGCTGCTGCCGGGCCCCCAGAAGAACTGTTCGCACTGCTGCTTGAGGATCTGCCGCGACGACTTGTCGGACAGGTCGATGCGGTACTCGTTCATCAGCATCTTCTGGTGCTCGAGCCACAGCTCCCAGCCCTCGGCCGAGACCTCGTCGAGGATCCGCTTGCCAAGCGCGCCGGGGAACGGCGCCCGTTCGAGGCCGGGGGCCTCCTTGCCGAGCTTCACGCACTTCACGGTCCGCATGTCACCACCTCGCACCTGCGCTGCTCATACCGTATACCGCGGCGAATGAAGAAGAAGATCCTGATCGCCCTCGGGGCGGTGGTCGGCGTCCTCGTCCTCGTCGTTGTCGGCGCGCTGCTCCTGATTGATCCGGAGCAGCTCGTCAACGACAAGAAGGACCAGCTCCTGAAGGAGGTGTCGACGAAGATCGGCCGCGAGGTGAGCGCGGGCAAGGTGAGCGCGTCGCTCGGCGCGCAGCTCAAGGCCCGCGTCGAGCAGGTGCAGGTGGCAGGGTTGCCCGGCAAGCAGCCGGCGCTCTCCATCGGCGCCGTCGACGTGCGCTTCTCGCTGGCCCGCGCCCTGCTCACCTTCGGCCGCGACCTGCACGTGGAGCGCTTCGGCGTGCAAGGGCTGCAGCTGCGCGCCGCGCGCGACGCCGACGGGCGTTGGGACTTCCAAGACGTGCTCGACAAGCTGGCGGCCGACGAGGGCGCGCCCACGGAGAAGTCCGACACCTCGTTCCTGGCAGGCGCGCGCATCGCCGAGGTGTCCATCACCGACGGTGTGCTCGAGCTCGACGACAAGGTGGTGGGGCGACCGCTGCAGGCCTACGACCTCGACATCCAGACCAGCGACGTGGTGTTGGGCGATCCGCTGACGGTGTCGCTGCACGCCATGCTGCGCGACGGCGCCCAGCAGAGTCCCATCGACGTCAAGGCGCGGCTCGCGGTGCTGCCGAAGGATCTCTCTTTCGATCCCCTGCCCGACCTCGAGGCCGAGGCCAAGCTCATGGACGTCGATCTGGGCGCCTGGGGCGCGCTGGTGCCCGCCGACGTGCCGGCGCCCGTGCGCGGCACCCTGCGCACGGCGCTCACGGCCTCCGTCAAAGACGGCGCCCAGCGCATCACCGTCGAAGGCACCATCAACGCGCGCGAGCTGGTGCTGCGCGACGCGCTCTCGCCCATGGCCACCGCCGCCGAGCGCGCCGGGGCTCCACGGGGGCGCCCCTTGTCTGCCGACGTCGAGCTCGCGCTCGAGCTCGACGAGAAGGCACAGCGCACCCTGGTGAAGAAGCTCACGCTCAAGGGCAGCGGGCTCGACGTCGCCGCCACGCTCGAGGCCAAGGGGAGCGGCTTGGCCGGCCTCGAAAAGGCCGACGTGAAAGCGAGCGCACAGGACGTGGCGGCGCTCTTGCAGGCGCTGCCTCCTTCGCTGCGCGGCCTGCCCGACGAAGCCAAGATCGACGGGCCGCTGCAGGCGCACCTGAGCACCGCCGGCGACGCCCTCGATCTGAGCGTCAACCTCGACGCCGCGCGCGTGCGCTACCTCGACGTGCCGGAGGGGAAGACGGCGGCCGAGGCCACGGCGTCGCTGATCGACAAGCCCACCGGCCGGCCGCTCAACCTCGCGCTGCACGGTACGCGCAAGAAGGGCGCCCTCGACATCGACAAGCTCGAGCTGGTGGTGGACACGGCCAAGATCTCCGGCACGCTCTCGCTGCCCACCGACAAGGGCGCGCCGCTGCTGGCCGATATCGCCAGCGGGCCAGTGCAGCTCGCGTCGCTCAAGAGCCTGGCGCCGCCCTTCGCGGACGCCATCGGCAAGGGGCAGCGCGTCGACGGCACCGTGGAGCTCAAGGTGAAGGCCCAGTCCGACGGGGGTAAACAGATCGCCGACGCCGTGCTCGACATGCGCGCGCTCGATCTCAACCTGGCGGCCACCACGGTGCGCGGCGCCGGCTCTGTCGTCATCAAGGCGCAGCCCCAGGGGAGCGACGTCGACCTGACGGTGCTGGCCAACCTCGATGGGCTCAGCGTCACCAAGCGCGGCGACGACGGCAGCACCACGCTGTCGAAGCCCGCCGGGCTGCCCTTGCGCCTCGACGCCGTCGCCAAGCGCACCAAGGAGCGCGCCGACTTCTCCAAGCTGGTGCTCGCCGTCGGCCGCAGCACGCTCACGGGCCGCGGCAGCATCGCCGACCTCGACAAGGACACGCCGCGCCTCGACATCGACCTCGGTCAGGTGCAGCTCGGGTTCGACGACCTGCGCCAGACGGTGCCGGGCGCTTCGAAGCTGCCCGCAGGTGGGCGCTTGTCGGGCACCGTCAAGCTCGCCGGCGGCACCTCCAGCGAGACCTTGGCGGTCGACGCGCGCGGGCTCAGCGTGGCCTTTGGCTCGTCGCGCATCACCGGCGACGTCAACGTGAAGAACCTGTCGGAGCCCACGCTCGACGTGAAGCTCTCGCAGGTGGACCTCGCCTTCGACGACGTGCGCGGCCTGTCTGCCAGCGCGGCCGACCTGCCTGCTGGCGGGCGCTTCAAGGGCTCGCTCGCGCTGTCGGGCGACACCAGGAAGAGCGCCACCGTCAAGGCCGGCATCAAGATCGACAGCCTCACCGCCGCCGACAGCGCGCTCAAGGGTCAGATCGACGTCGAGAACCTCGACAAGCCGCGCTTCAACCTCAACCTGACGGCTGACAAGCTCAACGTCGACAAGCTGCGCGAGGCGTTCTCGTCCGACACCGACGCCACGACCAAGAAGAAGAAGAGCGACAACCCGCACGGCCTCTCGAAAGACACGCGCGCCCTGCTCGCCGACGTCAACGGCAAGGGCTCGCTCAACGCCGCGCGCGCCATCGTCAAGGGCATCCCGGTCACCAACTTCAAGGGTGCGCTGACCATGACGCGCGGCAAGCTCAGCTTCGACACGCTCGAGTTCGGCATCTACGGCGGCACCATGATCGCCACCGGCAGCGCCGTCGATCTGCCCGCCGAGCGTACCGGCTACGACCTCAAGCTCGCTGGCAAGGACATCGATTTCGGCGCCGCCATGGCCGAACAAACCGGGCTTGGGCGCATCTTCTCGGGCGCCATCTCGCCCAAGCTCGAGCTGAAGGGCCGCGGGCTCGCCGCCGGCGACTTCGCCATCTCGGCGGAGGGCCCAGCCGAGATGAAGTTCAAGTCGCTGTCCATCAGCACCCTCGACCTGCTCGGCCCCATCGGCGAGGCGGTCAACAAGACCGGCAAGCTCCCCGGCATGAAGCTCGGCGCGGCCTCGACCGAGAAGGGCCTGAGCCTGCAAGGGTTCACGGCGCTCACCAAGTTCCTCGGCGGGCGCATGAAGCTCGACAAACCCATCGACGCCGACACGCCGCTCGGCAAGATGAACATCACCGGCTCGGCGGGCATGGACGCCGGCATGGACTTCACCTCCACGCTGCAGCTCTCTCCCGCCACCGTCGCCAAGCTCACCGGCAACAAGATCAAGGTGAAGGAGGCGGTGCCCGTGCCGCTCAAGATCGGTGGCACCTGGGACAAGCCCAAGGTGTCGGGCATCGACGTCGGCAAGCTGGTGACGGCGCTGGTCGCCGCGGCCGGCAAGGACGCGCTCACGGGCGCCGTCGATGACTTCTTCGGCGGAGGCGACGACAAGAACAAGGACAAGAAGGACGACAAGAAGAAGGACAAAAAGAAGGGGAAGAAGTCGAACGAGGAGAAGGCCATGGACGCCGCCAAGAGCTTGCTCGGCAAGTGACGCGCCCGTGCAGCAGGTACGCGCGCGCCACGCCGGTCAGCTGACCGCGAGGACCTCGCGCACGTCGGTGTGTCCGACGAAGGCCTTGGCCAGCCCGTCTTCCCGCAGGCTGACACTGGCACCCGCCAGCGCGCGCCGCAGCTCGTCACCCGAGGCGCGGCGCGCGATGTGCGGCCGCAGCGCGTCGTTGACGGTCAGGGTCTCGTGGATCGCGATGCGCCCGGCGTAGCCCGTCTGGCCGCACGCCTGGCAACCCGGCGCGCGCCAGGTGCGCACCTCGTTACCGACGGCGGCGCGCGCGCGCGCCAGCACCTCGGGCCCCACCAAACGCGACAGCGACTCGAGCTCATCCTCCGTCGGCGTCTCGGCGCTCCGACACTCGGTGCACAGCTTGCGCACCAAGCGTTGCGACAGCACGCCCGAGAGCGCGTCGGCGACGGTGAACGGTTCGAGCCCCATGTCGAGCAGGCGCGCGACCGTGTCGACCGCGCTCTTGGTGTGCAGCGTCGACAGCACCAGATGGCCGGTGAGCGACGCCTCGACGGCGAGCGCCGCGGTCTCTACGTCGCGCATCTCACCGATCATGATGACGTCGGGATCGGCGCGTAGGAAGCTGCGCAGTGCGGCCGCAAAGCTGAGATCGATCTTCGGCTGCACGTGCACCTGCCGAATACCGGGCGCCACAATCTCCACCGGATCCTCGGCGGTCCACACCTTGAGCTCGGTGGTGTCGAGGGTGGAGAGCATGCCGTGCACGGTGGTGGTCTTGCCCACGCCGGAGGGGCCCACGCACAAGATCAGCCCGTGATCGAGCGCGAGCCACGAGCGCACCGCCTCGGAGTTCGCCGGCGACAGCAGCAGCTCATCGAAGCCAATGGCGCGCGTGCCGAGCAGGATGCGCAGGACGAAGTCTTCGTTGTCGTCGACGGTGGGAATGGTGGTGACGCGTAGGTCGATGGCGCGGCCATCGGGGGCCGCGATGCGGAGCTTGCCGTCTTGCGGTCGGCGCCGCTCGGCGATGTCGAGGTTGGCCATGACCTTCAGGCGCACGGCCAGGGCGCTGCGGTGCTTGCCTGCGATCTCTTGCGCGTCGATACAGCGGCCGTCGATGCGAAAGCGCACCTTGACCGGGCGATCATCGCCGCTCGGCTCGATGTGGACATCGGAGGCGCCGCGCTGCCACGCGTTGAGGATGAGCTGGTTCACGATGCGCACGACACCGTCGGGGTCGCGTCCCTGGTCGCCGGCGCCATCGGTGATCGGCGCGCGCATGGTGGCGTGTGCCACCGATGCCGGCGCGCGGTGCGCCGGCGCCTTGGGGCTCGCCGAGGTCGTCCCCTCGCGCAGTGACTCGGCTATCACGCGCCGCAGTTGGCTCTCGGTCACCAGCACCACGCGGATGCGCAGCCGGCTCTGGAAGCGCAGCATGTCGATGGCGTCGGTCACCAGCGGATCGGAGATGGCCACGGTGAGCACGTTGGTGTCGATGTCGACGGGCAAGACGCCGTACTTCGACATGATCTCGCGCGGCACCGCCTTGCGCGCAGCGGCGTTGAGCTCGACCAGATCGAGATCCACGAGCGGGATCTGGAACTTGGTGGAGAGCGCGCGCGCCAAGTCGATCTCCGACAGGATGCCCACCTCGACGAGCACCTCGCCCAGGCGCTTGCCCGGGCGACGCTTCTGCTCGGCGAGCGCGAGCTCGATCTCCGCCTGCGTGACGTAGGCCGACTCCACCAGCACGTCGCCGAGGCGCATCTTCTTGCGCCGTTGCGCCAGCACCGCCTCGTCGATGGCCGGGCGATCGGAGCGCCGCAGCTCCGAGAGCGCGACCGCGATTGGGGTGCGCTTGGTCTCCACCTGCGGGGGGGACGGGCTGCCGGCATCGAGCAACCCCTCGGCGGCAAGCGACGCGGCGATGGCGCCGTCGCGCTCCGCGGCGTTCACGGCGTGCGCGAAGATGTACAGCTCGGCGCCCGGTCGGCTCGCGTCGGCCATGGTGGCGAAGAAGCCCGCTGCCGAGCTCACGTCGGTGGGCTGCGCTCGCACCAGCAGCGAGTGACCGCCGGCTACTTGCACGCGGAACACCTCGGCGCCGGCGGGGTCCGACGGCGCTGCGCGAGCGTGCTGTGGGAACACCAGCCACGCGATGTTGTCGGTGGGCTCGGGCCGGCTCATGGCGTCGACCACGAGGGCGAGCGTGTCATCGCCGGGCGCGAAGCCGTCGATGACGCCCTCGACGACGGCGCCCGTGACGAGGTGCACCTCCACGCGTGAGGGCAAGGTGCGACGGTTGGCGCTGGTCACGGCGAGCTAGTGTAGCAGGCCGCCATGACGCCTGCCGCGTCGCGCCGCTGGCCGGCGCCGACGAGGTGCGCCGGGCCCCGCTACGGCTCGCACACGGTCCACGCCGCCGAGACCCACCCGGTCAGCCCCGGCTTCTCGATCCGGTGCCACTCGGCCGTCCCGCGCACGAGCTCGCCGGTGCCGGTCTGCAGCCGCGCGACCACCTCGTTGGCGGCGAGGGTTCCCACCGCGCCGTGCGCGGTGTCTGGCTGCGGCCGCACGTTCAGCGTCGACGACGCGGTCACGCGCACACGCGGACACGGCGGCGGCGCGAGCGAGATGGGCTCGACCCGCAACGCGTCGACCACGAGCACGGCGCCGGCCTCACCCGTGACGGCGTCGAGACGCAGGCGCACCTCGGCGTTGGCGTCGAAGGCCCAGGTGCCGAGCGCGACGAAGCCGCTCTCGGCCACCGCGGCTTGATCCACCTCGACCACCGCGCTCTGCGCGCCGCGCGTGAGCCGGTAGCGCGCGTGCCGCGTGGTGGGGATGGCCGCGTCGACGAACGCCGACAGGCGGTACTCGCCGCCCTGCGCCACGCGGAGGCGCCACTCGGCGCTCGCCGTCGACGTGGCGCCCGCTGCCTCAACGAGCGTGTCGAAGCGCACCAGGTCGCCGCCGTGGCCCGAGCCCTCGACCGCGGCCACGCCGGGGCCCCCGCTGAGCGTGAGGCAGGCGTGGTCCTCGTCGAGGATGGTCTCACTGCCAGGCAAGGACGCGCAGGTCGGCAACACGGCGGGGAAGTGCGCGCGCAGGTGCGGCACGATGGCGCTCATGGGCGTGCCGTAGTTGGCGCCAGCGAACCCGTGGGCGGGGTCGGGCAGCGCGTGGGACTTGTTGATGGCCACGACGCTCGTGGTGCCCGCGCGCACGATGGCGCCGCCGCTGCTGCCGCCCAAGCTATCGGCGCGGTGCGCGACATCGCGGGCCCCGACCTCGGTGATGGTGCCCGGTGAGAGCTTCTTGGTGGGCTCGCAGTCGGGCGTGGTGGTCCAGTCGCACTGCTGGTGCAGCATGGTGATGGCGGCGCCCACCGCCACCGGCGCGTCGTCGAGCTCGAGCACGGCGTAGCGATCACCGGGGCGCCCAGTGCAACCGACCAGCGCGTAGTCGAGGGTCGCGTCGGCGCCGAGGAAGCGCTCGCAGCGCACGACGCCCTCCTGGCGCCACTGGGTCTCGAACTGGAAGTTGACGATGACGCCGGCCGCGTGCGCGGCGTCCGGCACACAGTGGTGGTTGGTCATCACCACGTCGGGCGCGATGAGGAAGCCGCTGCAACGCGACGAGCTGACCGGGATGAACACGTAGCCGGCCGCGTTGGCGGCGCGCCGCTCGACGGAGCCCGCGGGCAGGCTCGCCGCGTCAGCCCAATCGACGGGGCCGAAGATGAGGCCATCGTCGAGCACCGAGGGGGCCTTGGGATCGAAGCCCGGGTCGCCTCCGTCGACGTCATGGAGACACGCCCCGGCGGCACCAGCGATCGCCGCGACCCACGTCGCCACCAGCATCGATCCGAATCGTCGTCTCATCGCCTGACCCCTCACCCGGGAACGCTGCTAGCGGGTCGGGCGAGGGTCGTAGCTCGCGCGATCGTCGTATGCCGGGCCGGCGCAGGGCGCGCCTTGCGTTTGCACAGGAGAACCGCACACTGTCGTCGAGGGACGAAGGGAGGACGCGCCGTGAAGCCGATCACCATCTACACCACGACCTACTGCCCCTATTGCGTGAAGGCAAAGCAACTGCTCGCGGGGAACGGCTTCGCCTTCACCGAGGTCGACGTCACGGAGGATCCCGCCGCGCGCGCCTGGCTGGTGGCGACGACCGGCCGGCGCACGGTGCCGCAGCTCTTCGTCGATCAGCAGAGCATCGGCGGCTGCGACGACCTGGAGGCGCTCATCAAGCGAGGCGCACACGAGGCGTGGCGCTGAGGCACGCGCCGCATGGCTGGCGATGGCCCCGCTGGGCACGACCACCGAGCGCGCCCGTCAAGCGCCACTTGAGCCCGGCCCTCACTTAGGGCCCGCGAACGGACAAGTCGATCGGTGATCGCGAGCGAGGCGCGTCGATGGCAAGGAGCCCCGCAGGGCCGTGGCCGTCGCCACGGACCGAGGACGCGACGCCGCCAGCGACAATGGATCGCTCGCGAGGACGATTGAGTTGTCCGTTCGCGGGCCCTTACCTGCCGGGGAACGGCACCTTCGGCTGGGCGACCTTGACCATCGACACCGCCCAAGGCTCCGTCACGCAGGTGGTCGCTGATGCCACGGGCCTCGCCGGTAACGAGCTCGCCATCTGCTACAACGGTGGCGCCACC